>CAMBTV010000010.1 GCA_945870835.1 Chitinophaga pinensis
AACAGAAATAGCTCCTTGTCGTACTTTTTGTTTTTTGCATGAGTTAGAAATGCTACTCGATAATAATTTAATTAAAGGAGGAGATATCAATAATGCAATAGTAGTAGTTGATAAGCCCATCTCAAGCAATGAAATGACTAGATTAGCGAAAGCCTTCGGAAAAGAAAGAATGGAAGTAAAAAGTGAAGGCTATCTAAATAATCTTGAATTACGCTTTCCAAATGAACCTGCCAGACATAAGCTACTAGATATTATTGGAGATCTTGCTCTAACAGGTTATGCAGTAAAGGGGCATATCATCGCCAATAGGCCTGGGCACAGCAGTAATGTTGCTTTTGCAAAAAAATTAAAGCAGTACATCAAAAAAAATAAACACACCAAGGATATACCCATCTATGATCCCAACCAAGCAGCGGTGTATAATTCAAATCAAATAGAAGACACTCTGCCCCATAGATTTCCTTTCTTATTGGTAGATAAAATAATCGAACTTTCAGATAAGCTGATTGTAGGTATTAAAAATGTAACTTTCAATGAGTACTTTTTTCAAGGACATTTTCCTGGAAACCCTGTTATGCCGGGCGTTTTACAAGTAGAGGCCCTTGCCCAAACAGGCGGCATCCTTTGTATCAATGCGATGCCAGAAGGAAAGTATGATACCTATTTTATAAAAATAGAAAATTGTAAATTCAAGCAAAAAGTAGTCCCGGGTGATACCATGATTTTAAAAATGGAACTCATTGAACCTATTAGAAGAGGAATTTGTGTAATGCGTGGAAGTGTTTATGTGGGCAATAAACTTTGCACAGAAGGGGACTTAACTGCTCAATTGGTAAAAAGAAACTAACCTCTCTTTATGACTCGATTTTAAAACAATTTTGTAAAAGTGATTGTTAGAAATTAGATTTAAATCAAATTGATCCATTTGTAAATTTCCAAAATAACCATGATTCATCCTCATACTTATATTCACCCAAATGCAAAACTTGCGACCAATGTAAAAATTGATCCTTTCAGCGTTATCCACCCAAATGTAGAAATCGGTGAAGGCACCTGGATTGGAAGCAATGTAACTATTATGGAAGGGGCCAGAATTGGAAAAAATTGTCGCATTTTCCCAGGTGCTGTAATCGCGGCCATTCCGCAAGACCTTAAATTTGACAATGAAGCTACGACCGTTGAAGTCGGCGACAATACTACAATTCGTGAATTTGTAACGATCAACCGAGGCAGTAAAGATCGCTGGGTAACCAAGGTCGGTAACAATTGTTTGATCATGGCTTATAGTCATATTGCACATGATTGTAAAGTGGGCAATAATTGTATCATGAGTAACAATACCCAGATGGCTGGCCATGTAACGGTGGGTGATTTTGCTATTTTGGGAGGCATGTGTGCCATTCATCAATTTGTACAAATAGGTCAGCATGCTTTTGTAAGCGGTGGAAGTTTAGTAAGTAAAGACGTTCCGCCCTATATTAAAGCAGGTAGAACACCGCTGAGTTACGCAGGTGTTAATTCTATTGGATTAAAACGTAGAGGATTTTCATTGGATAGTATTAACCAGATACTAGATATCTACCGCATTATTTATAATAAATCTTTGAATACTTCCCAAGCTCTTAACTTTATTGAGGAAGAATTACCTGCTACCGATGAAAGGGATGAGATTGTTACCTTTATTAGAGACAGTGGTAGAGGAATCATTAAAAGATTTATCAAGGGAAATGTAGATGATGAATAAAATCATTTAGCCCCAGAGCTGATAAGCGAGTAAAAATATTTTATTCATAGATTTAAATTCGCCTATTTATTGCAAACAATTTGGAGCCCATAGGAGTAGGATTACCCATGCATATCAAACTAACCAATACCGGTAAACGCTTTAACAGAGAATGGATTTTCCGTCACTTTGAATATGAATTTTTATCTGGTAAAAAATATGCCATTACAGGTTCTAATGGCTCAGGCAAATCAACACTACTTCAAGTAATATCAGGTTCAATTTCTCACAACGAAGGTAAAATTGAAATGACATTAAATGGAAGTCCGCTTATTGAAGAAAATTGTTTTCAACATCTTTCCATCGCAGCACCTTACCTAGAACTGATTGAAGAAATGACTGCTACGGAATTTCTAAACTTCCATGCATCACTTAAACCGCTCACTCATTCAATAGAATATATACTTTCTGTTATCAACTTAGAAAAGGCTGCACAGAAACAAATTAGGTATTACAGTAGCGGAATGAAACAACGACTTAAGCTAGCACAGGCGTTCTTTTGCCCAACACCTTTATTGCTGCTAGATGAACCTACTACCAATTTAGACGCGGAAGGAATTTCTCTGTACCATCAACTTATTACCGAACACACTCATCAAAAATTGGTAATCATTAGTAGTAATGATCCGCAGGAATATAGTTTTTGTGATGAAGTAATTGGTATTGCTAATTATAAATAATGTACTAAGTAGTCCTTGAATTTCCTTTGGAATAGAGTGCTTTTACTTTTTTGCCTTGATGCAAAAAAGTAACAAAAAAAATCAATCCGCCGCGGCGGACTAAAATCAAGGAACTCGCGGGTAGAGTAAGTTACTTTAAAGGGCGTGCTCGCTCAGACAGCCTTGATTTTTTAACGGCTGACATTTAAAATTTCTAGCACTTTTTATTCGAGGGCGCTTCTGAATGAGCGGTTACTACTTTTTGATCGTGGACTTTTTATTAAGGCTAATGTAAAACGAAGGTTTGCTATAAAAGGCATGATTTTTTAACAGCTGATAATTCAAATTTCTAGCAATTTTAATCGAGGGCATTCAAACGACTATTATGTCAAATTGCTTATCCCGAATTTTTTGGTCTACTAAATAAATTTTTAGAAATATCTACACCCATTATCTGTAATCATTAGAAAAATATTTATCTCCTACTAGCAATCAACAAATCAAGGTCTGTATATTTCAGATCAAAACGCTCGCTCAAATGATAATTGGTAAGGCTTCCTTTGAATAAGTAAATACCACTTCGAATGTTTGCTTTATGCCATACAGCATGATCAATGCCACCATCATCTGCAGTCTCGAGTAGTAAAGGCATCAATACATTGCTAATTGCCTGAGAGGCAGTGCGAGCAAAGCCGCTGGGTATATTGGGTACGCAATAATGAATTACTTCAAACTTCGTAAAGATTGGCCTTTCATGGGTAGTAACTTCACTGGTTTCAAAACAACCACCTCTATCAATACTAACATCTACAATAATACTTCCCGGCCGCATATTACTCACCATTTGTTCT
This sequence comes from Chitinophaga pinensis, assembly GCA_945870835.1. Classification (GTDB taxonomy): domain Bacteria; phylum Bacteroidota; class Bacteroidia; order Chitinophagales; family Chitinophagaceae; genus Ferruginibacter; species Ferruginibacter pinensis_A. Next base: position 3,294 of record CAMBTV010000010.1, read on the forward strand.
GAAACAATAATGGGCGTTCGGCCAGTAGAACTACTCAATGCGCCAACCGCAACATCACAAGTTTTTAACTGCTTTGCCAATATTTTTGGCTCAATTACCGAGGTCCATAAACGGTCTCCAATATTATTTTGAAGACGTTTTAACCGGTAAATACTATTATCAAAAATCTTTACACTAGCTCCCATCGCTAATGCTGTACGAGCAGCATATTCACCCACAATACCTGCTCCTATTATGATCACCTTAGTAGGTGGAATGCCACTGATACCGCCTACCAATACCCCTTTTCCATTATTTGCCTTACTTAAATATTGTCCCGCAATTAGCATTACAGCGCTCCCTGCAATTTCACTCATACTTCTAACAATTGGATTATGCCCCGTATCATCTTTTAGATTTTCAAAACTTAATGCAGTAATTTTTTTCTCCATCATTTTCTGTAAAATTTCTCTTTTCATTACAGACAAATGAATGGGAGAAATAATATATTGATTCGGCTTTAATAACTCACATTCTGATTCACTAATGGGCGCACTTTTCACTAATACATCACACTCAAAAACTTCCTTTTTATCATAGGCTATTTTTGCCCCAACATCACTATAATCCAAATCATTGTAGCTTGCACCCTCCCCCGCACCTGTTTCCACCATCACCCGATGACCATTGGCTATCATTACCCCTACCGCCTCAGGTGTTAAAGCAATTCGATTTTCATTAAACGAGTTCTCCTTAGGAATACCAATAAATAGCTGGGTGCCTTTTGGTTTAATATCCAATGTCTCTTCTAGTGTTTCGTAAGAAAAGGAAGGAGAAACATAAGGTTTTGATTTTGCCATAGTCGTTTAAAATTGAAATCGGGTAACTGTATTTAAAGGTAACTCCAAAGTACAAATTATTACTGAAACTCGCTTGAGTATAACTCAATTTCGAAGAGTAACAATCCTTCGATTTAAAATTTAGACCGAATCTATTAAAATTTAGCTACTATTTTTCTAGTTCCCGTATCTAAGGAAGTAAAGTACAAATGCAATGTATCATCGGGTAAAATTCCTGCCGCCTTTTCGGGCCATTCAACCAAACAAGTATTGCCAGACAATAAACAATCTTCCGCTCCACTTGAAAAAACCTCTTCCTCATTTTTTAAACGATACAGGTCTAAATGGTATATAATTTCTCCAGATTCAGTAGTGTATTGGTTAATAATAGAAAAAGTAGGACTTGAAATATTGTCTAATACCTTCTTAGCCTTACAATAAGCCTTTGTAAAGGTAGTCTTGCCAGCACCCATCTCACCGTGGAGTGCCAGCACCTTATAATTAGCTGAAAAAGCGATTATTTCATCAGCAGCTGCCTCTATTTGATTCAATGAAAAAATTACCTCCATGTTGCAAAGATATTTTTCTTCATTAGTAATTCATTCAAGAATGAAAATAATAATTTTGTAATATGGAAAAAGTAGTCTGGAAAGTAGAGGGAATGACATGTACTAATTGCGCATTGACTATCAATCAATACCTTCAAAAAAAAGGGAGCGGTGATGTCAAAGTAAATTTTATTGGTGGTGAGGTAAGCTTTACACTTCCATCCGATGGCTCAAAAATTTCTCTTGCTCAAGGAATCGAAGGCCTTGGTTATCATATTGTAGACGAACCGCTGATGCAACAGCTCCCTAGAAAAAAGAAATTTTTTTCGAATCATCTTCAACGATTTAGTTTCTGCCTTCCTTTTACATTAGTTCTATTGCTACACATGCTTCCTTGGCATTTTCATTTCTTAATGAATCCCTGGATTCAGCTTGCCATTTGTGTTCCAGTATTTTGGGTAGGCATGGGCTATTTTGGAACTAGTGCAATAAAAAGTCTAGGTAGCGGCATTCCTAATATGAACGTACTAATAGCTTTAGGAGCTACTGCTGCATTCACCTATAGCCTGATTGGCACTATTGGAAATTTGGGAATGAATTATCTTTTTTACGAAACTACCGCTACTATTATAACTCTTGTTTTTTTTGGAGAATGGGTAGAACACAAATCTGTATCCGCTACCCAAAATGAACTTAATAAGTTAGCCCGAAGTCAACCACTCATGGCCAATATGATTGCTTTTGATGAGCAACACAAAGAGTTAATATTTCCAGTAGAAAGTACACAACTAAGAGTAGGTGACCTTATATTAATAAAAACTGGAGAACAGGTGCCTACCGATTGCAAAATCATTTGGGGAGAGGCGCAAGTAAATGAATCTTTAGTCACCGGCGAAAGCAGGCCTTTACTCAAACAAAAAAAAGATGCATTGATTGGCGGCAGCATTATATCAGAGGGTACTATAAAAGCCCAGGTGACTGCAACTGGCAAGGACACCGTACTGAGTAATATTTTAAATTTAGTAAAACAAGCACAGAGTGAGAAGCCGCCCATACAACAATTAGCCGATAGAATTAGCGCCATTTTTGTACCCACTGTAATAAGTATTTCGGTTGTTAGCTTCCTGTTGAATTACTATATATTCCAAATTCCCGTTTCCGATTCATTGATGAGAAGTATTGCAGTGCTGGTAATCAGTTGTCCTTGCGCAATGGGGTTGGCCACTCCTGCTGCCATCGCTGTAGGACTAGGTAGGGCAGCAAAAAACGGAATCCTTTTTCGAAATGCCAAGGCCTTGGAATTATTTAAAAATATTAAGACTGTCATTTTTGATAAAACAGGTACTCTTACTATGGGTCAGTTTGCCATTGCTGATTTTAACAACAGTAGCCTTACTGAAGAAGAATTTAAACGTGTAATTTTTTCACTGGAAAAATATTCAAATCACCCCATTGCAAAAACCATTGGCATCCAATGGAAAATCAACAATGCCATTCAATGGAAAAAAATTGAAGAGATAAAAGGAATTGGAATGAAAGCCGAGGATTCCGATGGAAATAGATACCAGCTTGGATCTCACAAAATAGCATCTCATCTAACTTCAGATAATTCGCATACTGCCTACTTGCTAATCAATGAAACACTCGCTGGATGGATAGATTTGGAAGATCAGATAAGAAATGAATCCTTTGAAGTAATATCATTTCTTCATTCTAAAAAAATAGAAACTATTTTACTCAGTGGTGATTCTTTTGAAAGAACCAAGCAGGTTGCCGACGTGCTCGGCATCACTCAAATATATGCTGAAAAATCACCTGAAGAAAAATTAACTATTGTAGCTCAAATCAATGAAAAAACTCCGTCAGTCATGGTGGGCGATGGTATCAATGATGCTCCTGCTTTGTCAAAAGCTACTATTGGCATTTCAATGAGTGAGGCTTCACAACTAGCCGTACAAAGTGCACAGGTAGTACTTATGAATAAGGGCATCCAGCATTTACCACTCGCTTTAGGTCTTGGCAAACACACTTTTACTACCATTCAACAAAATTTATTCTGGGCTTTCATCTATAATATTGTTGCCATACCCATTGCTGCCATGGGTCTGTTACATCCAGGCATAGCAGCACTAGCCATGGGATTTAGTGATGTAATATTGGTAATAAATTCTATTAGACTTAATTATAAAAACGTACTATAAAACCATTAAATTTACAAGCAATAAAAAAGTTTCAACATTATTTTTTTACAAATAATTAATGAGTCCTATGGATGAGTTGACTGAAAAAATAGAAGATGATCATTTTCTAACTCCTGAAGAAATAGAAGAAATGAAGGCGATCATAAAAAAATCAATTACTGAAGCAAAGCAAAATGTAAAATTGCCTTCTGAAATCAAAAAAGAATCTGGTCATTTAGAAGGCAATTTGCCCAAAGAGTAAAATAATTATTGCATAATTTTCCTTTGTCTAGCTCTACAAATGTATCGAAGAACTCCTTTCATTACTTTTTAACTTTCCCAACAACCAATTAGTCATTTTTTCGTTCTGTACTGGATATGTCCTTTTTCAAATACTGTAAATAATTCTCTTGAAGTTTGAATGTATTATAATTTGTAAATTAAAAAAAAGAGGCAACCCAATTGGATTGCCTCTATGAAAATAGAATTTTAATAATTATCCACCGGTAAGTCCGAAGCCTTCTCTGTACTCGCGTTTAACGAATTGGTTCACTTCATCGCAGTTAGTGATCTTCATTTGATCATGATCCCACAATAAAGTAATGTTACGCGCAGGGAAAACTTTTCTTGGAGGCATAGCACGTTGTCCGGCAGCAGGAGCAGCGACTACAGATGAACTAGGAGTTCTTTCTACGTTATAGCCTCTGATAGCTAAGTTTGCTACTAGCATATTTTCAACCACCATTGCAGCTTTATCGAAATTAGAACTGGTTTCTCCTTTTCCGTATCCTTTCAAACAAGCTTCAACCCATTGTTGGTAGTGAGCTTCCGCACCACCTGGTACCCTTGGATATTTAACAGGTAGTTTTTTAATTGCTTCTTCTTCCATACGTGATACTGGTAAAAGTCTAGCACCTGCTGAATAGCAACCTGCAATCATTTTACCTTTGGTACCGATGAAGATCATTCCACTACCATCACTTAGTGCTAAGGTATCTGTAGGCTCCATTTCCTCTGGTCTTGGAGGGGTTAATCCGCCGTCCATCCAGTGAATCTTAATATTAGGAAGTGCCTTACCACGCTTACCTTTTTTAGGGTTTGCAAAAGTTAAAATAGTATTACTTGATGGAGGGCAAGCATCTGGGAATTCTTCTTGCTTTAATCCCATACTCGGGTTACCTAAACTTGTTTGTACTGCATTTACATATCCAAGATTAAGAACGGTCATTGGTGCTTCAAGGATGTGAGCACCCATATCTCCAATAACACCAGTTCCGTAATCCCACCATCCGCGCCAATCAAATGGAGCTACGTGGAAAGCATCGTCATAAGAAAGACCAGCAGTCATACCATTGCGCTGCTGACCAGTACGGCCAGAAGGGAAAGGTTTTGCTTTAGCAGAACCCTGCCAGAGATCCCAGTTAAATGTGCTCGGTGGTGTACCTGTTTTTGTTGGCCATTTCATTCCACCTTGAGGCCAAACTGGACGATTGGTATAGCAATAAACATCTGTTACATCTCCGATAAGACCCGCCTCATACCACTCTCTCATTTGACGAACGCCATCATTGGAGGAGCCTTGGTTACCCATTTGACTAACTACTTTGTGTTCACGCGCTAGTTTTGCTAGCACACGTGCTTCGTAGATATCGTGGGTCATTGGTTTTTGAACCCAAATATGTTTACCATGCGTAATGGCTGCAGAGGCAGCTACAGCATGTGTATGATCTGGTGTAGATACCGAAACAGCATCAAAATTTTTATGCTCTTTTTCCATCATTAATCTCCAATCCTCATAAACTTTAGCATCAGGATATTTTTTAAAGGCCGCTGCACCTTGTAATTGGTCAACATCACATAGATAAGCGATTTTTGCTTTTTCTTGAGGCACAAATACTTTTTTATCCTCATCCCATCTTCTCATGAAACCTGCACAGTCACTCGTTCCTTTTCCTCCCGCACCAATGGCAGCAATATACAAAGTATCGCTGGGAGCGGTAAATCCACGACCCAATACATGGCGTGGTACGATGTAAAATCCAGCTGAAGTCAAAGCAGCATTGCGAATAAATTCGCGCCTTGGATTTTTAGTCTTGTTTGTTGATTCTTTTTTCATGGAATTTTTTTTAAGATATAGCTAATAGAATTGAAGCAACAAGTTAATATATACTCGTTATCCTACCAAATTTAAATAGTCATTGACTTAATATTATAAATTTAAAAATCTGAACCCTATCTTCTATCAATTTTCATTCAATGAAAACTAATATTATTCAGGAAATTAGCACATCAAAACATGGTTTAAAAAATTTATTTAATCCCAAACAAACTTAGTTTTTGCTTACCCATTGCCCATCAATCATCACTTTTAAAATTTTCGTAAGATACTCAAAGGGGTCACCATCAAACAATACTAAATCTGCATCCTTTCCTTGTTCAATACTGCCCACTCTTTTATCTATTCCCAATAATTTAGCTGGATTCAAAGTAATTGATTTCAAACCTTCCTCATAAGGTAAACCATAAGTTACTGCCAATGCAGCTTCAAAAAGCAAAACATGCGTTTTAGGAACATACCCTTCATATCCGGTTTCAATGCTTACCTGAATATTAGCAGCTGTTAAAATCGCAGCACTTTCTCTTGTCATGTTAACCATATCTCCTGCATTTCTAGCCATGGTGGAATGTAAAATAACCTCTGCTTTGCAGGCTTTAATTTCATCTATCATTCTATACGCTTCTGCTGCTCCATCAATCACCAATTTAAATTTAAATTCTTTAGCCAATCGAATCGCATTCATAATATCATTGCTTGAATTGACCGTAATTAAAGCCTTCACTTCTCCCTTTAATAATTTACTCAATGCCTCATATTTTAAATCAATTGCGGGGCGTTTTGACGTGTCTTTATCATTTTGCTTTTGCATGTAAGCCTGAGCCTTTAAGAGTTCTGATCGAATCATTGCAATTTGTTTTGCTTTAGTACCGGGACTCGTAAAATTACCCTCCACCGAAGAGCCGATTGTCATAGCCAACATTTCCATTGGCACCAATGTCACTTCATCAATCTTACCGGGTTTTGTTTTAACAACCATTGTTTGTCCACTTACCAAAGCTCCAATTCCATGTCCTGTATGCATGGTGGTAACACCAAAGTCTCTCACATAGCCTACTAATTTTTCTTCAGGATTATAAGCATCAATGGCTCTTAATTCAGGTTGAATTGGAGAAGATTTTTCTAATTGATCTTGATCAGTAGGAATATTCAATGCCCCCGATAACCCCACTACACTTCTTGCATCAATAAAACCAGGTGTAACTACTTTTGAAGATACCACTGCATAATTTTTTGGAATAGAAATTTCTTTGGCGCTTCCTACTTTTTCAATTTTTCCATCTTTTACAAGGACTACTCCGTTTTTAATAGCTGCTCCGCTTACAGTATAAATTATTTCAGCTTTAATTGCTGTTTGTGAATGCGCAATGAAGGGCATCAATAACAAACCAATTACTATTTTATATAAATTTTTCATCTGATTTTTTTTAGTCAATTTATTAATTACCAATTTCATCCTCATGATTCATGTATTCTTCTCTTTCCGTCGAATACACTTTAAATCCACCTACTAAAAATGCTTTGTCAGCAGGATTAGTAATGTCATAGCGCTTCTTACCTTCCACCCATGTTTGTTCTACTTTTGTATATAAACTAAATGGATCTCCTGATAAAATAATAAAATCTGCATCTTTTCCTTTTTCCAAAGATCCAATACGAGAAGATAAATCAAGCATTTTTGCTCCATTAATAGTAAGTGCTTCCAAAGCCTTTTCTTTGTCCATACCAGCCCTAACACCCATTGCTGCAGCACGAATTAATAAACGAGAATCAGTAACTCCATCGTCTGTATGAAAGCCGGTTAAAACTCCAGCATTTGATAAGGCAGCACCATTTGTAGAAGAATAATCCAATGCTTCTAATTTACCACCGGGCGATTCTATTACAATAATAGAACAAGGCACTCCTGCCTTTGCAATTTCATTAGATACTTTCCAACCTTCACTTACATGATGCAACACCGCTCTAAAGCCAAATTCTTTTATTATGCGAATGGCAGTTAAAATATCATTTTCTTTATGGGTATGAAAATGCACTACTCTTTTTCCTTCCAACACTTCAACCAGCGGCTCTAAACGAAGATCTCTTTCTGGAATTTTGGTGGAATCTTGTCCTGCTTTTTCTAATTTAATCTTATACTCTCTTGCCTTATTAAATAAATCCCTATCCATGGCTGCACTTTTAGCTCTTGTAGCAGGAAAACCACCTGTTCCTCTCATTGGATTAGTTCCATTAGCCATTTTCATACCGCCAAACAAACCCTTTTCGTTAATGAGAATCAAATCCTCCATCACTTTTGCCTCGCGCATTTTTGCATAAACCGTTTGACCGCTCATTAGGTGTCCGCTTCCTGGCATAATATTTAAAGTAGTTAATCCACCTGCTAATGCTTTTTTAAATCCATCACTGGTTGGATTGATTGCATCAAATGCTCTTGCATCAGGATTTAATGCGGCAGAATAATCACCACCTTCGGGACCACCAAGATGTGAATGGGTATCTACTATTCCAGGCATAATAACTTTACCTTTTGCATCAGTAATTACTGCATCCGAAGGGATTTTTAAAGAGGCGTCACCTACCGCTATAATTTTGCCATTTTGAACAATCACTGTTCCATTTTGAATGGGCTTGCTAGTTATCGGATAAACAAGCGCGCCTTTAAATGCTATTGGCTTGTCTTGTGCATGAACATTAATGCAGAAAAAAATACCAATAATCAAGAATAAAAAAAATTTCATACTAGTTGATTTAATGAATAATTAAAATGAAGCCCTCAAAAAAAATAATTTTTCCTTCTTTGATTCATTTTGTAAAAAGTAAAGGTAAAAAAACTGTTTAAGATTTAGGTAATCCATGTAACACTTTGCTGAAAGGATTGTTTTGAAAACAATCCTTTATTATCAGCTAATCCAATTAAAAAATTAAATACAACATTGGTTTTATACCTATTTTGCACCCTAGGGTGCGGCTTATCAGTAAAAAATATATTAACCAAAACAGGTATTAAAAATAGAGTTTTGACAAAAATTTCCATCCATCAAACTTTAAAAGAAAATTGGGGGTACGATGAATTTCGGCCTTTGCAGGAGGATATTATCAATAGTATATTGGAGGGAAAAGACACCCTAGCTTTGCTACCAACAGGAGGAGGTAAATCCATTTGTTTTCAGGTTCCAGCATTAGCAAAAGAGGGGATTTGTTTAGTAATTAGTCCTTTAATTGCCCTAATGAAAGACCAGGTAGAAGGTCTAAAGAAAAAAGGAATTCTAGCCTTATCAATCTACTCAGGGATGAGTTTTTTAGAAGTAAAAAAAAACCTACAAAATGCAGCCCATGGAAATTATAAATTCCTTTATGTTTCTCCGGAAAGATTAGAGACCGATTTGTTTTTAGATTATTTGCCTTCCATGAATATCAACCTGGTGGCAGTAGATGAAGCGCATTGTATTTCACAATGGGGATATGATTTCAGACCCTCCTATTTAAGAATTGCAACTTTAAGGGAACAGTTGCCCAATGTTCCCATACTTGCATTGACCGCCTCCGCTACCCAATCTGTGCAAAATGATATTTGTGAAAAATTGCTTTTTAAAAACGAACAAAGATTCCGGCAATCTTTTGAAAGAGCCAATCTATCCTATAGTGTTTTTAATGTAGTATCCAAGCAAAATAAACTATTAGAAATTATCAACAACGTAAAAGGAAGTGGAATCGTTTATTGCAAGAGCCGGAAACAAACCAAAGACATAGCAGAACTTCTGACACTAAACAATATTAAAGCAGATTATTATCATGCTGGCCTAAGCAATGATGAAAGAAATAAACGGCAAGAAAACTGGATCAATAATGGTACACGAATCATTGCCTGTACCAATGCATTTGGAATGGGAATCGATAAGCCAAATGTAAGATTGGTAATACATTATTCAGTACCTGATTGTATAGAAAATTATTATCAAGAAGCTGGAAGAGCAGGTAGAGATGGTAAAAGAGCCTATGCGGTGATGCTATACAATAATCGAGAAGTAGCCGATTTGCAATTACAAAGTAATATTCGCTATCCTGATAAAGCGACAATTAAGCAGGTCTATATCGCCACAATGAATTACCTACAAGTAGCAGCTGGTGCAGGGGAAGGAATGAGTTTTGATTTTGACATGGCCAGTTTTTCGGCAGCTTTTAAAATCAATATTCTTACCGCTACTTATGCTATAAAAACTTTAGAGCAAGAAGAGATTCTTTGGTTTAATGAAGTTTTTTTCAAACCTTCCACCTTAGTATTTAACACCGACAGAGAACAGTTAGAAGATTTTGAAAAACAATTTCCATCCTTTGAAAAATTGATTAAAGGATTGCTGAGAAGTTATGAAGGAATTTTTGACTACCCCGCTACGATATATGAAACAGAGCTTGCAAGATTTATAAAAAAAAGTACAGAAGAGGTTAAAAAAGAATTAAAGCAATTACAACAATACGGTATCGTAAGCTACGAAGCACAAAAGGACACCCCTCAACTTAGTTTAAGAATTAACAGGATGTATGCAGATAGTTTTATGATTAATTTGGATGACTACAATGAAAGAAAAAATAATTTTGATACTAGAATAAAAGCCATTGCTGAATTTATAACCAATACTATAAGGTGCAGAAGTCAAATCATTGGTAATTATTTCAATGATCTAGCGATAAAGTCTTGTGGTATTTGTGACAATTGTATCAATTTAAAATCGCTTCGGATCAGTAAGGAAGAGTTTGAACAAATTGCTCATTTTATCCTTGATTGGAGTGAGCAGCATTCGGGGGGCATAAAAGAGTTAATAGAAAAAGGAAAAACCTTTAAAAAAGAGAAGATTTGGAAGGTGGTGGATTATCTTCATTCAGAGAAAAAAATAACAGTCAGTAGAGAAGGTGCAATTAGTTTGGCTACCCGATAATTCACCGCCCAATTACTTTTTGCGGCCTTTGATTTATAAATGAATAACTAGCTCAATCGTCCCTAAAAATAGATTTACAGAGGTACAATCCTTACCACTCATCAATTTTTTGTTAAAGAATAGCTATTACATTAATAAAATACTACTTTTAACATTCAAACAAATTAAGTATGAAATCAAAATTATTTTTCTTTTTTGCATGGGTTATGACCTTTTCGGTATCGGCCCAAAAAGTAGCATTTACAGAGTACAATTTAAAAAATGGTTTACATGTAATACTACACCAAGATAAAACAGCTCCTGTAGTGGCAGTTTCAGTAATGTACCATGTAGGAAGTAAGGATGAGCAGACCAACCGTACTGGCTTTGCACACTTCTTTGAACACCTACTTTTTGAGGGAAGTGACAATATCAAAAGAGGTGAATTCATGAAAATTGTGAGCAGCAATGGCGGACAAAATAATGCTAACACAACTCAAGACCGCACTTTTTATTATGAAGTATTTCCTTCCAACCAATTGGCCACTGGCCTATGGCTTGAAAGCGAAAGAATGCTTCATCCTGTAATAAATGAAGTGGGTGTGAAAACACAAAATGAAGTGGTAAAAGAAGAAAAAAGATTGCGAGTAGATAATCAGCCCTATGGCAATTTTCTGAGCGAGATAATGAAACGGTTATTTACAAAGCATCCTTACACTTGGGTGCCTATAGGAAGTATGGCTGATTTGGATGCTGCTACTTTGGATGAATTTAAGGCATTCAACAAAAAATATTATACTCCCAATAATGCTGCCTTAGTTATTGCTGGAGATATCGAGATTGAGAAAACGAAAAAATTAGTAGAAAATTATTTCGCTGAAGTTCCATCAGGTCAAGTTGTCACAAGAACTGCTGCTAAAGAAACGCCTATTACTAAGGAAATCATTGACACCGCTTATGACAGTAATATCCAGATACCGGCAATTTTAGCCGCCTACAGAGTACCAGGTCAGACTGAAAAAGAATCAAAGGTTTTAGAAATGGCTTCAGCTGTACTTAGTCAAGGAAATAGCAGTCGCATGTATAAAAAAATGGTGGATGAGAAAAGGAATTCATTACAAGTCGCTTCCTTCAACTACTCATTAGAAGATTATGGAGCCTACATTACTTTTGCATTGCCTAATAATAATACTTCACTTGATACGCTATTAAAAGACATGGATGATGAAATAGTGAAATTGCAAACTACGCTTATCAGTGAAGCTGAATTTACAAAATTGCAAAACCAATTTGAAAATGATTTTATAGGAAAAAATAGTAAAATGTTAGGAGTGGCTGAAAACCTTGCCAATGGTTATACCTTTTATAAAAACACCAATAATATCAACACTGAATTGGAAGAGATACGAAAAATAACTAGACAAGACATTCAGGAGGTTGCTAAAAAATATTTAAATAAAAATCAGCGAGCAGTTGTTTACTATTTACCCAAAAAATAATTCAGGAGGCTCTTAAATCTCCATCAACTTATTTACAACGAAAAAATACATTAGATGAAAAAAATAATTATAGTTTTACTAAGTCTTGTTTTATTGCAGCATGGGTTTGCACAAACAAAATTAGACAGATCAAAAAAACCTGCAGCTGGTCCAGCTCCTGTCATCTCGATCAATGATCCTGTTGTATTTACCCTGCCCAATGGTATGACAATACTAGTAGTAGAAAACCACAAACTACCTAAAGTAAATGCTTCAATCAGTATTGATGCTGGTCCGGTCATGGAAGGTAAAAAGGCTGGCCTGCTAGATTTAATGGGACAAATGTTGGGTGAAGGAACCACTTCAATGCCTAAGGATCAATTTGATGAAGCAGTTGATCTTATTGGTGCCAATGTAATCCTTAGTGCAGGCGGCGGATTTGCTAGTTCATTAACAAGATATTTTGAAAAAGCATTTTACCTAATGGCGGATGGAATTAAAAACCCTGCTTTCCCAGAATCCTCTTTTGGTAAATTGAAAACGATGACCATCACTGGATTAAAAGCAAATGAGAAAAGTACTGCTGCTATTTCAGCTAGGGTTAACCAAGCGTTGAGCTATGGCAAACAAACAGCAATGGGTGAATTTGAAACTGAGGAAACGGTAAAAGGGCTTACTATTGAAGATGTAAAAGAGGCGTATAAAAATTACATTACTCCTTCACGTTCCTATTTAACCTTTGTGGGTGATATCACCCCGGCTGCTGCAAAAGACTTGGCCACCAAAGCATTTGGTAGCTGGACTGGCAAAAAATTAACTCTTCCAAATATTCCTATTGTAGAGAATCCTAAAAAAACAGAGATTGATTTTGTAGATGTACCAACTGCTGTTCAAGGAGAATTGAATATTGGTAATCTTATTTCTAATCCACTGGGTGGAAAAAATTACCATGCCTTGTTGTTAGCAAATCAAATATTGGGTGGTGGAGCAGAAAGTAAGTTATTTATGAATCTAAGAGAAAAACATGGATTTACTTATGGAAGTTATTCAAGAACTGGGGGAGGACGTTTTCAAAGCCAATTTACAGCAAGTGCTGCAGTGCGCACCGATAAGGTAGACAGTGCAACGGCAGAGATTTTTAGAGAAATATTAAATATGAGAGATGGAAAGATAACCCAGGAAGAACTTGACAATGCCAAAGCGAAATACAATGGTTCTTTTGCATTGGGTATGGAAGATCCCTCTAGAACAGCTACTTATGCTACCAATATTCTGATCAATAATTTACCAAAAGATTATTACAGAACCTATCTCCAAAAAATAAATAGTGTAACCCTTGAAGACATTAAAAATGTAGCGAAGACTTATTTCAATGAAAGTAATTCAAGGATTGTAATTGTAGGTAATGGAACTGTTATCATTCCTAAATTAATGAGGTTAGGCTATGCCATCAAAAAATATGATCGATATGCAGACCCAGTGATAGAAAAGCCGAAAGAAAAAAAGGTAAATGAGACAGAGAAAAATACCTACGATGTTTCAGCTGCTGAAATTGTAGAAAGTTACTTAAAAGCCATTGGAGGAAAAGAAGAGATTAAGAAAATCAATAGTATTTCATCAACCATTGGACTTGAAATGATGGGCAGAAATTTTGAGGGAATTGAGAAAAAGAAAAACCCCAATCTACAGTTTACAGAAATTAAAATGGGTGCTATGACTATTATGAAATCTGTATTTGATGGTAAGGCAGGTTTCCAACAACAAGGTCCACAGAAAAAAGATTTATCTGCAAAAGAAGTTAAAGAAGCCTTGGATGAGAAAGGTGTTATTCCTCAATTATTTTACATCACCAGTCCCGAATATAAAATGGATTATCTAGGCGTTGGAAAGATAAATGATGAAAATACTTATCGATTAAAAGTGGTAATGCCTAGTGGAAGAACATCGGTTCAAGAATACGGCTCTAAATCTGGTTTATTGCTTAAAGAAGAAACCACTACCTCTCAGGAAAACGCAGATGTTCCAATTACAATAGAATATAAAAATTATATAAAGACTGGTGCCATTCTACTACCATCGGAAGTAACTAGGACTGTAGGGGGCCAAGAAATTCCATTTAAGTACAAGGATATAAAAATAAATGAAGGAGTTTCAGAAGCAGATTTTAAATAATTTATTACAAAATTTAAGTAAAAAGCCATCTAAAATTAGATGGCTTTTTACTTAAATAAATTGATCCTTTGGTACTCTTTGGTAAAAAACCTAACCATAACCTAAAAAATATAAAGTCAGCATTTTGGTATTTCCAGCTTTAGTGTTTTATCGAAATCGTTAAAAAATAGATTGTTAAATTAAACCCAGATACACCTTTAACAAAAAAATAGGCATGAAATTTGTTTAAAACAGTTTGAATTAATTTTATTTGCCTTTAAACTCTCATAACATGGAAACAACAAAACCTAAAATACTACTTTGCGAAGACGATACTAATCTAGGAATGGTGCTAAAAAACTTTTTAGAACTAAATGATTATGATGTGGTGTTAGAAAGAGATGGCCGGCTAGGATTAGCGGCTTTTCAGAGAGAAAAAATTGATATTTGTCTGCTAGATGTAATGATGCCTAATATGGACGGCTTTGCTGTAGCAGAAGAAATCAGAGATATTAATCCAGATGTGCCTTTGTTTTTCTTGTCGGCTAAAACAATGAAAGAAGATATTATACAAGGCTATAAGCTAGGAGCAGATGACTATATCACCAAACCTTTTGATAGCGACGTTTTGTTATTGAAAATAAAAGCCATTTTAAAACGCAATGAAGAAACTCACCGCGACGAGGTCAATGCAGAATTTGATATGGGGAAATACCATTTCAATCCTAGATTAAGAGAGCTTACCATTGATGGCAAAATAAATGTGCTCTCTCCAAAGGAGAACGAATTATTAAAGATGCTGTGTGAGCATAAAAATGACTTGTTAACTAGAGAATCAGCACTAAAGAAAATATGGGGTAGTGATACTTATTTCAATGGAAGAAGTATGGACGTATACATTGCGAAATTGCGTAAATATTTAAAAGAAGATGAAACCATTGAAATTGTAAATATTCATGGCAACGGATTTAGACTCGTAGCCGCTTAAAAAATAAGGCCCTGATGAGACTGCCCCAAAGAGCTAACTACTTAATGGGGCTTTTTCCCTCCAACTCTGTTAGTAGATAAAAATCTTAGCAACATTCAATCTAACTAAACAGCGTATTATTTGAACCCCTGCTATAAATTTTGCCTAAATGCGCATATGCTTTTGCGGTAGCCTCCCTACCTCTAGCCGTTCTTTGCAAAAATCCTTCTTGTATTAAAAATGGCTCATACACTTCTTCCAATGTGCCCGCCTCTTCTCCTACTGCAGTAGCGATAGTAGTAATACCTACTGGGCCACCCTTAAATTTATCAATAATCACATTTAATATCCGATTGTCCATTTCATCCAAACCATGTTCATCCACATTGAGTGCCTTCAATGAATGTTGAGTAATACCTAAATCAATCGCTCCGTCATTTAATACCTGTGCGAAATCTCTTACCCTTCTCAATAATCCATTTGCAATACGAGGAGTACCGCGACTACGGCGAGAAATTTCATCTGCCGCATCAGTAGTAATAGAGGTATTTAAAATAGATGCAGATCGCAGAATAATTTTTTGTAGAGTGGCTGCATTGTAATATTCCAGCCTTGACTTGATACCAAATCTAGAAAGTAAAGGCGCTGTCAACAAACCACTTCTAGTAGTAGCACCAATAAGTGTAAATGGATTTAGATTGATTTGTACACTCCTTGCATTGGGACCGCTATCAATAATAATATCGATGCGAAAATCTTCCATTGCCGCATATAAATACTCTTCCACTACATTGCTTAAACGATGAATTTCATCTATAAATAAAACATCATTGGTCTCTAGATTAGTAAGTAAACCCGCCAAATCACCTGGCTTTTCAATTACGGGACCACTCGTCTCCTTTATTTTAACTCCTAACTCATTGGCCACAATTCTACTCAAAGTAGTTTTACCCAATCCTGGAGGGCCATGAAATAAAATATGATCTAGCGCTTCTCCCCTAATTTTAGCTGCCTTAATAAAGATTCGAAGATTTTCAATAGTTTGTGGCTGCCCCGAAAAATCAGCCATCTCACTGGGCCGAATATTATTTTCAAACTCTTTTTCTAGCGCGCTTAGAGACTCGCTATCTTTATTTAAATGGGGGTTTGACATAATGTAAAATTAACAAAATTACCATTGGAGCGAACAGTAATTTTATTAAAAACCAAGGTAATTCATTTAACAAGACTGCCGAACACAATTTTCAACTGTTCTTACCTTCGAAACACCTTTTAACACTAGATTTCACCATTAATATAAACTAATGCCCTTTCGATTACCCAATTCGTAGATTTGCAATAGGCGTTTTGATTTTAAAAAAGCCTACTCATCAATAATAATTACAATAGGAATCTAGTTACCTTCGAAGCCACCAAAGAATAAATAAATTTAAACATATGAAAAAGAAAATATCGACCTATTGGATTTGCCAACTGGGTGGATGGGGAACCAATATTGCTATTTCTTCTTTCTATTATTTAACTCTTTCCGTTCGAAAAATTGATCATTTCTTTTTGCTCATTGGCATCAGTGTGTTAACTGGAATAATTTTGACTCATCTTATGCGTAGGGTCATTAAAAAATATAATTTTCTGGAAAAACCCATAAAAAAACAAATTCTTTATTTCATATTGGTTACGGTAGTATTTGCAGTTGTATATGCATGTATAGGCACAGGAATTGAAAAGATATTTAAACTCCGTGTTCAAAATAATCCAAAAATCTCACTACTCAATGAAATTATTCGAAACTCCCTCGATAGTTTTTTCGTTCTATTCATTTGGAATTTATTGTATTATATTTTTCACTATGTTGAAAGAACGCTTCGACAAGAAGTGGATACTTTTAAATTACAATCCTTAGTAAAAGAGCTTGAACTTAAAACAATTAAATCACATATCAATCCCCATTTTATTTTCAATGCCCTAAATAGTATTAGAGCATTGGTAGATGAAAACCCTTCAAGAGCGAGGACTGCTATCACTGAGCTAAGCAATATTTTGCGAAGTAGTATGCAAACTGAAAAACTGGAGACGGTTCCACTGGAAAGAGAATTAAATATTGTGAAAGATTATTTAGCTCTTGAAAAAATGCGTTTTGAAGAAAGATTATCGATAGAATTAGATATCAAAGAAAGTACTTTACAGCAACCTATTCCTCCAATGATGCTTCAAACATTGGTAGAAAATGCTATCAAACATGGTATCAGCAAAAAAGAAAGCGGTGGTACCATTAAAGTTTCTTCAGATTTTATAAACAATCATCATGAATTGTCGGTTCAAAATACGGGTCAACTAGGTAATTATCCAAATGGCAATGGCTTTGGGCTAAAAAGTACTGAGGATAGGTTAAATCTGCTTTATCAAGGAAGGGCAAGTTTTGCTATCAAAAATATAAACAATGAAATGGTAGAATCTAGAATAACAATGCCATTTATAGCTAATTAATAATCACTAGTAAATAACTTTTATACAAATAAATTTTATCCATGCAAAAAGCTATTATTATAGATGATGAGCGGTTGGCAAGAAATGAATTGAAAAAACTTCTTTCAGAATTTCCTGAGATAGAAGTAATTGAAGAGGCCGCCAATGCAAAAGAAGGAATTGAAAAAATAGAAACATTGAATCCAGATCTAATTTTTTTAGATATCCAAATGCCCGGAATGACTGGATTTGATATGCTTCAAGAACTAGACAGAATGCCTTATGTAATTTTTACTACCGCCTATGACGAGTATGCTTTAAAAGCTTTTGAAGTAAATGCATTAGACTACCTAATGAAACCCATCGAACCAAAAAGACTGGCAGATGCATTGCAAAAGTTGATTCAGGCCGAAGAAAAAGAGCTAGCTGCTCAGAATGCATTCAACAGAGAGCTACTAACCGAAAGTGACCAAGTATTTGTAAAAGATGGAGAACGTTGTTGGTTTGTAAAACTCTCAGAAGTCCGCTTATTTGAAAGCGTCGGCAATTATGCAAAAGTTTATTTTGCAGGAAACAAGCCGTTGATATTAAAATCTCTGAATGCACTTGAAGAAAGATTAGATGAAAAAACATTTTTCAGAGCCAACAGAAAACAAATTGTTAACTTAAGAATGATCGAAAAAATTGAACCTTACTTCAATGGAGGTTTATTACTGGATTTACAAGGAGGAGAAAAAGTAGAAGTTAGCAGAAGACAGGCAGTCAAATTTAAAGAAATGATGAGTCTCTAAAATTATTATTACCCATTTTAAAAAATAACAATGAAAAAAATATTTTTATCTATCCCAGCGTTTTTTGTATTTCTGTTTTCCTTTTCACAGAAAATAGATAAAATAATTAATGTTACAGAAGTAGAAAGGATTGAAAAAATACTTTCTGCTGATGATATGCAAGGTCGTAGAACATTTACAGCTGGAATAGACAAGGCTGCCGATTTTATTGAATCGGAATTTTCAAAAAATAAATTGAAATATTTTGGCAATGAGAAATCTTACTTGCAAAATTTCGTTATGACTAAGATTAAATCTCAAGAAATAATAGGAAGGCTAGATAATGATTCATTAAATGCTACTAATGTTGCTGTGAATACTACGGCTGCTGAAATAAATATTAATTCATTCACAAATTTCGAAGTAGTAAAAGTGAAAAAAGAGGATGATTTATTTAAAATAATTTTACCCTTGATTGCGCAGGAAAAAAATCTTTTAATACTAATTGATACCGCACACACCAAAAGGTTTAGAAACTTAAAGCAATTTGTAGGAAACTCAAAATTTCAATCGGCAACTTCTCAGTTGTTCATATTAACCTCCAATCATACTCCCACTTCAATAAAGCTTCAAATTAGAAATGAAATAACTGAGCAAAAGCTTAAAAATGTAGTGGGCGTATTACCTGGAAAAAGTAAAAAAGATGAGTATGTAATATTTAGCGGTCATTATGATCACTTAGGAATTGGCAAACCCAATAATGAGCAAGACAGTATTTTTAACGGCGCTAATGACGATGCTGCAGGTACAACTGCTATGATTGTATTGAGTAAGTATTTTAGTCATTTGAAAGGAAAGAATGAAAGAACAATCATTTTTGTTGCTTTCACTGCAGAAGAAGTGGGGGGATTTGGTAGCAGTTATTTTAGCAAACAATTAAATGCTGAAAAAATAGTGGCCATGTTTAATATTGAAATGATCGGAACAGAAAGTAAGTGGGGCACCAGTAGTGCCTACATTACAGGATTCGAAAAAAGCAATATGGGAAAGATCCTTCAGGATAATCTAGCAGATTCAAAATTTAAATTTGAACCAGATCCTTATCCCAAGCAAAATTTATTTTATCGAAGTGACAATGCCACCCTAGCCGCACTAGGAGTTCCAGCGCATACCATTTCTACTTCAAAAATGGACTCAGAAAAATTTTACCACACTTTGAATGACGAAATAGAAACCTTAGACATGGTAAATATGACCGAAATCATTAAAGCGATTGCCTTAAGCAGCAAATCAATTGTAAGTGGAAAGGATACACCTTCAAGGGTGGAGAAAGAAAAATAATTTTCTCAATTTATCAGAGTTAACCTAAAGAAATAATTAAACTAAGGCAGGGACACTATGCACTGCAGCGGCCATCTCTCGAATCAGGGAACTATCTTTTTCAATTGCATTACCTACTACTATTACATCTGCACCGGCTTTGCAATTTAAGTAGGCCTTTTCAGGATCTACAATTCCTCCACCTACGATTAATGGAACAGAAATAGATTGGGCAACTTTTGTTATCATAGTTTCAGAAATAGGATTTTTGGCTCCACTTCCTGCATCCATATAAATTAATTTCATTCCAAGCATTTCGCCGGCTAGTGCAGTACAAACGGCAATTTCACTTTTATCAGAAGGTAAGGGACTTGAATTTGAAATATAGGAAACGGTTGTTTGTGCACCTCCATCAACGACCATGTATCCTGTAGACATTACTTCCAAACCACTTTTTTTTACCATCGGAGCAGATACTACATGCTGTCCAATCAATAGTTCTGCATTTCGTCCACTGATTAACGATAGATATAATAAAGCATCTGCATATTTACTTACTTGAGAAGGACTTCCAGGAAATAGAACTGTTGGAATTGAACAACTTTTTTTTATTAGTTGAAGGCATTGATCTAGATAATTAGAAACAACCAAACTTCCGCCAACAAAAAAATAATCTACTTTAGAAGAAACTGACAACTCAATCAGTTCTGCCACAGTTTGATCATTTACCTTGTCTGGATCAATCAATACAGCAAAAGATTTTTTACCGGCTCTCTTCCTATCAGAGAATGAATGGTATATTTCGTTTGGCATCAATTACAAATTGGTTTTTTACAAATATCTTGATTTTTTTATGCTTATTAAAATAAAGATAACAAATGAAAGGCTTTTCTACCTCTCATTATATAAATAAAGTAAATTTGAGTATGGATATTAAGGGGGAAATTAAATTTAATACTGCCCGAAGTGGAGGAAAAGGGGGGCAAAATGTAAACAAGGTGGAGACCATGGTAGAGGGATATTGGAAAATAGACAGTTCAAACCTATTAAATGAGGTCCAAAAAGCCCTTTTAAACGAAAAACTAGCAAATAAAATCACCCAAGAGGGCTTTTTACTAGTAAAAAGTCAAACTGAACGGTCACAACTAGGCAATAAATTATTGGTAATCCAAAAAATGAACCAGCTTGTAAAAAAAGCACTTATTGTCCCCAAAAAAAGGAGACCAACCAAACCTAGTAAAGCTGCAAAACAAAAAAGAATGGACAACAAAAAAAAATGGGGGGAGATAAAGCAAACTAGGATTAAAATAAAACTCTAATCTAAAAAAGAAGGAAAGGAAAATTTATAGATTTTAAATGCACTTATATAACCTGGTCAAGGTAGAAAAATTATTGAATAGAATTGATTTGATTGAAATACCTGAAATAAATTATAAATAATAAAATTGAAAATTAAAGTTCTCATATTAACGATTTTAATTCTCGGGGCAACTACTTTACTTTTTGACGCATGTAAAAAAAGTGATGTTAATTCTCCTTCCTCTGAATATCGTCCTACTTATTTATCCTTCAAAATACCAACAGGATGGCCTGCACCCCCTACCGATATTTTTAAAAATAATCCCCTCACAGAAGAAGGTTTTCAGTTAGGAAGGAAATTATTTTATGACGGTCGACTAAGTAAGGATGGTAATTTTCCTTGTGCAAGTTGCCACCAGCAGTCTGCAGCATTTGCGACCTATGATCACCAGTTTAGTCATGGATATAATAATAGCTTCACTGTTCGCAATGCCCCTCCTCTTTTTAATCTAGCGTGGATGAAGGAAATGCATTGGGATGGGGGTATTAATCATATTGAAGTGCAACCACTAGCACCTATTTCTGACATCAAAAAGATGGCTGAAAATATCGAAAACGTTCTAAAAAAATTGTCTATCGATACGGTCTATCACCGAATGTTTACCGCTGCATTTGGCGACACTGTGATTAACAGCCAACGAATGCTAAAATCACTCTCTCAATTCATGGGTAGCATACAATCTTTTAATAGCAAATATGACCAAGTAAAAAGAAGCGAGGCAAGCTTCACATTGGCTGAACAAAACGGATACAACATCTTTAAAGCCAAATGCAATAGTTGTCACACCGAACCATTGTTCACCGATAATTCATTTCGTAACAATGGACTTCCACTCGATCCTGTTTTAAAAGATATAGGGCGTATGCGCGTTACCGGTAGACCTTCAGATTCTCTATTGTTTAAAGTGCCGACCCTAAGGAACATTCATTATACAGGGCCTTTTATGCATGATGGAAGAATTTTTTCTCTGCTACAAACTGTAACACATTACCAAACAGGAATCGATATCACCCAACCAACGTTGGACGCTCTTTTAAAAAATAGACTCTCTATCACAAACCAAGAAAAAGTAGACTTAGTTGAATTTTTACAAACACTCACTGATGATATATTAATCCAAGATAGTAGATTGGCGCAACCTAAATAATACAAATATTAATAGCTTTTTACGCTGCTTCAAAGAATCTAAATTATTTGAAAAGTTGAATCAAGTATATATTAAACAACGATTGTAGGAATCATCAATATGAATATTTAGTCAGGCAGTAACTGTAGAACATTTATAATATTGATTATAAATTCAATAGAATATTAAAAATTATACAAGTAAATTTGTTGATAAACATTTTTAATTGAGCAGTATCAAAAAATTAGCGGGGCAAACATTGTGGTATGGGTTACCAACCATTGGAAGCAGGTTTCTCGGCTACCTACTTAATTTTTCACTTAGTTTTATTTATCAGGCTGCCGATACAGCCGATCTTACACAGATTTATGCCATCGTACCATTTGTAAATATTCTTTTTACCTATGGAGTAGAAACTAGTTATTTTAGATTTTCACAACAGATGGATAAGGATCGACTTTATAATACACTCAACGTTTCTATCCTCATATCCACTATTTTATTTTCTGCCACTTTATTATTTTTTAGTCATTCATTGGCAAATGCTACCTTGATGCCTTCGCATCCCGAATATTTTGTATGGCTGACGGGTATTATTTTTTTAGACACTATTTCTACCCTTCCATTTGCAAAACTTAGACAGGAAGGTAGACCTAGAAAATATGCATTTGTAAGAATTGCTGGGATTACAGTGAATGTTTTTGTAGTTATTTTTTTTATCGCTGTGTGCCCCTACCTAATCATTAATAAACCCGATAGTCCACTACTATTTTTCTACGCCCCTTCTATTGGAATCGGTTATTACCTGATTGGAAACCTAATAGGCAGTGCTACTACCTTTTTGTTGTTGTGGAAAGAGTGGCGAAGTTTTAAATTTAATTTTGATAGTAAAATATGGAAAGAGGTAATGAAATATGCTTACCCATTGGTAATAGTAGGACTCGGTGGAATGGTGAATGAAATGATTAGTCGACTTGTTTATCAGCATATGATAAATCTTCCTGCTGAAGAAGCTAAAAGACAACTAGGAATATTTGCAGCCAATTATAGATTGGCTATTTTGATTACAATTTTTATACAAATGTTTCGAATGGCAGCAGAACCTTTTTTCTTTAATCAATCTAAAGAAGAAAATGCAACAAAAACATATGCCAGGGTAATGAAATTTTTTGTCATCGCATGCTGCTGTATGTTTTTAGGAATTGGACTTTTTTTAGATGTTTTTGAAAGAATATTAACATTTAAATTCAAAGAGTATGGAGAAGGAATCCATATCGTTCCAATATTAGCAATGGGCAGTGTATTTTTGGGTATTTACTACAACCTATCTATTTGGTACAAACTCACCAATCGAAACTTATATGGTGCCGGAATAACCATTGCAGGAGCTGTTGTAACGGTACTTTTAAATATCTGGTGGATTCCTCAATTCGGATATACCGGAAGCGCTTGGGCCACTTTTAGTTGCTATGCTTTTATGATGATCACTTCTTATTTTTTTGGACAGAAATTTTATCCCATTCCCTATGCAAAGAAGAAGTTGATTGCCTATTTGGTTCTTACTACATTAATATTTTTCCTTCACAAGGGATTGGCATTAATAAGTGACAACATTTATTATTCAATCGCAACCGCTTCTATTTTAATGATAGGATTTATTTATTTCGTAGCCAACATCGAAAGAAAAGAATTTCAACAATTTCCAGTAATAGGAAAGTTTTTTTCTAGGAGAACTAGTTAGCTTATTTTTTTAATTCCTTTCCTGGCTTTGCATATTCAAACCTAGCAATAGGCTCAGTAGAATAATACCCATCTAAACCCAATGAAGTAAGTGTTTGTGCCTTATTTGCATCAATAAAACCATCCTTTTGTATCAGCCCTTCTTTCAGTAAAACATGTTTAATGGATCCTATGACTAGAAAAGTATTATTATGGGTGATAGGTACTATTTCAACTAATTCTAATCCGTATTTGATATCACTTTCAGCAACAAAAGGTGCTTTGAGATTTTCTATAAAAAAAGTATTTAGCCCTGTCTCCAAAAATTCGTTTTGGTCTGCTTGATATTTAGCGCTTGTCTGGTGTGCAGCTGCTACAAAAGAAGTTTGTATATGATTGATAGTATATTCACCTGTAAGTTCAATGTTTTGAATAGTGTGTGGAGCAGCCTCAATAGGCCGATTAATAAAACCAATCAATGCAGGGTCAGCTCCAATATGAACGATATTAGAAAAAATAGCCAAATTAGGGATTCCCTTTTCACTCACCGTTCCTATCAACGAAACAGGCTTAAAACCCTGTAGACTGTTTATAAAATTGGATCGGTAAAATCGGTCCCATTCCTTTATTTCACTGATCGAAAAATATTGCATACCTGCAAGCGCTTTATATAACAATAATTAATACCATTCACTAATCCTTATCGCCTTCTTTTTCAACTTCTCTAATAAATGCAGCTCTCCTAGGAGCAGGCATTACGGAATGTAGCCCTTTTACACCTTTCCAAATCACTTCACTAAATTCATTATCAGGTACTCTATCTTCTTTTGAAAGATCAAATTTTGCAGAGCGTTGAGACAATTCGTTCCATACTACATTTTTGTCATTCAAATTAATATTAGATGGGATTGCATTGTATGGTTTAAAATTAGGAGTAGGCGTAAAGCAGCGCCACAAAGGAGTAGCTCCCGCATCAAATTGACTCATTGGGGGAACTCCTAAAATTAGCTCAATCGTTCTCAAAATTCCTGTAGTAGAATAAGGAGTATGATCAATAAAATTTCTTTTTACATAAGGTCCAACTACATAAGCAGGGCTTCTGTGTGCATCCACGTGATCTGGACCATTTTGTGCATCATCTTCTAATATAAAGACCACACTTTCTTTCCACACAGGGCTCTTGCTTAAATAATCAATAAACATTCCCACCGCCAAATCATTGTCAGCAGTATGTGCAAAAGGGGTTGGTCTGCCAATACTCATTCCTTCGGTATGATCATTGATTATACGAAAAGTATTTAATTGAGGAAGGGCATTGATAGCTACCAATGAATCAAAATCTCTTTTCCATTGATTGACTCTAGTGGTATCTCTAACCGTTTGATCCCAACTAGTATAATATTTGCAAAAATGATTTTCTAACACCGGTATATTTGCTTTGCCATCATCAGCAAACTCCCCGTAGGTTCTATAACTAACTCCTGCTCTTTTACAAGCGCCCCAAATAAAATCTCCTTTGTTATTAGCGATTTCTCGAGTGCCTTCCGCATCATATTCACCTCCCCTTCCACCATAACTAGTAACCCAATTTTTTTCTAAATAGTCTGTTGCATAAGCGCCAAAACTCCAATTATGCCCATCCGCACTTACTTCTCCATCTACATAAAAATTATCAAGCAGTACAAAGTCCTTCACAAGTTGGTGCTGATTAGGAGTAATTTTTTCACCAAATAAAACCAATGAAGTATCCCCATTTCCTCCCTTTACATCTCCCAATACTTGATCATAAGTCCTGTTTTCTTTAACAATATAAAACACATATTTAATAGGTGATTTCTCATCTTTTTTTCTAGGAATAGGATTGCCTAACTCACCCTGCGCTTCAATTTCCTTTGCCTTAGAATAAGGAGTGTTGGAATATACTTGTTTAGAATAAAGAGCCAATTGTGCTTCTGAAGGAAAGTCAATAATACTCATAGTTCCTTTCATCAATCCGCCAATATATTGCCCCCCATCCTCGTCATCTTTCTGAAATTTTACCCTTCGTTTAACTGGGGTAGGTCCTTTAGGATTAGCAAAAGAAGAAAAACCTTTTCCATTACTTACCCATATTTTTT
>CAMBTV010000011.1 GCA_945870835.1 Chitinophaga pinensis
ACATCAACCAAAAAATAATAGGAAATGAAAGATGGTATCTTTGCTAAAAATTTCAACATCACCAAAGAATAAAAAAATTACGTTTAACAAAAAAAACATTTGGCAGGTATATATATTCATATTCCATTTTGCAAGCAGGCTTGTAATTATTGCAATTTCCATTTTTCAACCTCTCTGCAGTTGAAGGATGAACTGATTGCTGCAATGATAAAAGAAATTGACCTTGGTATTAAAAAAGCAAATCAGTCAACAGAAAAAGAATTTTGTGATACTATCTATTTCGGCGGAGGCACTCCGAGCTTACTATCAATTACAGATTTGAAAAACATTTTAGACGCCCTGTATTCAAAATTTGAGATTAAAAAAGATGCGGAGATTACGCTAGAAGCTAATCCTGATGATATTACTCCAGAGAAATTACTGCTATGGAAAAAAGTAGGGATTAATAGATTAAGTGTAGGGGTGCAATCTTTCTCAGATGCCGAACTCATTTGGATGAATAGGGCTCATTCGTCAGCTGATTCACTGAGATGTATTGATGAAATAGAAAAAGCAGGATTTTCTGACTACTCAATTGACTTAATTTATGGCTCCCCTTTATTAGACAATCAAGATTGGTCAAATACAATTGATACCGTAATAAATAAAAAAATACCTCATATTTCCTGCTACGCACTCACTGTGGAACCCAATACAGCTCTTGACAAAATGATTTTACAAAACAAAAAAGCACCAGTAGATCCCGAAAGACAAGCTGAACAATTTGTAGTATTAATGAATAAAATGGAACAAGCTGGATACGAACATTATGAAATAAGTAATTTTTCAAAACCAGGAATGAGAAGTAAGCATAACAGCAGCTATTGGCAAGGAAAAAAATATTTTGGATTTGGACCTGCAGCACATAGTTATGATGGGAAAACAAGAAAATGGAATATTTCCAACAACGCCTTGTACATTCAGTCATTGAAAAAAAACTTGATTCCATTTGAAGAAGAAACACTTACTATAATTCAATCGCTCAATGAGTATATCATGACTTCTTTGAGAACAATGGAAGGTGTCGACCTTGAAAAAATAAGCTCAGTTTTTGGAGAAAATCATGTCAATCAATTATTAGTCTCCAGCCAAAAGTTTATACAATCAGAAAAAATCATTCAAAAAAATAATAGTCTGGTTTTGACCAAAGAAGGGAAGTTATTTGCGGATGGCATTGCAGCAGATCTCTTTTTTTAACCAATTGGAGTTAAACCAATATTGACTCAATTTGTGTAAAGCCTTCACGAGCAGAAAGATTTTCCCATAATATTTTATAAACCGTTTCAGCAATCGGCATATTGGCAAAAATTGCCTTATTAATTTGATAAATACTTTTGCTTGCAGGATAACCTTCAGCAACCATACTCATTTCTAGCTGAGCAGATTTTACTGCATGGCCCATTCCAATCATTTTACCGAAGGTGCGATTTCGACTGTACAATGAATAACAGGTAACTAATAAATCTCCTAGGTAAACCGATACGGCATAATTATTTGATATACTATTTGATGGGAGTGACAAGGAGTCCTGTTGACCAAATTCTATATTTTTTGTCGCTGTTTTATTCAAAAAGCCTGCCATTTCATTTGCACTATTAGCGATCAAAACACTTAAAAAATTATCTCCATAATCTAAACCATGGGCTAGCCCTGCACCTACAGCATAAATATTTTTTAAAACTGCTGCAAATTGAACACCATAGATATCTTCATTTTCAACCGTATTAAGATATCTCGTTTTAAATTTATTAGCAATCCTTTTTGTAGCCATTTTATCAATCCCTGAAAAAGTAAGATAGGATAACTTTTCTTCTGCTATTTCCTCCGCATGACAAGGGCCCAGAACAGAAAAATAATTTTCAAGAGGAAAATTAAATTCACCTTTTAGAAAATCATTTAGTAGTTGATTTTTTTCTGGCAAAATACCCTTGACAGCACTAACAACTTTTTTTTCAAAAAATATATTTTTATCCAAAGGCAATAAAATGGAGGTTACATATGCTGAAGGAATTGCCACAATAATGCAATCAGACTTTCTGATAACCTCTCCAGGATCAGTGGTAAGTTTTAATAAATTGGTATTAAAATAGGTACCACTTAAATAAGGTGGATTGTGCTTTGTTTCCATCATTTGATGGATCGCTTGCTCACTTCTATACCACCAATGAATGATATGCCCATTATCAGTCAAGATCTTTGCAATTGCCGTTCCCCAACTTCCACTTCCTAAAATACCAAAAGTCATAATGATTACAAATGTTTTAATTAAAAGCCTTACAAATTCATCAGATAGGATATAATTGAGAAGGAAATTCAGAATTATATCTATAACTCTTTTATTGATACAATTAAATGAAGTGTTTAAATTTTATCAAACAATAGATTTTAAATTTGAATTGGTCAGTCAACTATAAGCCCAATTTATCAACGGCAAGTTGAGCT
Organism: Chitinophaga pinensis; assembly: GCA_945870835.1. GTDB lineage: Bacteria > Bacteroidota > Bacteroidia > Chitinophagales > Chitinophagaceae > Ferruginibacter > Ferruginibacter pinensis_A. Next base: position 2,482 of record CAMBTV010000011.1, read on the forward strand.
GCGACCTGGCTTGCATCCTTTTTATTGTATCCTTTTCCTTCCGCTACCAGCTCTCCATCTACTGTAGCACCAATTGTAAACAACCTTCTTCCATTTTCAAATTTCTCTTCTAGCGTATCAAATTCCAACAATTTTCCGTTTTTATTTGCCCAACCGTATAATTTATTTTTAATATTAATTTCGATACCCTCCAAATCATCCATGAACAAGTGAGTTGAAATGATATTTTTTTCTACCCAGTGCTGAGTTTTTGGATATCCTTTATCTAAGTATACCGCTCCTATTAAAGCCTCTAAAGTATTTCCAAAAATTTGAGATATTTTTAAAGAGCTATCCTGTTTGTTATAAATGGTGATTTTTTTTAGCCCCATTTTAATTCCAATATCATTGAGTTGCTGACGATTGACCATTTTACTTCTCATTTCCGTTAAAAAACCTTCGCCACGATATGGATACTTACGAAAAAGATAATGAGCCACAATAGAGCTTAGTACTGCATCCCCCAAAAATTCAAGTCGCTCATTATTTTCATCTGCTCCTTCTCTAACCGAACGATGACTCAATGCGGTTCTATATAAATTAAGCTCAACTGGAGTAAATCCAAGCACATTAGAGAGTTGTTTTTTGAACTCTTTCTCTATTTTATCACCGAAAAATATTTTTTTTAATAATTGCAAAATTTGAAAAAATGTTTTACCGAAATTACTGATAATGAATCCAATGAAAAAATATAAAAACTTCGTAAAGAATTTTATCTATTTAGAATAGTCCAATTCTAACAAGTACGACAGTGAACTGGGATTGTAACAAATAATGATAAGGAAAATCTAAAGTAGAATACTGCTGCGAATTAAACTGGGAGATGACCTAAAAAAAGTCTGTTAAGGTTGATATTTTTTCACAATTACCGAAGCGTTGTGACCACCAAAACCAAATGTATTACTCAATGCTGCGTTCACCGTTCTGTGTTGAGCTTTATTGAAAGTAAAGTTTAATTGAGGATCCAATTCTGGATCGTCTGTAAAGTGATTAATAGTAGGCGGGATAATATCTTTGGTAACTGCCATAATACAGGCAAGCGCTTCGATGGCACCAGCTGCACCAAGACTATGACCAGTCATACTTTTGGTAGAACTGATATTCAAATCATAGGCATATTTTCCAAAAACATTTAAAATAGCTTTAGACTCAGCGATATCTCCTAGTGGAGTAGAAGTACCATGAACATTGATGTAATCAATATCTTCAGGTTTCATACCAGCATCTCTAAGTGCAGTATGCATTACATTTCTAGCTCCCAATCCTTCTGGGTGAGGAGCAGTAATATGATGTGCATCAGCAGATGCACCTCCACCAGCGATTTCACAATATATTTTTGCTCCACGCGCAAGCGCATGATCCAAGCTTTCCAAAACAAGAGCACCAGCTCCTTCGCCTACTACAAAACCATCGCGGTCTTTATCAAAAGGGCGACTAGCTGTTGCAGGGTCATCATTTCTTTCGCTTAAAGCCTTCATGGCATTAAAACCACCTACTCCTGCAGCATTAATAACCGCCTCACTTCCACCTGTGAGAATTATATCTGCTCTTCCGATTCTGATATTATCAAAAGCATCAATAATTGCATTGGTAGAAGAAGCGCATGCACTAACTACAGCATAGTTTGGTCCCCTAAATCCATGACGGATTGAGATTTGCCCAGCGGCAATATCAAGAATCATTTTGGGGATAAAGAAAGGATTGAAACGAGGAGTACCATCACCGGAAGCAAAATTGAGTACCTCTTCCTGAAAAGTAATTAAACCACCAATGCCACTCGCAAAAATTACACCAACCCTATCTACATCCACATTGTCTTTATTGATGCCTGCATCTTTTACAGCCTCATCACTTGCAATGATTGCAAATTGGGTAAATCGATCAATTTTACGAGCTTCTTTTCGGTCTAAATAATCTGTGGGATCAAAATTTTTAACCTCGCAGGCAAATCTGGTCTTGAATTTAGAAGCGTCGAATTGTTGAATATAATCACACCCATTTACACCATCAGATAAAGCCTGCCAATATTCAGCAACGGTTTTTCCTAATGGAGTGAGGGCCCCCAATCCGGTTACAACTACTCTCTTTAAATCCATAAATTTGCCTGCGATGATTAAAACAGAGATGACTACTTAGCGTGTTCTTCAAGGTAAGTAACAGCCTGACCAACTGTGGTAATGGTTTCAGCTTGCTCATCCGGAATAGAAATATTGAATTCCTTTTCAAATTCCATGATTAGTTCTACGGTGTCCAAGCTATCGGCACCTAAATCATTAGTAAAAGAAGCTTCTGGAGTTACCTCGGCTTCATCCACACCTAATTTGTCAACAATTATTTTCTTTACTCTTGTTGCAATGTCTGACATAATAATAATATTTAGTTAATCTGGTGCAAAAATATACTTTTTGAGATAAATACAAAGAAATATAAGTCACAATGAAATTTATTCCAATTTTTCTCCTTAAAGATGCCCCAAAAATAGGTGATTACAATATGAAATTGCAAAAATATCTATTATTAAAGATTCATAGTTTATTTTTTTACTACATGTTATGTTTTAAAATAATAAGTTGGATACAAATGCAAATAAATTAATATCTGTGTTTATTTATTTTGACAGAACATTGATTTAAAAACTTTAAATGGTAAGCTGCACATTTGACAAAGATTTGTTTGTAATTAGAGCCCACTTAGTATATTCATTTAGATGAAAGATTTCACTATATTGTGTAATGGGCTTAAAACAAATATATCATGGAAGCAAAGAATACCATCAAATGGTTAGGCTTCGTGATGAAATATTAAGAAAGCCCCTTGGACTTAGTTTTTCACCAGAAGAACTGGAAGATGAAAAGAGCGATATTTTAATTGGGGCATTTGATGAGGAGAAAATGACAGGTTGCTGCGTACTTACCCAAGTCAGTAATAACAGCGTGAAGCTCCGGCAAATGGCTGTTTTAAAAAATATGCAGGGTAAAGGTGTGGGAGAAACTATCATACAATTTGCTGAAAACATCGCTAGAGACAAGGGCTACCAAACCCTTACCATGCACGCGCGTGACACAGCCATAGGATTCTATGAAAAATACGACTATAAAGTAGAAGGAGAAGAATTTTTGGAAGTCAATATCCCCCACCATGTAATGAAAAAAAAATTACGATAACTGAGTAATTACCTATATCTATCCGGCTCAAAATCGACCTTTCCTATTTTTTAATCTTTTCGGCTATCACTTTCCTTATCATGTTTATTTCCTCTTCTAGAAAAGCTTCTTTAGGTACAATAAAAAAAGATCTAGTATCAAAGTACAAATGAAAAAAATGCGGACTTTCCATTGTTGCAGAAAATTCCTTCCAGTCCCAGCCTCGACTACCTTTATCATTTTCGATAGTAAATTCATCCTTACCAAAAGTGGCTTTCAATCGCTGCTTAAAGGTCAACGACTTTTTATAAATAGTGAAGGGTAATAAAAACCAAAAAGCTAGCATCATTGTAAACCATAAAACAGAACTTACCAAAAACGCCATAGGAGAAACCTTTTTAAAAAAAAATAATCCAGCAGAAATTATAGAAAATACATTTACCACAATGATCATTATCTTAATTTCTTGTCGACTTATAAAATGATAGCGAAGGGCCTGTAATACTTTACCCTTATTGTAAGTGAAAAATTGAGATGTCATGCCACAAATATACTCAATACTGTAAAATGAACTAGCAATATTCAATTGATAAAGATTTACACCAAATTGAAATCAATAGGTTATTTTTAGCCGAAAATTAAAAAAATTGAACCAATTTCAAATCCTTTGTGATAAAGGTTTTTACTATTATCGAATAGAATAAACCTGTTGGTAAATTTAAAAATTAGTTAATTAAAAAATTAAATAGCCTAAATAATTTATTTTCGTATTCTTAAATAAATAACTTCCTACTTGTCAGCAATCATTTATTACTTATCGTTACCATTTATCTATTTAATATCTTTATTGCCATTCCGCCTTCTTTATATTTTATCGGATTTTTTTTATCTGATCATGTTTTATGTAATCAGCTACCGCAAAAAGGTAATACTTGCCAACTTAACCAATGCATTTCCGGAAAAAAAGCCCTCTGAAATAAATCATATTCACAAAGAGTTTATGAAATATTTCTGTGATCTTTTATTAGAAACATTTAAGACCCTAACGATCAGTAGAAAAAAAATGCTAAAGCACTGTAAACTTGACCCTTCGGCAGAAGAATTATTTAAAAAGTTTGCACAACAAAATAAAAGTGTCATCATTGTAATGGGGCATAAAGGCAATTGGGAATGGGGTGGTAATACATTTAGCCTTTGTTGCGACCACCAGCTATATGTAATTTATCACCCATTGGAAAATAAACATTTTAATAATTTAATTTGTAAAATGAGAGAAAGGTTTGGAAGCAGACTCATACCTATGAGAGAGACATTTAGAGAAATGATAAAAAATGATCATTTGTTAACTGCTACGGCTTTTATTGCAGACCAATCTCCTAATCCGAATAAGGCCCATTGGATGAATTTTTTGAACCAGGACACTGCTGTATTTACAGGTACAGAAAAAATAGCCCAAAAGCTTCAATATCCAATAGTTTTTGTTTCTATAAAAAAATTGTCTAGAGGCTACTACACTTTACTAGCTGAATGTATACAGAATCCTCCTTATAATGACATGGAGGGTGAAATAACAGAAAAACATACCAAAAAGCTAGAATCCGACATCATTGAACAACCAGAAACTTGGCTATGGACTCATAAAAGATGGAAACACCAACGTAAATAATTGCAAAAAGTAGTAACTTGCAAGTTAAATATCCGAAAATGCTTCTTGGGAAAGACCTTATATTAGCGACAAAGCCATTTGCAAAAGAAATAAGAAATAGAAGTTGGTTTCATACTATCTCCACGTTAATTCTTTTGGTCATATTACTTGGAAGTACCCTAGCACTTCCAATACTAGGTTTAAAATTAGTATGCAGTGTTTTAGCTGGCTTATTACTAATTAGATTGTTTATTTTATATCATGATCATCAGCACCATTCCATATTAACCAATTCTCCGGCTGCTGAGGTAATTATGACCATAGTTGGAATGTACATGCTTTCACCTACAAGCATTTGGAAAAGATCGCATGATCACCATCACAAACACAACTCAAAATTATTCAGTGCTAGTATTGGATCTTATCCAATTATTACGAAAAAAAAATATCAAGAAATGTCTGGCTTTCAGAAATTCAACTATCTAGCCACTCGTCATCCGCTTACCATTTTACTTGGATACTTTTCTATGTTTATAATGGGTATGTGCGTCAAGTCTTTTGTTAGCAACCCACGTAAACACTTTGACTCTCTGTTAGCATTGATTGTTCATTTTACAGTTGCAGCTCTCTTATTTATTTTTATTGGATGGCAAGCTTGGTTTTTCATGTTTTTTTTACCATTTTTCATATCTCTAGGAATAGGAGCTTATTTATTTTACGCCCAACACAATTTTCCTGGGGTGGAGTTTTATGAAAATGGAAATTGGGTATATGAAAAAGCTGCACTTGATTCTTCTAGCTATATGAAAATGCATCCAATTATGGAATGGCTCACCGGAAATATTGGATACCATCATATTCATCACCTGAATTCGAAAATCCCTTTTTACCGTTTGCCTGAGACAATGAAAAAAATTTCTGAATTGCAAAACTGTAAAACCACTTCGCTTTCCCCAAAATCAGTTAGCGAATGTTTTAAATTAAAAGTTTGGGATCAAGAAAATAATCGAATGATTGGGGTAAAAGGACTTTCCTAAATTATACTTTACAAGATTTTACAAAGACTCAATACAATTGGCTATTAATAATTAAATTAATTTAAAAAAATGGAATATACTGCCATACAAATAGCTAGTCTGCTCAATGGTCAAATTGAAGGTGATGCCAATGTGTCAATAAATAAATTATCAAAAATAGAAGAGGGTGTTCCTGGTTCAATTTCTTTTTTATCAAACCCTCATTACAACCAATACATTTACGGAACCAACGCTTCGATAGTAATCGTCAATAATTCTCTTGTTTTAACAGGACCTGTATCAACTACATTAATTAGAGTAGAAAATGCTGCAATCGCTTTTGCCCAATTACTAGAAATGTATAATCAAGTAAAATTGAATAAAAAAGGTATTTCTAAATTGTCTTTTATATCTGAGAGTGCGAAGGTGGGAAATGATATTTATGCAGGTGAGTTTTCTTTTGTAGGCGAAAATGCAACCATTGGTAACAATGTTAAAATTTATCCTCAAGTTTATATAGGAGACAATGCAGTTATTGGTGATAACACTACCCTATTTGCAGGAGTTAAAATATATTCCGAAACTCAAATTGGAAAAAATTGCATCATACATTCTGGAACGGTAATTGGCAGTGATGGATTTGGATTTACTCCAGAGAATGATCATAAAAAAGTGGCTCAGATTGGAAATGTAATCATTGAAGACGATGTAGAAATTGGTGCAAATTGTGCCATAGACAGAGCTACCCTTGGTTCTACAATCTTACGCAAAGGAGTAAAATTTGATAACCTCATTCACATAGCACACAATGTAGAAGTGGGCGAAAATACTTATTTCGCTGCCAGCGGTGTAGTTGCAGGATCAACAAAAATTGGAAAAAATTGCATGTTTAGTGGACAGGTAGGTATCGTTGGTCATTTGACCATCGCAGACAATACTATCATTAGCGCACAATCGGGTATTTCAAAAAGCATTGCCAAATCAGGTGAGGTTTATATGGGTTCTCCTGCTTTTGAAGCCAGCAAATACAGGAAATCTTATGTGCACTTTCGAAATTTAGATGCCTTAGCTCAAAGAATCAATAAAATAGAAAAACAACAAAACGAAAACAATAAAAGTTGATTTTTTAATTACGATTTACTACCTGCTGTAACGCTATCTATTTTCTCAATTCCATAATTTACATTGGTCTTCAGCCAAACTTTAATATGAGTGAAAAAGTTAAGCCAATTGGCTTTGTCTTTTTTCCTATTCAAAAAAGGGTTGGACTGTAAAGCTTACTATCTTTATTATATGAGAGCTGTAATTCAAAGGGTAACCAAGGCTGGAGTTGTAATTAAGGGAGAATCCTATGCTGAAATAAATGAAGGCCTACTGGTTTTTATAGGCATAGTGGATGCAGATAATGATGAAGACATTCATTGGCTAAGTAACAAAATAATTAATCTACGTATTTTCGACGATAAAGATAAGGTGCCCAATATTTCATTAAAAGATTTAGATGGAGATCTTTTATTGGTAAGTCAATTTACACTTCAAGCAAGTACAAAAAAAGGTAACCGGCCATCTTACATTCGTGCTAGCAAGGCTGAAGATGCTATTCCCCTTTACGAAAAAATGATTTTACAGCTAGAGCAAAATCTTGGAAAAAAAATATTTACCGGTAAGTTTGGTGCAGATATGAAAGTGACATTAGTAAATGATGGGCCAGTAACCATCCTGATTGATACAAAAAATAGAGATTAATTACCATTTACCTCAATAAATTTTTAAACTAAAAAAATGGAAATAAAAGAAGCACAAAGTAAAGTCGATGAATGGATAAAAACAGTGGGAGTTCGATATTTTAGTGAAATGACCAACCTTGGAATTTTGATGGAAGAGGTAGGAGAATTATCAAGAATAATGGTAAGGACCTACGGTGAGCAGTCTTTCAAAGAAACAGATAAAAAAAATGAATTAGCAGACGAGATGGCCGACGTGCTATGGGTTCTGATATGCCTTGCTAACCAAACAGGGGTTGACTTAACAGTAGCACTAGAGAAAAATTTCGAGAAAAAAAATAAACGAGATGCGCTTCGTCACAAAGAAAATCCGAAGTTAAATCCACCTCAATAATTGGCTCGATTGTAAAACCTTCTCAACGAAACATTTCAACTTTCTAATAAATACCAATTAGTATTTATTGGTCAAGGTTCAAAAACAATTTTACTACCTTAACTTTGCAACCATTATGGCAAATGAATCAAATAATTTCCCCGAACTAATCTCGCATTGTAAAGAGTATGGTTATATTTTTCAGTCTTCCGAAATATACGACGGTTTAGCCGCGGTATACGACTATGGACAAATGGGTGCACAATTAAAAAAGAATATCCGCGACTATTGGTGGAAAAGCATGACACAACTCAATGACAATATCGTTGGGATTGATGCTGCGATATTCATGCACCCTACTACTTGGAAGGCAAGTGGGCACGTTGATAATTTTAGCGACCCGATGATTGATAATAAAGATAGCAACAAAAGATACCGTGTTGACCACCTCATTGAAGGATTTGCAGAAGAACAAAAAATAGCAGGCAATGAAGAACTCGCCAACGAAATATTGACTGCTATGGATGCCCTGATTGTAGCAAGTGATTATGCTGGTCTAAAAAAATTAATAGACGACAATAAAATTAAATGCGCCATCAGTAAAACTTGCAACTGGACAGATATACGTGAGTTTAACCTAATGTTTAATACTCAAATTGGAAGTGTAGCTGGGGAAAGTGATACTATTTATTTACGACCAGAAACAGCTCAAGGGATTTTTGTAAATTTTTTGAATGTGCAAAAAACAGGTCGGATGAAAATTCCATTTGGTATTGCTCAAACAGGAAAAGCTTTTAGAAATGAAATTGTAGCTCGACAATTTATTTTCAGAATGCGCGAATTTGAACAGATGGAAATGCAATTTTTTGTTCGACCTGGCACACAAATGGAATGGTACAATTTCTGGAAAACTGAAAGAAAAAAATGGCATGAGAGTCTCGGAATACCTACTGAAAAATTACGTTTCCACGATCACATCAAACTAGCTCATTATGCAGATGCTGCATTAGATATTGAATTTGAATTCCCTTTTGGATGGAAGGAACTAGAAGGAATTCACAGTCGCACAGATTTTGATTTGACACAACATCAAACCTATAGTAAAAAGAAAATTCAATACTTCGATAACGACCTTAATGAACAAGGAAAGCCTTATGGAAATTACATTCCTTATGTAGTAGAAACTTCTGTTGGGCTAGACAGGTTATTCTTAACCATCATAAGTCTTGCTTACGCCAACGAAAAATGGACCAAAGAAGATGGCACAGAAGACAGCCGTGTAGTGTTGAGGATACCAGCAAAAATAGCCCCTACTAAACTAGCCATTTTACCCTTGCTTAAAAAAGACGGACTACCTGAAATAGCAAGAGAATTAATGGATGACTGCAAGGGAAGCTTTATGTGTTTTTACGAAGAGAAAGATGCAATAGGTAAACGTTACCGACGGATGGATGCCATTGGAACACCATTTTGTGTAACCATCGATCACCAAACTAAAGAAGACAATACGGTAACCATTCGCTACAGAGATTCTATGACACAAGAAAGAATCAAATTGTCAGAAGTGAAGAAACTGGTGTTAGAAAAAATTAGTTAGGCTAGCCTCGATCAATTTCGAAATAGGGTATATCATCATGGCTTGTCAATTCTTTTTGTTGCCAAAAAGCAAGTGTTACAATATGTCCATCGGAGGTATGTAATAGTCTTCCAAAAATAGCATTGACTGGATTGAAAGTATAGTCAGTTACTCCAACTGTAAAAGTTTCAACTGTACTGGATGGAGATTCTACAGGCTGTGCTGCATCACCTTCAATTATTATAGCAGCGGAGGCTGCTTTAGGAGGAGGAGAAGAAATAACTACTACTTTAAATTTATTATACTCAAGTAATTTTTTTAAAAAATCAACTCTTTCTGGGGAAACATTTTTTTCTACGATAGCACATTTCACTCCGTCCAATTCTTCAAATTCGTGATTTTTATTGATTGCCATATACGTCTTTATTATATTGAAAGTGTAGTAATATAATCATACACCCAACTAAGTAAACCTATCAGAATAATTCCTGCTGTGCAGATGATCATTCCCAATTTAGTAGAAGGATCCAAATTTATTTTTGCAATAGGTTGATCATTCTTATCCATAAAAACCGCTCTAACTATCCGGAGATAATAATAGAGAGAGATAATCATATTGAGTGCTGCTACCATAATGAAAAAATAATTTCCTTTAGAAGCACCTGCTGTAATCAAAAATAATTTACCAAAAAAACCAGCAGTAGGTGGAATACCCGCCAAGGAGAACAATGACAATGCGAGCACCCAGCTAATAAATGGATTGGTCTGATATAAACCTTTGTAATCTTCTATAAGTTCTTTGCCATAACTCTGAGAAATAGCTCCTGCCACTCCAAATGCAGCTAAATTTGAAAAAACATAAATCAATACAAAATAAACAACAGAAGAGGTCCCTTCAACTGAATAACTACTTAACCCCAATAAAATAAAACCTACTTGTGCGATAGAAGAGAAAGCAAGGAATCGTTTAATGTTTTGCTGCCTCAAAGCAAAAAGATTACCTACCACCATAGTAATCACTGATAATAACATTACCATATTATACCACAAGGCATGCATGGGAGCAAATACTTTATACAATGTAGTAAGTAAAATAAACGCAATTGCTCCTTTTGAAATTACAGATAAAAAAGAAGTGACAGCCATTGGCGATCCCTCATAGACATCTGCTGTCCATAAATGAAACGGAACGATAGATAACTTAAATGCAAAAGCAGTAAATAAAAAAACAAAGGCAAGTATTTGAAGACTGCTTCCATCCAAAAGGGTTGGAATTTGATCAAAACCAATCGTTCCAGTAGCACCATAAATCAATGAAATACCAAACAATAAAACTCCAGAAGACAATGCAGAGGAAAGAATCATTTTCATGGAAGCCTCGGAAGATATTTTTTTATCTAAATCAAAATTAGCCATTGCTGCAACAGGAATGGTAGCTAACTCTAATGATAAATAAAACATGAGCAAATTTCCACTTGAAATCAAAAAGAACATACCTATAACTGCTGATAAAAGCAATATGAAAAATTCAGGTAAGTGCTCACTCTTTTTAAGCCAATCTGAAAATAAAAGGGAGATCAGATAAATGCCCAGACTAATTATACTTTTTTGAAAAGCTATCAATCCATTGGTAATGTACATACCACCAAACAAGCTACCGCTCTCAATAAAGAAAAAACCATAGATGAAATTTCCTAATAATAATATCTGAATAAGTGACAACAAACGTTCATTGGTTACCTCTTTACCAACTTTTATAATTAGCAGTAAAAATAGTATGAAAGCAAGTACTAGTTCTGATTTCATTAAAAGTAAAAAATCGTTCAACATACATTTTCAGATTAGGAATTTGTAAACCCGTAAAATCCTTTTTATATTCTTCGGAAAGTTCAATTATTTTAATTAAAAAATTATTTGCCCGCAACCTTATGCATAATTTCATCTGCTGCAGGTGTTATCAAATCATTCAACCAAAATGGGGCTATACCAATTGCAATAATTCCTGCAATCAAAATAATTGCAGCTAATTTTTCATTCCATTTTGCATCTTCCAATAAAAGATAACGATCATTAATAGGGCCCATTGCTGTTTTACCAATAGCCCTTAAAATATACACAGCAGTTACCACTATTGACATACAAGCTGCAATTGTAGCAATGCGATGAAATGGGTCAGGATTTTGCCAAGAACCCATAAAAATACTCATCTCGGCTACAAAACCACTCAAGCCTGGAAGACCTAAGGAGCAAAGGCCCACAATAAATAAAACGGTGGTAATAAAAGGCATCACTTTTATCAGTCCTCCCATTTCATTCACTTCCCTTGTATGCGTACGTTCGTAAATCATTCCAATTACCGCAAAGAAAAGTGCGGTCATTAATCCATGAGATACCATTTGCATTACAGCTCCTGCAATGGCAGTTTTAGTTAACATACCAATACCTAATAATACAAAGCCACAATGACTAACGGAAGAATAAGCATTTATATATTTCAAATCCTTCTGCATCATCGTAGCAAAGGCGCCATATAAAATTGCAATAGCTGAAAGAACTATAATTATGTTAGCATATTCTCTTGCTCCTTCTGGCATTAAATATGTAGCAACCCTCAAGCATCCATATCCACCAAGTTTCATAGAGATTCCTGCCAAAAACATCGACCCAGCTGTTGGAGCAGATGAGTGACCATCAGGCACCCAAGTATGAAAAGGAAACAATGCGGTAAATACTCCAAACCCAACAAATAATAATGGAAAACAAATTTTCTGAACCATCACAGGAATTTGCATTTTTGAAAGCAATAACAAGTCGAAGGTTTTTTCAGTGCCATTAAAATAAAGACCTAACAAACCAACTAACACCAATGCAGATCCTCCCATCAACATCAAAGCAAGCTTATTGGCGGCATATTCTTTTTTACCACTTCCCCATATTCCAATTAATAAGTACTTTGGAATGACTGCAATTTCTAGAAAGAAGAAGAGAATAAACAGATCAAGAGATATAAAAAAACCATAAGCTCCCAAACTTAAAAGAACTAACAATAAATAAAACTCCTTGGTCATTTTTTCTACATTCCAAGAAACCAGTACTCCTGCTATTACAACAAAGGCTGTTAACAATATCATTGCCACGGAAATTCCATCAACCCCTAAATGAAAGCTAATATGCCAAGAAGGAAACCATTTATATTGAAGCTCAAAGAGCATTTGAGCCTCATTACCCGATGCCCTTTCTTTACGAAATGCAAAAAATAAAATCAAGGCTAAAACAAATTGTACTGATGCACCAATTAAAGCACTCCATTTCACCTGCACACCACTGCGCATCAACAGAATTACAACTGCAGTAAGCAAGGGAAGAAGTATTAATAAAGTTAAATTCATGTGATCGTTTCTAAATAAACTGGTTAAACTAATTTTATTCTACTACTCAAATTGAATCAATTAAAAATTATTTTCTAACAATTGTTTATTTCCAAATGTAAATAAACAAGACTGCAAGACCTATCACCCCCGCTAAAAAGTAAATAGCATATTGCTGCACTTTGCCTGACTGAAATCCTTTCACTTTTTCTGATATGAAAACTGTGCTATTTCCTGAGGCATTAATTAATCCATTGACTACATTTTTATCAAACCAAGCTGCTGGCCTTCCAACTAAACTGAACAATACTTTCTTCGTAACAAATAAATACAATTCATCCACATAAAATTTATGATACGCAAGTTTGTAAAAGCTGTTCAATGAATGGGCTATATTATCGGGACGATTACTTTCATTTTTATACATCCACATTGCTGTAAAAATCCCTAACAAACCCAAAGCCACAGGAGCTATTGAAAATTGTAAATGAAATACTGATTCCAGCACTTTCCCATCAGCACTTACCAAATTACCAAAGGGAATAAAACCAGCTGCAGCGGCACCTAATGATAATAATATAAGTGGCATCATCATTACAAATCCACCTTCACCATGCGCGTCTCCATGAACGATGTACTCTTTTTTCCAAAAGATAGAAAAATACAAACGAAACATATAAAAGGAAGTCAATCCGGAAGTAGCCAACGCAATCCAATAAATAGTTACATTGTGATGATAGGCAGTCAACAATATTTGCTCCTTACTAAAGAATCCAGCAAAAGGTGGTACACCAGAAATAGCGAGACAAGCAATTAAAAAAGTAATATGTGTAATCGGTAGATACTTTCTTAAACCACCCATATCTTTCATTTCATTGCTATGAATAAAATGGATAACTGATCCTGCTCCTAGAAACAATAATGCTTTGAAAAGGGCATGAGTAAACAAGTGAAACATAGCAGCAGTAAAACCAAGTCCTCCTTCACCACTCTGACCTGACAAACCCAAAGAAAACATCATGAATCCTATTTGTGACATAGTCGAATAAGCCAATACTCTTTTAATATCCGTTTGAGTACAGGCAATTAACGCAGCGAATAAGGCAGAAATAATTCCTATAATGCTTACTACTTTAAGTGCCACTTCCGACATACTAAAAACTGGGAATAGCCTTGCTACTAAAAATACTCCCGCCACCACCATCGTTGCCGCATGGATCAATGCTGATACTGGTGTAGGACCTTCCATCGCATCGGGCAACCATACATGCAAGGGAAATAAAGCGCTTTTACCTGCTCCGCCAATGAACACTAATACTAGTGCCCAAGTAAGTGCAGAAATACCAATAAAAGAAGCTGATGCAATTGATTTAAATTCTGCTGATTCAGTACTTGTTAATTTTTCAATCAGCGTATTAAAATCCAATGTTCCAGCATAAAAAGACAGTATCAAAATACCTATCAAAAATCCCAGATCCGCAAAACGAGTAATAATAAAGGCTTTTTTACAAGCTGCTACTGCGCTTGGGCGATCGAAATAATAGCCAATTAAAAGAAAAGAAGATACCCCCACTAGTTCCCAAAAAATATACAATTGGAAAATATTAGAAGACATCACCAATCCAAGCATAGAAAAAGTAAATAAGCCAAGAAAAGAATAATAGGTAGGGAATCTTTCTTCACCTTTCATGTAAGCCAAGCTATAAATATGAACCATCAAAGAAATGAACGTTACCACTACAAGCATCATCACCGAAATAGGATCTAGAAGAATTCCTAAATCAATCGATACACCTGGAGAAAACTGAAGCCATGTAAATTGTATAGGAATTATTTTTTGATATACTCCTTCTAATTTACCATACTTAAAAAAATATCCGTAGGCGGTATGCAGCGATAAAAAAGCCGAACCAGATAATAGTAAGGTTGCAAAAATACCAGCTGACTGCTTCATGTGTTTTCTTCCAAACAAACCAAGCAATAGGAACCCCATTAATGGAAGGAAGGGGATCATCAATAAAGCCCATCCAAGATCCATTCCTAAAGAAAAAATCCCAAGCAATTTTATTTGTAAAATTTCATTCATAACATAATAAGTAGTCTATCCCTTTCATTCTAAAATAAAAGAAGAACTTTTAAAATTTTAAATCTTCTGCATTTTCAACATCAATCGATTGATGACTTCTGTATAAATTGATAATGATCGCAATTGCTACGGCTGCTTCTGCTGCAGCAATTGCAATAACAAAAATTGAAAAAAACAAACCATCTAATTTATGAGGCCACAGGTATTTATTGAATGCAACAAAATTGATGTTTACACTATTTAGCACCAGCTCTATGCTCATTAACATAGTAATTAAATTTCGGCGAGTAAGAAAACCGAATATCCCTATAAAAAAAAGGGCAGTACTAATAAATAATATATGATTCAATCCTGGCTCCATCATACAGTAGTCGGTTTAGAACGTAAAGCAATTACAATACAACCAATCATAGCAGCTAATAATAAAATACTAACTACTTCAAAAGGCAAGGAAAAACCATTATCCTCTAACCCAAGCATTTGATTACCGATATTTTCCATAGTAGGTAGAATTGATGACTCCAAAGTTTTATTAAAAGAGTGCTGAATAATCTGCAACAATGTCAAACCAAAACCACTAAAAGCAGCCAGCAAAGAAAACAAAACTCTTTTTCTATTTTGTTGAGGCAATAACTCACCTGCCTGCTGGGTTAAAAAAATGGAAAAAATAATCAGTACCGTAATCCCTCCTACATATACTACAATTTGAACTGCTGCTATAAATTCATATTGCATCCAGAAGTACAATCCTGCAATACCTATTAAGGAAAACAATAAAAAAATGGCCGCTCTAAATATTTTTCGAGTAGTAACCGAAAGAATACCGCTCACCAAGGTAAGTATCGACAGTAGGTAAAAAATAATAGTTGATCCGCTCATTGAATTATTGTTATATAAAATTTCCTTATTTTAAAATTACAATCTATTAAGTCATGTCAAAATTTAAATCAATTAATCTTCTGCCTTACTTATCCAAAGAATTTTTTATTCCACTCCTTCTCTAATTTTAGATGCAGGTTTATTTAAAACCTTTGTGAGCTCAGCACGATTAAATACGCTGTGTTCAAATGTTTGTGCCATTTTAATTGCATTGGTAGGACAAGCCACCACACAAAGATTACACATTGTGCAGAGTTCTAGGTGATAGACAAATTTATCTATCGCCTTTTTCTTTTTCCCCTCAGGAGTGATATCAAATTTTGTAATGATCTTAATTGTTGCATTGGGGCAAGCTAATTCGCAAGCTGTGCAGCCTGTACAAGCATGCTCATTATTATCATCATGCAACATCACTACTTCTCCTTTGAATCGATCTGGAAAAACTAATGTATCTCTATTATCAGGATATTGCTGAGTAATAATTTCTTTGTGGTGAGAGAAATAATATAAAGTACGACGAAGTCCAACGACCAATGATTTTAGACCGTTATAAACCTCCTTGATATATTTTAAAATAAACATAAATTATTTTCAATTTTTATCCTAGTACTTTAAATGATTTTGCACTTTATTTTATCTTTAAAAATGCCATCCTAAAATAGCCATCAATGTAATCAACAATATATTAAACATACTGATAGGTAATAAATATTTCCATTCTAAATCCAACAACTGGTCAATACGCAATCTGGGGAAAGTCCACCTAAACCACATGATTAAAAATATCAGAAAAAATGTTTTACCAAAGAACCAAATACTAGAGGGAATAAAATCCATCACATGATTAAATGCTTGCCAATGACCGATATGAAAGGGCATCCAACCCCCCAAAAATAAAGTGGCGCCGATGGCACAGACAATAAACACATTGATATATTCCGCTAAAAAAAACAGTGCGAATTTCATTCCTGAATACTCTGTATGAAATCCTGCCGTAAGTTCTGATTCAGCTTCTGCCAAATCAAATGGAGCTCGGTTAGTTTCAGCAGTTACTGCAATAATAAAAATAATAAAAGCAATCACAACAGGAATATGCCCTTTGAATAACCACCAGCCGTCTGCCTGTGATTGAATAATTTCATTCAGATTTAAACTGCCCGACAATACCACGATCGACATAATAGACAAGCCAGCTGACAATTCATAACTAACTATTTGGGCGCCACTTCGCATTGCTCCCATCAAGGAATATTTATTGTTGCTTGCCCAACCCGCCATTAAAATACTTATCACCATCAACGATGAGATAGCGGTTACATATAATACGCCAATATTAAGATCCCACAATTGAAAATTACTTGCAAATGCAATGGGTGCCATTAATAACATGGCTACTATCATTGCAATAAAAGGTGCGAGATTAAATAAAAATTTATCCGCTCCATCAGGAGTCATTCCTTCTTTTACTAATAATTTCAGTGTGTCGGCGAGCGACTGCAACATTCCTCCGGGACCCACCCGATTAGGCCCTAAACGAATTTGTATCCATGCCGCAACCCTTCTTTCCATAAGTACCAATACCAATCCAAGTAGGGCAAATAGCGTAATCACAGCAATACCAGCAATCACCATTTCGATGACCATTGTCCAGGTAGAAGAAAAGTTCACACTTAACCAACTATCAATTAGTTTTGATATTTTAGAGAAGCTCCACATTTTATAGTGTACTCATTTACTTTTTTACAATTAATATTAATCATCAAAATTTCCATTTACAAAAGCTCTCAGTGATAAAGAAAATTAGTATCTCCTTATCTATCAATATCTGGAATCACTAAATCTAGTGTACCCATCATGGCCACTAGGTCACCTAACTTACTACCTCTAGCCATATGATCAAGTGCTGACAGATTTGAAAATCCAGGGGAACGATATTTTATTCTATACGGAGTGGTTCCACCTTCACTTACAATATAAACACCAAAATCTCCTCTCGCTGTTTCAACACGCTGATAAAATTCACCTTTGGGTAATTTTAATACTGCTTTTGTTTTTGCCTGAAAATCACCTTCAGGAATATTATCAATAAGTTGTTCGATGATACTTATTGATTGGCTCATCTCTCGAACTCTTACCATATATCTAGCAAATGAATCGCCATCCGATTCCAATATTTCCTCAAAATCTAATTTTTCATAAATTTCATAAGGATACAATTTTCTGATATCACATGACACTCCGCTCCCCCTAGCCGTTGGGCCAGTACATCCAAACGAAATAGCATCAGCAGCAGATAAATTTCCAACTCCTTTCATTCTATTTTGAAAAATAATATTTCCAGTAACTAGTTCATTGTATTCACTCACCTTAGACTTAAACAAGGTAATAAATTCCTTTACTCTCCTTTGAAAATTGGGATGTATATCCTGCATTACCCCACCTGGCACCATATAGTTCATGGTAAGTCTTGCTCCGCAAGTTTCTTCCATTATATCATTGATTGCTTCTCTTTCCCTAAAGGCATGAAAAAAGGGTGTGAAAGCTCCCAAATCCATTGCCATAGCTCCCCACCATAGTTCATGAGAAGCAATTCTTGTCAACTCATCCATCAATACTCTAATTACCTGAGACCTTGAAGGTATTTCTATTTGCAAACCCTTTTCTACACATAGTGCACAAGCATGGTTATTAATATGAGAAGACAAGTAATCCATTCTACTCGTTACATAAATAAACTGACGGTAAGTTAAGCTCTCGCACATTTTTTCAATAGAGCGATGGATATAACCAAGATGTGGTTCTACTTTTTGGATAGTTTCACCGTTAATTGTTATAACCAAATGCAATACACCATGTGTGGCAGGATGCTGTGGCCCTAAATTAAGTATTATATTACCGTCGGCTGTGCTAGCAATTTCTTCAACCATATTTTTTACTCAATAACAACGAGAACGTTTTGTTATAAAATATTGTTTTGATCAACCTGATTTCTTTTTTACAATTTTTAAATACACTATAATTTGATCATGTTAATTGGGTCTTCAAAATCTTTGAGTAGTGGATGCTTACCTTCCCAACCATCTGGTAAAATCAGTAAACGCAAATCAGGATGATGCAAAAAATTTACACCAAACATTTCATATACTTCCCGCTCATGAAAATTTGCAGTCTGCCAGATATCACTTACTGTTTCAACAGCAGGATTCATTTTTAACAAATTTACTTTCACCACTAAATTGTGTCTATATTTGGTAGAATCTAAATGATACACCATCGTAAGATGTGTCTTCCAATCAATACAGGTAAGACAAAAAAGATAATCAAAATACAAGGCATCGTTTTGTCGAAGAATACCTGCCATTCTATGCCAATCAGTAGGCTCAACCAAAACGGTAGGCCACTGTCCTCCTTCTTCGAAGGTAACTGCTGGAAATAGTGCTGTAATTTTTTCCTTTAATGCTTCAATGGTCATATAATAAAATCAATTAAAGCTGGTGCAAGATATCTCCTCCTGCTACTGGCTTAGATACTTGAATCTGTTCTCTAGTCTGTCCACTTTTTATTTTGTCTTGCAAACTAATCAACGCATGTAAAAGCGCTTCAGGTCTTGGCGGACAGCCAGCAACATACACATCTACTGGTATCACATGATCCGCTCCTTTTACTACCGAATAGGTATTGTAAAAAAATGGACCGCCGCTAATAGCACAGGCTCCCATAGCAATTACATACTTAGGGTCTGCCATTTGATCATATAACCTTTTTAACACAGGAGCCATTTTATTTACAATGGTACCTGCAATTATAATTACATCCGCCTGACGTGGTGAGGCCCTTGCTACCTCAAATCCAAAACGGGAAAAATCATATTTAGCAGCGGCCACAGACATCATTTCAATTCCACAGCAGCTAGTAGCAAATGTAAGCGGCCACAATGAGTTAGATCTTGCCCAATTAATTATATCATCTAGCTTACTCAACACAACTCCCCCACCTGGTGTATCATGAATTTGACCAGGAAAAGAATTTTCCCCAATAGAAGATGCTTGTTTGTCAATAGAATGATTCGAAGTGATTTCCATTATTTTTATTATCGATTATTATTATTCCTTTTAAAAAAATATTTCAAAAACATTGTTTAAATATCTAAACCTCGATTGTACAACCTATAATAAAAGAGTAAACCTACACCCACTTCAATGCTCCTTTTTTGTGCGCGTATAAAAAACCCATGAATAGAATAAAAAAGAAAATTACGATTTCAACCAACGCCATCCAACCCACTTTTTTTACCACAACAGCCCAAGGAAATAAAAAAACAAGCTCTACATCAAAAATTAAAAATATCAAAGCGAATAAATAATATCCTACATTAAGCTGTGTCCAGGTTTTACCCTTAGTGGGTATACCACATTCATAGGGCTGGCCCTTTTGAGGATTAGAAGTCGCTTTAGTTACAATTTTGGAGACTAATATAGCAATAGAAGAAAATGTTAAGGCAGCAAAAATCAAGATAATCATAGAGGAAGCACCCATAAAAATCAAATTAATTTAGTGATTAATTAGACACACAAGTTAGGAAAAACAACAATACAAATTCACTCAAAAAATCAACACCCGTTATATTTATTCCTGAATAAGATCCAAGTCGTAGGGAGTAAAAAGCTAGTCTTCAACTGACTAGATTTACTCTTTACCCATAAATTTCAAAATGAATTGTCTTTTTATCATAGCCCATATCAACGATTTTCTTTCTAGCCTCATCAATCATCCCCTTCCAACCGCATAGAAAAAATTTTGCAGGTTGTTTATCAACACACAATAATTCATATGCCGAATGAACATATCCCGTATGACCGTCCCATTGCTCTCTAGATAAAGTAGGAATATAGTGAAAATTGGTTAGTTCATTTTGAAGGGCCTTCATTTCTTCAAAGTACAATAGACTAGTTTTTGTTCTGCAACCAAAAACTAGATAAATATTTTTATGCGGGATCTGCTTATTTTTAATATTTTGAATCATACTTCTAAACGGGGCAATTCCTGTACCCGTACAAATCAAAACTAAGTCTTCATCGATTGGCTCTTTTAGCATAAATACTCCCTGTGGCCCACGCAGTGTTATTTCAGAACCAACTACTACTTCATTAAAAAGATACGGTGTTCCCAAACCATTGTTATCCAAAACAATTACGAGTTCAAACACATTGGTATCATCGGGACAAGAGGCAATAGAATAACTTCTCCAACGTTTGTTGGGTTTTTCATGTATCGGAAGATCGAGTGTTACAAACTGACCAGGAATAAAGTCGAAAGAAGTTAGTTCGGGTACCTCAATCCAGAATCTTCGGGTATCAGATGTTTCATTTTCAATCTTGATAACCTTTCCTACTCGCCAAGGTTGTATTGCCATATTAAAAATTTGAAACACTAATTTACTGAATATGTAATTGGTACTACCAATATTTATAAAAATTCGCATTTTTCAAATGAGGACATACTTAAATAAATTATTACTTTTTTATTGTAAGAAAGATTTTACAGTATCTGTAATTGCTCATTCGAATAAATTATAAGTCAATACTACCCAATGAATGTAATCTTACTTTTCATAATCATCCTTGTATTCTTATCTTTGCAATAGGATGAATTTGGAATTGTTGTTGAAAGAATATGCAAAAGACCCCCGCTGTTTTCAAATTGCGGACAGGATTACTTTGTCTAAAATGCAGCTGATTCATCTTTCTGGACTTCGGGGTAGTGCCACTGAGTTCGTTCTTTCGGCTATTTTTAATCATTCCGCTACTAGCCAACTCAATCACCTAGTTGTTCTAAGAGATGCTGAAGAAGCCGCCTATTTTCACAATACATTCGAAAATCTTACACAGGCCTTAGATATTTTTTATTTTCCTTCTTCCTTTAAAAACAAGAAAAATTATCGACTACTCAATAGTAGCCACGTAATGCTAAGAACAGAAGCATTAACAAAAATAGCTGGTGGCTGCAACAAGAAAGTACTTATCACCTACCCAGAAGCCTTATTTGAAAAAGTAGTCTTGCCAAATACTTTAATCCAAAATATTATTTCAATCAAGCAGAGTGAATTACTGGATATAAATAACATATTATCCAAATTTGTAGATTACGGATTTGAAAGAACCGATTTCGTATATGAACCCGGACAGTTTGCTATACGGGGAGGCATCCTCGATATTTATTCCTTTGGAAATGAAAAACCTTATCGAATAGAATTGTTTGGCAATGAGGTTGACAGCATTCGGATATTCGATCCAGAATCACAGTTGAGCGAACGCAAGCTACTACAAGTAAATATTATTCCAAATGTAGAATCCCTTCCCAAAACATTTGGAGGCGATGCTGATAATAAAGTTTCCCTACTCGAATTTTTACCAGAAAACACAGTCATTTGGACAGCAGACTGGCAATTTATCAAAGAAAAAATTGAACAGCAGCAAGAAGACCTCGAACTATATTTGGCGGTGATGGACATGAACATTGACAATCGAAAGTTGACCAATGAAGACGATCACGAAATAAATGAAAAAGCAGCGGTAAGTGAACATGACTTTACCAATGTAACATTTATTGAAAAACAAATTTTACAACGCCACATAATAGAATTTGGAACCAAAAGTTATTTTACTCCACTCTATCCAAAGGAGCAATCATGTGTGTTGAAGTATTCAATTCAATCACAACCAGCTTTCAACCGACAATTCGATCTATTAATAAAAAATTTAAAGGAATTTGAAAGCAACCATTATAATATTTTTCTTTTCGCTGACAATCCAAAACAATTAGAAAGGTTACATATAATTTTTACCGATTTACAGGCTGAAATTCCTGTTACTCCTATACCCACATCTATTCACGAAGGTTTTATAGATGAAGATCTGAAATTAGTTTGCTACACCGACCATGAAATATTTCAACGATATCATAAATACAAAGTCAAGCAGGCCTTTAGTAAAAATAAAGCCCTCACTTTAAAAACGCTGCGTGAACTACAACCCGGTGATTACGTAACTCATATAGACCATGGAGTGGGGGTATTCAGCGGCCTACAAAAAATTGAAGCCAATGGCAGAATGCAAGAATCAGTTAGGATTCAGTATAAAGATGGTGACCTATTGTATGTAAATATTTCATCCTTACATAAAATTGGAAAATACAGTGGCAAGGAAGGTAGTGTACCAAAAATGAATAAGCTAGGAAGTGATGTTTGGAACAAATTAAAAGAGAAGACGAAAAAACAAGTTAAAGATATTGCAACCGATTTAATCAAATTATATGCACAAAGAAAGAGCCAGGCTGGTTTTATGCACAGCCCTGATAATTATTTACAAACGGAACTAGAAGCTTCTTTTATTTATGAGGACACTCCTGACCAGGGCAAGGCGGTAGAGGATGTAAAAAGAGATATGGAAAAACCTGCTCCGATGGATCGGTTGGTATGTGGTGATGTTGGATTTGGTAAAACAGAAGTAGCCATCCGAGCTGCTTTTAAAACTTGCTGCGATGGCAAACAGGCTGCAGTATTAGTTCCTACTACTATTTTAGCCTATCAGCATTTCAAAACTTTCGGTGAGCGGCTAAAAGATTTTCCAGTAACCGTAGATTTTATCAACCGTTTTAAATCGGCTAAAGAAAAAAAAGAAACCCTTAAGAAAGTTGCAGAAGGAAAAATTGATATTATTATTGGCACCCATGCCCTATTAAGCAAGGATGTACAATTTAAAGATTTAGGCTTAATGGTAATTGATGAGGAGCAGAAATTTGGTGTTACTGCAAAAGAGAAATTAAAACAGTTACGAACTACTGTAGATTCGTTAACACTAACGGCAACGCCTATACCAAGAACACTTCAATTCAGTTTAATGGGCGCACGTGATTTAAGTATTATCAACACGCCTCCACCCAATAGACAACCAATACAAACGGAGGTAATGGTATTTAATCAAGATGCCATAAGAGATATTATTTATTATGAAACTGAAAGAGGTGGACAAGTTTTTTTCATTCACAACCGTGTCAATGGCCTAGCTGAAATGAAGGGCTTAATTCAAGGACTGTGCCCAGATATTAGTATTGCCTTTGCACATGGTCAAATGGATGGAGATCAACTAGAGGATACCATCCTAGATTTTATGGATAAAAAATATGATGTATTGGTTTGTACCAACATTGTAGAAAGTGGGGTTGACATTCCAAATGTGAATACCATCATTGTAAATAATGCCCATCAATTTGGATTAAGTGATTTGCATCAATTACGTGGAAGAGTTGGTAGAAGTAATAAAAAAGCATTTTGTTATTTGCTTGCTCCTCCTATGAGTACTTTACCTACTGATAGCAGAAAAAGGTTGAGCACACTAGAGCAATATAGTGATCTAGGTAGTGGGTTTCAGATAGCGATGAGAGACTTAGATATTCGCGGGGCAGGCAATATGCTGGGTGGTGAACAAAGTGGTTTTATTGCAGAAATTGGTTTTGAAATGTATCAGAAAATTTTAGATGAAGCAATTAAAGAATTAAAGCGATCAGAATTTAAAGAGCTTTTTAAAGAAGAGATTCAGCAACAAGATGATTTTGTAAAAGATTGTAGCATTGACACAGATTTAGAGATCTTAATACCTGATACATACGTTGAAAGCATCACCGAAAGGTTAAGCTTATACAGCCGATTAGATAATTGTGAAACTGAAACTAACCTCAGTGACTTTCATATTGAAATGACGGATCGATTTGGGCCAATACCTGCATCCGTAGAAGACCTTTTTATCACAGTGCGTTGTCGAAAAATTGCTGTAGAACTAGGTTTTGAAAAAATGATACTAAAAAATGAAACGCTTAAATGTTTCTTCGTAAGCAATCCCGATTCCCCCTATTTCCAAAGTGAAATCTTTAATGGCATTTTACAATTTTTGCAAAAAGAAACCAACAAGGCAAAATTAAAACAAGTAGGCAAAAATGGTATCCTAGTAGTGGAAGAAGTTGAAAACATGACCTCTCTCTTCAAATTTTTACACCGAATGAAAAGCTTTATAGATAAGAAAATCTAATCACCTAAAATTTTAATTAAAAAATACTTTTTTAAAAAGAGTCTTTACATTTGTAAAGTGGAAATTCCTATCACTTACCCTTATTACAGTAATAGCACCTGGAGCGAAGCATGGGCTAGTAGCTTATTTAGAAAAAAAGTTATTATTGGCATCCTCTTATTTCCATCTATACTCCTTATACTACCTACCTTTTTTTCTAAAATTGAAGCTAGGCAAGGAATCGTGCTGAACGATTGGCTATTGAAACGTATACCTTCAATGGATTTTTCTGTTGTAATTTTTATATTGGTATGGTCTACTTCCTTGCTGATACTTGTCCGATGCATACAGAAACCTGCAATTTTTTTGATGACGATATATTTTTTAATAATAATCACCCTCTTAAGAATAATCACTATTTCAATAATACCCCTAGATCCTCCAAACGGTTTGATTATTTTAAAGGATCCTATAACCAGTCTTAGCTATGGAGGCAGTAGTGTATTTATTACAAAGGATCTTTTTTTTTCAGGCCATACTGCTAACCTGTTTATGTTTTACTTATGTCTGCAAAAAAAGAGAGATAAGTTATTTGCTTTATCTACCTCTCTTCTCGTAGGTTTACTAGTTCTTGTTCAGCATGTACATTATTCTATTGATGTAATAGGAGCGATTGTTTTTACTTATTTACTGGTAAAATATTCCAAGTATCTTGACTTTATCAAATTGTAAAGGATACTCCTTCAAGTTTAGGATATTTATAAATAATCAAATTGGGCATAAAAAAAGCCATCCGCTGTTAGCGAATGGCTCGAATAAATTGAGTGATTAAAATTACCAGCCTTTTTTAGCTACGCCATTTTTAACTGCCTCTAAAGCAGTCGCTTCAGATAGCATGGTGGTCATTTTATTTCCTTTTCCATCATTACCCTGTGCCATGTATCCGCCACGGGCTGTTTTGGTTATTACTGCATCCTGCATTGGAACGTTTTTTTCCTTTGTTTTCATGCAATAAGCTGTTAACATTTTTGACATTTTGTAGAATTTATGGTTAGTTAATAAGTATGAAGTAGTAAACTTCAGAGTACAAGCTACTAAAAATATTGGTTTTAGCAAAAAAATAGCTAAAACTACTTAATTTCAAGGGGATTTAAAAGTGGAATAGGCGTTGAAAGACTTAATCAAAGGGAAGCTTATTTAAGGCCTGTTTACCTTTTTTGGTGTCAATCCTTAAAGATATCAAAGACTTCAATTAGTGGGCTTGGGATATTGGTTCTTAGGTAATTAAATAATTATAAAAAATAGCTCCTTTGTATTCATGAGCTATTTATATAAATAGTTGGCCATTAAAGTAACACAGTCTTTTAATCTTTCATTAATAGATAGTCGATTCCCTAGTTTGGCGCCCTCGAATAAAAAGTGCTAGAAATTTGAATTATTAGCCGTTAAAAAATCATACTCTTTAAAATAACGCAGTCTTTTAATCTCTAATAATAGATATTCGATCCCCTAGTTTGGCGCCCTCGAATAAAAAGTGCTAGAAATTTTAACTATCAGCCGTTAAAAAATCAATCCGCCGCGGCGGAGGCACTTCCTCTAAAGTAACATAATCTACCGGCGAGTTCCTTGATTTTAGGCTGATAGTTAAAATTTCATCCGCCGCGGCG
>CAMBTV010000012.1 GCA_945870835.1 Chitinophaga pinensis
CTGCTATTATTTTAATGTCACATGATTACAAAACGGATAAGAATAATTTGCCTATTGCATTGGCAACTTCTGCCCCCTATATAGGAATGTTGGGTCCTAGGATTCGTTCAGAAAAAATATGGAAGGAATTGGCAGATGAGGGAAATCCAATAAATGAAAATGACTTGGATCGTATTCATGCACCTATTGGTTTGGATATTGGTGCAATCACACCGGATGAAATTGCGTTGTCATTGGTTGCGGAAATAAGAGCTTCACTTTCTGGAAGAGAAGGAGGTTTTCTTCGACTTCGAAAAACTAGTATTCATGAGCGTAAATAATTCGATTCTGAAATTTATTGAGAAATTTTTATGCTATCATAATTAAGGTTCTTCAATTTGCATTTTATTTCTAGTTTAAAAGTAATTTATCTTTGTCCTTTCATCACAACTTAATCAATCAAATGTACAAATCGGTTTTTGTAGATATGGATGGTACCTTATTAAAAAAGGATCATTCAATTAGTGATGCAAATAAAAATGCTATTCAACGGCTAATAGACAATGGTGTTTTGGTGATTCCAATTTCAGCAAGACCGCTGCATGGAATATTGCCCATTACTCAAAAGGTATTACCTGATTCAATACCTGTGGTAAGTTTGAATGGTAGCTATATTTATCATAAAGATGAAATTATATCTCAAATTGATATTAGTTTATCAGAAGTGGCTATCGTTCATGAACAATTAATATTGCATGACCTGTCTGTTATGTATTACAGTCAAATGAAATGGTATGCTACAGCTCTGACTCCAGCGATCGAAAAGGAACAAAGAATCACAGAAGTGGCAATTCAAATCCTTCCTTTTGAAAAAATAGTATCGATATGGAAGGAGGAAAATACTGGTCCCAATAAGATTTTAGTTGCAGGAGATAAGGATTTAATATTAGAAGTGGAACAGCGTTTAATCAGTAAATTTAGAGGAAAACTAAATGTCTTTAAATCTCAGCCTAAATATTTGGAATTGATGCATATTGAAGCATCTAAAACAAAGGCAATCCAATTTTTAATGAATCAGTATGGTATCCTTCAGCAGGAAGTGATTGCAATAGGAGACAATTACAATGATAAGGAAATGATTGAATTTGCAGGAGTAGGAGTTGCTATGGGCAATGCACCTGAAGAAATAAAGCTGGTAGCCGATTTTGTTACAGATACCAACAACGATGATGGTGTTGCCAAAGCATTGGCTCACTATTTTCCAGAAATAGTTATCTCTTAAAAAAGATAGCAAGGGCACCTAAAAAAGTAAGCACAATCACTACTTTTCGATAGTTATCTTCCTTTATTTTAGAAACTATTTTAACGCCTATCCAAAAACCAATTACTACAGAGGGTAAAAGAAATAAGTCGGTATAGAGTGATTCAGTGGTGATATTTTTCCAGAAAAAAATTTGAAAGGGCAGCTTAAAAAGATTGATTACTAAAAACACCCAGGATGCGGTACCAATAAAATCATTCTTGGGCATCCTCATTGCTAGAAAATATATATTTGAAAAAGCACCCGCAAGATTTCCTAGCATAGTGGTAAAGCCAGCTGCTAGTCCCATATTAGCTACGAAAAATTTATTGGTTGGGATGACTTGATTTTTTCTGGTTTCTAAGGCAACCATTATAAATACAGTGGTAATAATTATGATGGCCATTATTTTTCTAAATAAAACTTCATTCATATCTTTTCCAACATATACTCCTACAAGAATACCAATGGCCATCCAGGGAATTAATTTCCAAAAATGATTCCATTGTGCATGACGATGGTAATAGATAACCGCAATAATATCTGCCACACAAAGCAATGGAAGTACAATTCCTGTTGATGCCTTACTGCCAAATACAATTGCCATGATGGTTACGTTCATCATATCAATCCCTCTTAAACCTGCCTTAGATAGACCGATGAAAAAGGCAGACAATAAAATTAATCCCCAGTTGAAATTTGAAAATACAAATAGGAGTTGCATATTAATTTAAAAATTATATTCTTAGTTTATTTATTCCACCAATAGGTAATTTTAACTACTAGTGCGCGGTTGCGAATAAAAAATGGATCGCTATAATAATTATCTGTATATACAATAAAGAAATCACTCGCTGGTTTATATCGCCATTGTAATCTAGTATTTAAGTTTAGATTTTTTTGCTGTTCATTGTATTGTATAAAAGTAGTAAAGAAGAATTTATTAGTTAAAGTAACGTCAATGCGAGGGCCCA
Organism: Chitinophaga pinensis; assembly: GCA_945870835.1. Classification (GTDB taxonomy): domain Bacteria; phylum Bacteroidota; class Bacteroidia; order Chitinophagales; family Chitinophagaceae; genus Ferruginibacter; species Ferruginibacter pinensis_A. The sequence goes on from CAMBTV010000012.1 coordinate 2,254, forward strand.
CCAACCAGAACCTTGTTTGTCCCCATGGTTTTGGTAAACTAATATAATTGTAGTTAGCATTGAGAGTAATGTTTACAAAAGGTTGAAATCGGTATCCTAAATCTGCAGATAAAAACAATCGGTTGCCATTGGCATAATAGCCTCCATATCTAGAGGCGAAGGCATAGGTAAATAGTTTTTGTGGTTTTGAAGTGTAGCTGGTTCCCCATGCATTCCATTTGTGTTGAGTACCAGTAGCGAGCCTTGCATTTCCTGCGTTGGTAGGGTCAAAAGGTCTTAGTAATTCTACATAATCTTTAGCTACCCATGCATCAAACATTGCTTGGCTTCTTAAATTGAATTTATATACAAGTACAACTTCATTGTCTGTTCGATTAAAATTTTTGTTAAAGAAAAAAGTAGAAATAAATACAGGGCCATGACTTAAAATCTTGCTCTTTTTAGGAAAGTATAAATGACTGATTTGAGGGTTGAGTTTTATATAATTACTGCGAGGTACATATCCAACTTCGGCTAGATAATTTTTACCTACAATTTCATGTTGCCAAGAGATGATCCATTTTTTATTAGTGTATTGAAGATTAGCTGCATGTACAAAATCTCCGTCAACTTTACCTGGACTAAAAGATTTAAGCATCATTGCTTTTCCTGTTAAGAAATTATTTGCAGAAGCTAGATTGTATTCTAATCCAAGATTTCTGTTGTAAAGAGAATAAGATGGTTTGGAAGAATCTTTATTTGGATCATATTGCAATGATTGTTTATTAACAAACATTAATCGAATATTAGAGCGAGCAAATAAACGTCGCTGCAATGCTACAACAGTAAAGTTTTGATCAGGTAATCCTATTTTGGGATCAGCTTTTGTTTTCATATCCATGATTCCTATTCGCCAGTTTTTATCAAGGTTACCACTCACTCTGGCGCCAAAGTTAATGGGTACACCTAGTCCAATTCGGCGGGAAAAAAATGGTCGAATATTGGTATAACCGAAATTGGCAAAGAGGTCAGCATTCTCTAAGAAAAATTGCCTTCTTTCTGGAAATAATAATTCGAATCTATCAAGATTGGTAACCTGTTTATCTACTTCTACCTGAGAAAAATCAGGATTAATTGTCATATCCAAATTGAGTGAAGAGGTTAGTGCAATCTTTGCATCTGCTCCAATATCTTTTCGATATTTAGAAGGAGTTGAACGGTCATAATCTTTTGAAACACCCGTTAACGCATAGGGAATAACAGAGATATTACCTCCAGATTGAGGAGGAGCTTCATCCCATACCAATGTCCCAGTATAGGCAAGTGATGAAGTGGTGAATTGTCTTGGAATGGGTGTCCAACTTGATTTTTCAGCCACCTTGATATCCATTCTACTAAAATTGATACCCCATTTGGTGATACCTTTTTTATAGCGCAAGGAAGTAAAAGGAATGGCAGCTTCAAATATCCATTTGTCAGGATAACTTTTTACTTTCGATACCCATTTATTGTCCCAGCTTAGGTCTACTACAGACCCGTTGTATTCACTTCCATCCCATTGAGCACCTGCTGCATTTGCCCCAAATGTAAATCCATTGGTAAGGTCATCAAATGAATCAATGAAAAAAATAAAATTATCATTTTTTGTAAAATTGAAATCTCTTCTCAGCGACTCAACCATATAAGGTCCTGGATTTTTTAAGTAGCAGGTTGCAAGGATATAAATTTTTTTATTATCATAAGCCATCCTTACTGTTGTCTTCACTCTTGCTCTGCTAGTGTCCATGGGTATTACCATAAAAAAATCAGCCGCTGAATCGGTATTTTTCCAAGCCTGTTCATTCATTTCTCCATCAATCTGAATGGGGGATATAGTTTTCTTTATGTGTAATTGATAGGTACTGTTTATTTTCTGAGCAGATGAAAATAAGCTGAATAATAAAAGGAGAGGCAGTATGAATTTTTTCAAAAAAGAATTTTTAGGAGTTGGAATTTTTTCAAAATGTAGGAGATAGAATATTTAAATTATCAATGTTAATTTAAAATCAATTCCATTAATTCTTTCATAGTGTATTTTGTATGAACAGTCATTGAAGATCCTCCGCTATTGATATGTATTTTGGCGGTACCGTTTTGAAGCGTTAGGTTGGTGATGTACTTCGTAAATATGATGTGGGTAGCACCTGCAAAATCTTGAATTGTAATGAAATCGTTCATAAAAACAAATAAAGTGATTAACTGTTTAACTAACTTTCCAAAGATAAGGACGATTAATAAACAATATCTGCGTTTTCCAACTTTGGTCCATAAAATGGTGTAAAGAATGTATAATAATATTCAAATACCCTTTGATCTGAGTTTCTTATCAATCATTTTATCACTAGAAATTTTTTCAATTGGTTGTTTTAAAATATAAATATTATTTTATATATAATTATAGTTTTTCTGAAATTCGCAAACAGTTGACAGTTTATACAAAATTTTAATAATTGTATATAAATAAAAAGTAATATTAATGTGCAAAACATTTTCCCCCTAGTTAATAACTCCTAGATGATTACAACTTCATTTCTTACCCATTCTCCTATATTTACTGACTTATATTGACATTTACAAATATGGCGGTGGGTCTATTAAATTAACAGTGCTGATCATTTACGGGTAACTTTTCAACAGCGTATTAAAATCAGGCATTTTTATGTAGGTTTGCCGTCCTACTAAATTATTGAATCGTGCGTTTAAAGAGTCTTGAAATTAAAGGATTTAAAAGTTTTGCCGATAAAACTGTACTTCATTTTGATGAGGGAATTACGGGTGTAATTGGACCCAATGGATGTGGTAAGAGTAATATTATTGATAGTATCCGATGGGTAATTGGCGAGCATAAAATTAGCAACCTTCGAAGTGAAAATTTGGAAAGTCTGGTTTTTAATGGCAGTAAAAGTCGTTCTGCATCTGGTTTGGCAGAAGTGAGCCTTACATTTGAAAATACAAAGAATTTACTTCCTACTGAGTTTAATATGGTAACGGTTACCCGTAAGTATTATAAAAATGGGGAAAGTGAATATCGTCTCAATGATGTTGCCTGTCGACTCAAAGATATTCACAACCTGTTTATGGATACCGGAGTAAGTACCGACAGCTATGCTATCATTGAATTGGCAATGGTGGATGATATTATTAAAGACAAGGAAAACAGTCGCCGTAAAATGTTGGAGCAGGCTGCTGGAATTACAATTTATAAAACGCGTAAAAAAGAAGCCAAACTAAAGTTAGATGCTACTGAACAGGATTTAGCTCGTATAGAAGATTTACTTTTTGAGATCAATAATCAATTGAAAAGTTTAGAGAGTCAGGCTAAAAAAGCAGAAAAGTATTTTGAAATAAAGAAAGAATACAAAGACGTTACCATTGAATTGGCAAAGGCTTCGCTAGAAGGATTTAACGTTACTTATCGCGATCTTAATCAACAGCAGCAAGAGGAAGTAGATAAGCGAATTGAATTGGAAACAGCTATCGCAGTTGAAGATGCTGCTATGGAGCAAGAGAAATTGAGTTTTATAACTCAAGAAAAAGCCTTACAGGAAATGCAACATGCATTTAATGATTTGCTTGCTGCTTTAAGAAGCAAAGAGAGTGATAAAAGCCTTACTGCTCAACGCTTACAATATTTAAAAGAAAGAGAGACTAGCCTTAACGAATTCTTGCTTAAAGCAGGTGGACAGTTGAAGGGACTCGATGAAAGCATTCAATTTACTAGCATACAAATAAAAGAAGATGAGGTTAAGCTCGAAGAGTTAGAAGCCAAGTTGGAAGAACTGAAAAATGCGGTTGAAGACAAACGTAAAATTTTTGATGAAAAACGCAGCAGCATAGATAGTTTGCGTAGGGAGAATCAAGCTATACAAAGAAATCAATTTGATGCGGAAAAAAAAGTAGCAGTTGCCGATACGAGCATTCAAAATATTCAAAGAACAGTTGCTCAAATTCAAGATGAAAAAGCACAACGCCAGAGTCAATTGCAACAATTAGAGCAAGAGCGCAAAGAAAAATCTGAGGACTTGGATCAGAAAAAAATAGAGCTTCAGCAATTACAGGATCATCAAGAGTTTACCAAAGAGCAGATATTCCAAACACAAAGCATGCTCGAAGGACTTCGGTCTGAATTAGCTGAGGAAAGTCGGAAGCTGGATAGTAAGAAGAATGAATTTGCTTTGTTAAAAAGCCTAGTTGATTCTATGGAGGGTTACCCGGAAAGTGTGAAATTTTTACACAAGAATCCTGATTGGAATCACGAAGCTCCTTTGTTAAGTGACATCATGTACGTGAAGCCTGAATATAGAGCAGCTGTGGAAAATGTATTAGAACCTTACCTTAACTATTATGTAGTTAATAATCTCGAAGAAGGTTTACAAGCCATACATTTATTAGACAATAATAAAAAAGGGAAAGCAAATTTCTTTTTGCAAGATCAATTTACTGGTTTTGAAAATACTACTCAGCCAAATGGTACTATTCCTGCACTTAGTGTAGTGGAAGTAGATACTAAATATAGCCATCTCGCTAGGCATTTATTGGGGAATGTTTTTATTGCTGAAAATGAAGAAGCAATAAAAAATAGCAACGGTGCTGTTGTTTTAGAAAAAACTGGAAAATATGTAAAGGGAAAATATTCAATTACTGGTGGTAGTGTAGGCTTGTTTGAGGGTAAGAAAATTGGCCGTGCTAAAAATTTAGAAAAGTTAGTTGAAGAAATTAGTGCTCAGGAAATAATTGTGAATGAATTAAAAGCTACTATTGAGATTCGTCACAATGAAGTAATTACTTTTAATGAACAGTTGAAAGAAAATGCAATCAAGCAGACACAACAAGACATAAATAATTTCACCAATTTAGTTTTCAGTCTCCAAAATAAAATTGAGAATCTTCATCATCTTGAACAAAGTAGTTCTCAAAGAATTGAAGAACTTCAACAACAATTGGAGGAAAGTCATGATGCGATCGCTAGTACTAGGGTGGAGTTAGAAAAATTGAATACCCAGTTAGAGGAGTTAAATGACAGAGTGCAAGTAGTAGAACAGGATTATACATTGGCGGAGCAAGAATATAATTTTTCAACAGCCACTTTCAATGAGGGTAACCTTCAATTTACTCGACAGCAAAGTAAATTAGTCTCTTTACAACAGGAATTTGATTTTAAAAGTGACCAGTTGAATGATCTAAAAATTCAAATGGAAAATAGCTCATTACAATTATCTGAGGCGGCAACTAGCATTAATGAAACGGCCACTGCATTGGCTGATTTGGATGTATTGCTCGTATCCATGTTGCAAAATAAAGAGGTAGAAGAGAAGAAATTGAATGAGGCGGATCAGGCTTATTACAACTTGCGCAGTGTGCTTACGGCCAAGGAAACTGTACTTCGTCAAAAGCAAAAATCCAAAGAAATTATTGATACTTTACTGAATGAGATAAAGGATAAATTGACTGATCTTAAGTTACAACTTGCTGGAATGAAGGAAAGGCTACACGTTGAATTTAAAATTGATTTAGACGTGATCATCAATGAGCCTAGAGATGGTGATCAACCGTTAGAAGAGTTGCAGGAGAAGAATGATCGTATGAGAAAGCGTTTGGAAAATATTGGTGAAATTAATCCTACGGCCATTGAAGCTTATACTGAAATGAAAAAGCGCTATGACTTTATCATGGAGCAAAAAAATGATTTGGTAACGGCTAAGGATAGTTTGATGCTGACTATTCAAGAAGTAGAAGCAACGGCCAACCAACAGTTTCTTGATACCTTCAATAAAGTAAGAGAAAATTTCCAGAAAGTATTCCAGGCATTGTTTACAGAAGATGATACAGCAGATATGGTATTGGTGGATCCTACAAACTTGGCAGATACAGGCATCGATATTGTTGCTAAACCAAAAGGGAAACGCCCTTCGTCTATCGGTCAGTTGAGTGGTGGAGAAAAAACATTAACAGCCACTGCGTTGTTGTTTGCAATCTATCTAATCAAACCTGCTCCTTTCTGTATTTTGGATGAGGTAGATGCCCCATTAGATGATGCGAATGTGGGTAAATTTACTAAAATGATTAAGCAGTTTAGTGAAAATAGTCAGTTCATTATTGTAACACACAACAAGCAAACCATGAGTGCGGTAGATGTTATATATGGAGTTACTATGCAGGAGCCTGGAGTAAGCAAATTGGTTCCAGTAGATTTCAGGTCTTTAAATTAATTAGATGCTATTTTTTTTCATCAATAGAAAATAAGTTAAAAATATTTTATCAAAAACCCAGCGGTTGCTGGGTTTTTTAATAATTCAATAATTTAATTTGCGATACGTTTTGTAATTATTTCAGAATTTATTTTTTGTATTTTTGAATTCATATGTCTGTAGAAAAAATTATAGGAGATTGGAAGAAGAAACTTTTCAAACCCGTCTATTGGTTGGAAGGGGAAGAGGATTATTATATTGATCTACTGATGAATTATGCTGAGCATAAAATCTTGCCTGAAAGTGAAGCTGGATTTAATCTTTCGGTTTTTTATGGAAAAGATGCCAATTGGACTGAGGTCGTAAACGCATGCATGCGTTATCCAATGTTTGCAGAAAAACAAGTGGTGCTATTGAAAGAAGCCCAGCAGATGAAGGATCTTGAAAAGCTTGAAAATTATATAAAGGCCCCCCTTGCTTCTACTGTTTTTATTATCAGCCACAAGGAGAAAACGATTAACAAAACAACCAAATTAGGAAAGTACATTAAAAAGGAATCTGAACTTTTTACCTCGGATAAAATAAGGGATTATAAGTTGGTAGAATGGGTGACTGATTATTTAAAGTCACAAGATTTTACCATGTCACCTAAAGCAATTCTGTTGTTAACAGAACATTTAGGGAACGATCTAAGTAGGATAGTCAATGAACTCGAGAAATTAACGCTCAATATTGGTCAGAGAAAAAGTATCACCGAAGATGATATTGAAAAATATGTAGGGGTTAGTAAAGAATACAATGCTTTTGAATTGCAGGCTGCGATGAGTAAAAAAGATTTGGTAAAAGCGATGCAAATTATTCAGTATTTTGAGAGTAATCCTAAAGCAGCACCTATCCAATTGGTGCTTCCCGCATTGTATGGTTTTTTTAGTAAACTGTATGCTATTTTTGGGATGCCAGATAAAAGTGAAGCAGCATTGAGACCTCTTTTTTATAATAATCCTTATGCGGTTAAAGAAGCAATGGCAACAATAAAAATGTATGGATATGAAGGAATTGAAAGATCTTTACTATTGCTACATGACTATAATTTAAAAAGTATAGGAGTTAATAGTAACGGCACTTCTGATGCATCTTTATTGAAAGAAATGGTAGTAAAAATGATGGGATGATTTAATAAGGTAAGATTAACTAGCTAGATAAATAAATTTTATTTATCTATGTTTTTTAGTGAATCCAAAGCTGCTTGCTTATCTTTTTCTAACTGAATTTTCAACTTGTCTATTCCTGAAAATTTCTCTTCGCTACGTAAGTATTTTTTCAATGTTATAGTGAGGGTTTCATCATAGATACTTTGATCGAAATTAAACAGATTAACCTCAATGGTTCGTTCATTTCCATCTACCGTAGGCCGATAACCAATATTCATCATGCCCCCGAGTTGATTGATTTTTAAATTTTCATTGCTTACTAAAACAGAATAAACTCCATTGCAAGGGATCAATTTATTTTCATCCATCATTTGAATATTCGCAGTCGGATATCCAATGGTTCTTCCTAGTTGATTTCCTTTTACAATTTTTCCGGTAAAGTAATAATCATAGCTTAGTAAATCATGTGCTTTTTCAATATCACCGTTTAAAAGAGCTTCTCTTATTTTAGTAGAACTAATGGTAACATCATTGAGCATATAACCCGGAATTTCTTTTACTTGATATCCAAACTTAAGTGCTTTATCTTCCAGTAGCTGAAAGTCACCAATTCGATCTTTACCAAAACGGTGGTCGTGACCAATGATGATTGTATGAGGATGAAAGGTATTAACTAAAAAATCAGCGATATAGTCTTCGGCTGATTGTTGGGCAAATTTTTCAGTAAAAGGAATAATTACTAGGTGGTCTATTCCATATTTTTCTAGTAAATTGATCTTTTCATCAAGGGTATTTAATAAGTAAATAGTTGCTTTATTGGCTCCAATAATTTTACGAGGGTGGGGATGAAAAGTGATGATAACCGTTTCGCCGTTTACTTGTTTTGCAGCTGATTTCATTAACGAAAGGATCTGCTGGTGTCCAAAATGTACCCCATCAAAAGTGCCGATAGTGATCACTGCATTTTTGAAAATAGGTAAATTTTGTATATCGGTGTAAACAGTCATATCAATTTGTGCAAAACTACCTGAAAATTAATTAATGGATTATTGATAATTGAAATATAGTTTTGCAATACAATTAATAACATGAGTCTTTATAATAAAAGAGGGGTTTCGGCCCAAAAGGAAGAAGTCCATGCAGCCACGAAGCACCTAGATCAGGGGCTATATCCCAATGCTTTTTGTAAAATTTATCCTGATTATTTGGGTGGTGACGATGATTATGTAAGTGTAATGCACGCAGATGGTGCAGGAACTAAGAGTATTCTTGCCTATTTGTACTGGAAGGAGACTGGTGATATAAGCATTTGGAAGGGGATTGCTCAAGATGCTATCGTGATGAATTTAGATGATTTACTTTGTGTGGGCGTGTATGATACCATTGTTTTTAATTCTACCATCGATCGCAACAAAACTATTATTCCTGGAGAAGTTTTATCTCAGATAATCAATGGATCCCAGCAATTATTTGATGAACTTAAAACCTATGGGGTAAATATTCATTATTTAGGTGGTGAAACAGCTGATGTAGGCGATGTAGTTAGAACCATTGCTGTAAACGGAACCATGACCTGCCGTTTTCCTAAGAGTAAAGTAATTAGCAATGACAAAATAAAAGCAGGTGATGTAATTGTTGGACTTGCAAGTTTTGGTCAAGCTAGTTATGAACAGCAATACAATAGTGGAATTGGAAGTAATGGCCTTACCAGTGCAAGGCATGATGTTTTGAGTAAATTTTATGCTGATCATTTTAAGGAAAGTTATAATACTAGTTTACCTGAAGAGGTAGTTTATATCGGAAAAAACAAACTGTCTGATTCAGTTTCTATCAGTGAGGAGGGAAAAACATTTACTACTACTATTGGCAAATTGATTCTTTCACCTACTCGCACCTATGCACCAGTTGTAAAGCAATTGTTGGAAAATCATTTTGATAAAATCCATGGGTTAATTCATTGTAGTGGTGGAGGACAAACAAAGTGTATGAAGTATCTCCCAGGTAATTTCAGAATTATAAAAGATAATTTATTTGATGCACCAGAAATATTTAAAATAATTCAGCAAAGTAGTGGAAGTAATAACAAAGAAATGTATGAGGTTTTTAATATGGGGTGTCGATTAGAAATATATTGTTCAGCAGAAGATGCTGAAATTATGATAGCAACTGCTCAATCATTTAATATTGCAGCGCAAGTGATTGGTAGAGTTGAGCCCAATGATAAAAAAGAATTGATCATTCAATTAAAAGAAGAAGAAATCGTTTATTAAAAGATATCTTTCGTAGAATTTAAATACCTAAAAGCAATTCGTTATGTCTCAAGCAATCGTAGAACTTAAAAATGTAAATATTTACCAAAGTAGCAATCTTATTTTAAGTGAGGTGAATATTTCAATTAATAAAGGAGAGTTTGTTTACTTAGTAGGTAAAACTGGTACCGGTAAAAGCAGTCTATTAAAAACATTGTATGGCGATCTTACTTTGACAGAAGGGGAGGGCAGCGTGGTTGGATACAACCTAAGAGAATTGGACTGGAAGAAAGTGCCTTTTCTAAGACGCAGTTTAGGAGTGGTTTTTCAGGATTTTCAATTGTTAACCGATCGCAATGTAAATGAAAATTTGAAATTTGTTTTAAAGGCTACTGGATGGAAAGATGAAAATTTGATGAATGAAAAAATTGCTGATGTGTTGAATAAAGTTGGATTAAAAACAAAGGGTTTCAAGATGCCTTTTGAAATGAGCGGGGGAGAACAGCAACGCGTGGATATTGCAAGGGCATTGTTAAATTCTCCTCGTTTGATTTTAGCAGATGAGCCTACTGGCAATCTAGATCCTCAAACTAGCGATGAGATTATGCAGCTACTTTTTCATATTTCAAAAGATTATGGAACCGCTATTGTAATGGCAACTCATGACTATATGGTGATCAATAAGTTTCCTTCAAGAACTATTAAAACAGAGATGGGAAAGGTCTTTGATAATGCAAGTATTACTCAATAATCAATTTTTTAGTCCAATATTATGTTCTTTTTCTTCATAGGTATTGTATAAATTAGTAAGTTACTAGTATATATTAAAAAAATAAATTATACTTAAGGTATAATTTATTTTTAATGTTCCATCTAACGAATCTTACACCCACCGATCTTTCGCATCGTACTTTATTTTTACCTTTTTTATGCCACTAACTTTCTTTGGAAGTTTTACAGGGCTTGTATTTAATAGCTTAGGGTATTTTAATTCGGAAACTTTAGTGAATAGAATTGCTGCCAAAGATTCCAATAGTCACCTTAGGGTATTAGATTACTCAAATGGCAACTAATTAGTTCCCAAAAGGAATTTTAAAGCAGGTATTTTAATCATTTTATACGCAGATTTCTTCTCCTACGTTCGTTTTATATGAATTTTTGACATCTCTTTCCTAAAATTGGATAATTTTTCTTACTTTTGCCAGCTAGAAAAAAGATAAATTAACAAAGACGTTATTAAAAACAAAGAAATGCCGTATTTAACAATCGAGAAAAAAGCGAAAATTTTTGCAGAATTTGGTGGTAAAGCCTCCAATACAGGATCAATTGAGGGTCAAATTGCCCTATTGACTGAGCGTATTAATCATATTTCAAATCACCTTAAGGTGAACAAGCATGATTTTTCTTCACAAAGAGGATTAATGATGATGGTTGGTCAAAGAAAACGCCTACTTACTTATCTTAGTAAACATAATTTGACTGGCTACAGAGCATTGATTGAGAAATTAGGTCTCCGTAAATAAGCTTACCTCCATGTTTAAATAATTAAATTCCCAACTATTTTTTCAACAGTTGGGAATTATTTTTTATTAAATTCATTTGCATGGAGTCAATGCATCTTTTCAAACTATACAATTTAAACAATTATGAGTTTTAATATTCAATCAGAAACATTTGATATAGGTGGTGGCCGGATGGTAACCATCGAGACAGGAAAAATGGCTCGCCAGGCGGATGGAGCGATTACTTTACAACAAGGCAATTGTATTTTATTAGCCACGGTGGTTGCTAACAAAGAACCAAGAGAAGGTCAGAGTTTCTTCCCATTATCAGTTGATTATCAAGAGAAATTTTCTTCTGCAGGTCGTGTACCTGGCTCTTTTTTTAAGAGAGAAGCAAGATTGAATGATTACGAAATATTAACGAGTCGTTTAATAGATAGAGCATTGCGTCCATTATTCCCTGAAGATTATTTATGTGATGTTCAAGTTCTAATAAGTTTGATATCAAGCGATGCTGAGGTGATACCGGATGCCCTTGCCTGCTTAGCTGCTTCTGCAGCGTTGGCGGTTTCTGATATTCCAATCCAAGAAATTATTTCTGAAGTTCGTATCGGAAGAAAAAATGGCGAGTTTATAGTCAATCCAACTCGAATTGAATTAGCTGAATGTGATCTTGAATTTATCATTGCGGCTACTGAAAAAAATATAATGATGGTTGAGGGTGAGGCCAATGAATGTTCTGAAGAAGATTTGGTAAAAGCCATTGAATTAGGACATGAGGCTATCAAAATTCAAATCAAAGCTCAGCAGCGTTTGAGAGATAAAGTAGGAAGTTCAACAAAAAGAAATTATGCTAAACCTTACCGCAATGAAGAGTTGAATGAAAAAATCATTGCATTTGCGGAAGCTAAAACACTTGCTATTGCTTCATCCGCTTCAGCAAAGCATGAGAGAAGTGATGCATTTGATGCATTGAAAAAAGAAGTAAAAGAATTTTTAGGAGAAGAACTTCCTTCAGAAGATAAGGCCTTAATCAGTCACTATTTTGGTGAATTGCAGTATAATGTGGTAAGGGACATGATTCTTAAACAAAGAAAGCGTTTGGATGGACGAGGTACCGAAGATATTCGTGCCCTTTCTATGGAAACCAATATTTTACCTACACCTCATGGTTCCTCTTTATTTACAAGGGGTGAAACACAATCTTTAACCACCATTACATTCGGAACACCATTGGATGAGTTGTTGGTTGAATCTGCCTTTAAATCAGATTATACCAAATTTATTTTACATTATAATTTTCCTCCTTTTTCAACCGGTGAAGTTAAAATGATGCGCGGTGTTGGACGTCGAGAAGTGGGGCATGGTAATCTAGCGATGCGTTCTCTTAAAAAAATGATGCCTGGATCAGAATATCCATATACTGTTAGGGTGGTAAGTGATATTTTAGAAAGTAATGGTTCATCTTCAATGGCTACAGTATGTGCCGGTTCACTAGCATTAATGGATGCAGGTGTACCCATTAAAAAGCATGTAAGTGGTGTAGCAATGGGACTTATCAAAAAAGAAGATCAATTTGCTGTATTAACAGATATTTTGGGTGATGAAGATCATTTAGGTGATATGGATTTTAAAGTAACTGGAACCCGCGATGGAATTTGTGGTGTGCAAATGGATATTAAAGTGGATGGTTTAAGTATGGATATTATGCGTCAGGCTTTAGAGCAAGCTCGCAAAGGCCGTTTGCATATCCTTGATGCAATGTATTCTTGTATTCCTGCTCATAGAGATGATGTGAAACCACATGCGCCAAGAATGGTTAAATTAACTATCGATAAAGAATATATCGGGGCTGTTATAGGACCCGGTGGTAAAGTGATTCAAGAAATGCAGCGTGAAACTGGTGCAACCATCAATATCGAAGAAGTAAACAATGTTGGTGAGGTAAGTGTTTTCTCCGCTTCAAAAGAAAGTTTGGACAAAGCGGTTAGCTGGATTAAAGGGTTAATTGCCGTACCAGTTGTAGGAGATACTTACGAGGGAACCGTAAAGAGCATTAAGGAATTCGGTGCTTTTATTGAATTTTTACCTAAAAAGGAAGGGTTGTTACATATCAGTGAAATTAGCTGGAAGCGTCTAGAAACAATGGATGGGATCTTTAAAGAAGGAGATCGTGTAAAGGTGAAATTATTGGAAGTGGATCAACGTACAGGTAAATTTAAATTGAGTCGCAAGGCATTGATGCCAAAGCCTGAGGCACAAGATAAACCTTAAATTCATTGGTTAAATTATATGCTCCGAAGATTTTTCTTCGGAGTTTTTTGTAGTCACAATTTTCTAGGAGCGTTTTTTTTAAATTCAAATAAATCTCATGAACTATCTACAATTTGATTTTGAAGTTCGCAACACTGAACAATCTGAGAAATTGGTAGCATTATTATCAGAGAAAGGCTTTGAGGGATTTGAAGAAGAGCCAACAATTTTAAAGGCTTTTATTGCTGAAAAAGATTTTAAAGAAGATGCTTTTTTAAATGTGGTAGAATTGTTTGAAAAACTAGTCTACCATAAATATACTGTTGAAAATATTAATTGGAATAAGCAATGGGAAGAAGGCTTTCAGCCAGTGCTAGTTAATGATTTTGTAGGTATAAGGGCTACCTTTCATGCTCCTCTTGAAAAGGTACTTCACGAAATTATTATAACCCCTAAAATGAGCTTTGGTACTGGACACCATGCTACTACCTTTTTGATGATTCAACAAATGAAAGAGATTGATTTTGTTGGTAAAACAGTGCTGGATTTTGGAACCGGAACTGGCGTATTGGCTATTTTGGCTAATAAACTAGGGGCTTCCAATATTTTAGCTATTGACTATGACGAATGGAGTATTACCAATACAATTGAAAATATTGAGCAAAATGGTAGTAAAAATATTCGTGTTGCACAATTGTCAACCCTCCCTAGTAGTGAAAAATTTGATATTATTTTGGCTAATATCAATCTTAATGTGATATTAATGAGTTTAAAAGAGATTGTTTCATCCTCCTCTTCTGGGACTTATATTCTGTTAAGTGGGTTTTTATTGGAGAATGAAAAGGTAATTGTAAGCTCATTGGCCGAAGCTGGATTACAGTATATTTCTACTTCACAACGAGGAGATTGGATTTTGGTGATGGCGAAATTGACTTAATTAGTAAAAATTTAGGGTGCTTAAGATGTAGCAGAAATTAAATTTAAGTTATATTTGCATTTCAACCCGCTTAGGAAAAAATGAACGAACTCTTATTAATAGTATTAGCCTATTTTATCGGATCAATTCCCACTGCTCTGATCATTAGCAAAGCTTTCTTTCAAATTGACATTAGAGATTTTGGGAGTGGTAACATGGGAGCTACCAATACTTTTCGTGTATTGGGGTCTAAATACGGCACTATTGTGATGATTTTCGATATTTTAAAAGGTGTATTTGCTGTAGGGTTATATGTTTTTATACCTCATTACCTAACCAACGAATGGGACAGAACCAATTTTATGGTAGGGCTTGGTCTAGCAGCTGTGATAGGGCATATATTCCCCATTTTTGCCCAATTTAGAGGAGGAAAGGGGGTAGCAACCTTATTTGGAATGATTTTAACAGTTCAGCCTATAATAGCTGCAAGCTGTGTAGGGGTTTTTTTACTGGTTTTGTTTCTTACTAGATATGTTTCATTAAGTTCTATTCTTGCAGGTTTAGCACTTCCAATCTGCGTACTTTGGATATGGAACGATGATGTTACGCTTTATAGGGTATTTGCGGTTTTAGTTGCCATCTTGATAATACTTACCCATCAAAAAAATATTGTCAAAATTTTAAGAGGGAACGAGAGTAGAGTGCCTATTTTTAAAGCAAGAGATAAAAGAAAACTCAATCGGAAATAATCTCCTCAAAAAAATCTTACCATTTTATTAGGTTTTAAATTTACTCTGTAAATTAATTCGTCGGTAATTTTGATTTATCAATGTATCGTTAAAAGCTTAGTTTTTAACCTTGCATCTTATTTAACCTCTTATTCTTAGTAAAAAACCATCAGTATACAATAAATAGTAATGAAAATGAGAAAGCTAATTGGAGTCTTACTGTTTTTTCCTCTTTTTTATTGTTCTTGTACCACCAATGCGGTAACTGGACGAAAGCAATTGAGTATTTTACCAGAAGGTCAACTACAGCAAATGGCACTTACTGAGTATAAAACATTCTTATCTCAGAGTAAAGTAGTACCTAACAATGCAAGTAATAATGCAGAAATGGTGCGAAGAGTAGGAAGTAGAATAAGTAATTCGATTACCAAGTACTATTCCGGTAAAGGAAAGTCTAAAATCTTGGAGGGCTATAAATGGGAATTTAATTTAGTAGATAATAAAGAAGTCAATGCTTGGTGTATGCCTGGAGGAAAAGTAGTAGTTTATACAGGTTTGTTGCAGATTAGTAAAAATGAAGCCGCATTAGGTGTAGTACTGGGGCATGAAATTGCTCATGCGGTAGCTAGTCATGGTAACGAACGAATGAGTCAAGCGCTAATAGCCCAAGGAGTTGGTATTGCCGGAGATGTACTAACCTCCAATAACGGAAAGGTAAATAGTATTTTCAATGGAGTATTTGGACCAGGAAGTCAAATTGGGTTTCTCTTGCCTAATTCAAGATTGCAGGAATACGAAGCAGATCATTTCGGTTTGATATTTGCGGCAATGGCTGGCTATAATCCAAATGAAGCAATTCCATTTTGGAAAAGAATGTCAGAGGCTAGCGGCAACAAGAATACACCTGAATTTTTAACTACCCACCCCTCAGATGAAAATCGGATATCCCGTTTACAGGGTTATATGAACGAGGCTTTACAATATTATAAGCCCTGACAAGATAATTTCTCAAGATTTTTAAGTTTTCCAATCAAAATTGGACTTTTGTGCCAATATGTTAAAAATTAATATTAAGTTTGTGTTAATTTTTAAATCCGTTTTCTGGTTTTTGAACGTACTTTTCAATAAATCTATGTTTCTTGACCATAATTCGAACAAGTTTTATATTTAAATTGGTTTTTTAAATGGAAGAAGTATTAGCCCCGTCGCAGACATTATTAGAGAAGCTGCAATTTAAAGATGAAAAGAATGTATTAATTCAAGGTTTACCCTCAACAGTTGAGAAGCAATTTGTAAAGATATCTTTTGCTAAAAGTGTTACCCCCTTGCTAAAAGTCAGGAAAATTGATTTCGCTCTTGTATTTGCTATTAGTCATAAACAACTTAAGGATATTTTACACGATGTAGTGCCTGCATTGCATGATGAAACCAAACTTTGGGTAGCTTATCCTAAAGCTGCCTCCAAGATTGTGAGTGATTTGACAAGAGATTGCAATTGGGAGTGCATTGCTTATTTTGGCTATGAGGAAGTTGAATTTATCACCATGGATAGTATTTGGACAGCTATGCGGTTTAAAAAATCAAATACTGGTGTTAATAAGTCAGTAGTTACAGAAAATAAAGTAAAAGAAACTAAAGTTAAGTCCGTCACTACGCCACCAGCACTGGAATTGTTATTTATAAAAAATAAAGCAGCAAAATCTTTCTACGAAAACCTTCCAATTTGTGATAAAAATGAATACATCACTTGGATAGCAGGGGCTAAAAAAGAAACTACTAAATTAGCGCGATTAGAAGCTACAATCGAGAAGCTTAACTACCTTAAAAGAAGTCCTTCAGAAAAATAGTTTTATAAACTTATTACTGGAAAAGAAATACGTTTGGATAACCAGCTATCTTTTATTGGAATAATCCAGTTTTTGAGCAACTCAATTTTAGTGAGTACTGTATTATTAAAATACAAGCTCTCTGCTTTTATAAATTCATTTTCGGCAGCATATCCTAGTTGTGATAAGGGAAGTAATTGAATTTTATCTTTAATGAAAAACGCCAAAGTTTGCCTATCAAAAAGTTGAACATTAAATTTCTGTTCAATTTCTTTCACTAATCTTACAGAGCTATCCGTACTGCATCCACTAACGCCAGTAGCAGTTTCATCAGCCATAAATACTATAAATTGTCCAAAAAATAAATTGGCATAACCCTTTACTGTATCACCATGACTTTTCCACTCAGATACAAATTGCTCCAATTTAGTTTCAATATCTAAGGCTTCACTCATTAAAAATAAACGGCTGCTTTGGTAGATCCATACTTTGGATGAATCATTAAATTCTAACGGTATTTGATCTTGAAATTGAAGATTCATATTATTTTATTGAATGGATTGTGCAATTAATTCTGCAATATCTAGAACTTGAATTTCTTCTTCCTTATTGCTGTTTTTCACTCCATCGGTTAGCATGGTATTACAAAATGGACAAGCTGCTGCAATGATCGAAGCACCAGTTTGAATGGCTTCATTGCTTCTTTCAAAATTAACTCTTGTAGTTCCTTTTTCTTCTTCTTTAAACATTTGTGCACCTCCTGCACCACAACACAAACCATTGCTCTTACATCGTTTCATCTCAACTAGTTCTGTGTCTAAGGCTTCTAACACTTTACGAGGTGCCTCATAAATATTATTGGCTCTGCCTAAATAACAACTATCGTGATAAGTAATTTTTTTTCCTTTAAAATCACCTTGTTCTTTCATGATAATTTTTCCTTCATCAATAAGTAGTTGAATAAAACTTGCATGGTGGACTACTTCATAATTACCACCCAATTCGGGGTATTCGTTTTTTAATGTATTAAAACAATGTGGACAAGCAGTAACTAATTTTTTTATCCCATATCCGTTTAAAATTTGGATATTCTGGTAAGCCATCATTTGAAACATAAACTCATTACCTGCCCTTCTTGCGGGGTCTCCAGTGCACAATTCCTCCTTGCCCAAAATGGCATATCGAATACCTATTTTGTGGAGTATTGTAGCAAAAGCCTTTGTTATTTTTTGTGCTCTCTGGTCATAGCTTCCTGCACAACCTACCCAAAACAAAATATCAGGATTTTCGCCTTTCGCTGCCATTTCAGCCATTGTTGGAATATGCATATTTTGTTATGATTCAGTGATGTAAAGGTAGCAAAATATTGGGGTTTTATTAATTTCAATGGTCTTTAGTAAATTTAAAAAATTTACTTCCTTTCTGGATTAGGCATTTAAGTAAAACTGCATTGGTAATGGTTAAAAGTGGTCCGACGGATAGTGATATAATTATAAACACTCCGTCCAATTGTTGCGGCTAAGGTGTTATTTTTGTATTTAAATGAAAAAAATTCAACTCATTCTGTCTACTATTAAAAATTGGGAAGCTTGGCCCTTTAAACTTCTCTATGCTCCTATTTCTTTTTTTTGGGTATGGTATACTATTAAATCAGGCTATGTTTGGTTTTTTACCCCTAGCAATCCCAAAATTACATTTGGTGGAATGGAAGGGGAGCCCAAAAAAGAGATGTATGATTTATTACCCGCTCATCTTTATCCTGCTACCTGCAATGTAAAAGCTCATGAAGATTTTTCAATCTTACAGGATCGATTGGTGAAATCAAATATTTTATATCCTTTCATTGTAAAACCTGAAGTGGGTTGTCAGGGTATTTTATTAAGAAAAATTGATAACGAGCAAACATTTCGAAATTACCATTCTCAAATGCCTTGGGAATATGTTGCACAAAATTTGGTCACTTATCCTATGGAGGTAAGTGTGTTTTATATCCGACATCCTAATTCACCCAAAGGAATGGTAACAGGTTTTTTACATAAAATCCCTTTGCAAGTTATTGGTGATGGAAATCAAACCTTATCCTCTCTGATTGAGCATCATCATAAGGGAGCCGGAAGGGTAGAAGAACTTTTTACCAAGCACAAGGACAATTGGGATAAGGTATTGCCTGCAGGTGAAAAATATATGTTGAGTTATGCTGCCAATCACAATAGGGGAGCACATTTTATTGATCTCAAGAATCATATTGATGATCAATTGATAACAATCTTTGATAAAATTAGTTTAGGGATCAATGACTTTTTCTATGGTCGGTACGATATTATGTGTAACAGTGTTGCTGATTTTAAGGAAGGTAAAAATTTTACTATTTTGGAATTCAACGGTTGTGGGGCAGAGCCCAATCATTTTTATGATACTGGTTATACTTTGTTGGGCGCGTATAAAGAAATACTTAAACATTGGAAAGCCTTGTACGAAATAAGTAAATACAATCGTCAGCAAGGGATTTTACCTTGGCCATTTTTGAAAGGTAAAATTTTTCTACAATCTGCTCGTGAACAGATTGTAGCGATGAAAAAAATTGATTTAGTCATCGAATAATTTTATTTATTTTTAGAGGAATAGTTTTTTAAATGAAAAAAATATTTATCTTTTTAATTTGTCTGATGCCAATTGTAACTATGGCACAGTATCAAATTAAAATTAAAGCAACTAGAACTATAGATAGCTTAGCTTATTTTAGGGGAGCAGTGTTTGATGATAAAAACTTTCTGGCTAAAGACACGATCCCATTGTACAAGGGGAGTTTTACTTTTAAATATGCTAAGTCTATTGTTGGCGGAGTTTACTATTTATATTTTCCAAAGTCAAAGCAAAAAGTTTATTTTATTATAGAGGATAGGGACAGTATTCTGTTTGAGATAAGAGGTTCCCATTATTTAGACTCTATCACTACCAATCTTTCAAAAAATAAAATTCTTTTGGATTATCAGCGAGTTGAAAATCGCTTTTCAAAGATTGACTCAATGTACAATGCAGAATTGCAAAAAGGAACAAAGTTTTCGATTGCTCAAAAAGTGCTTTATTTTAAAGATAAAACTGATGAATTAATCAAGTTTAGACAAACGGCACTTAAGAAATTAAAGCCATTAGATGCATTGTCCGTTTATTTTATAGCACTTAATTTAAAGGATAATCATGCCCCTAACGTAAAGGATTTTGAAGGCAGACATAATTTTTTGAGACAGTTTAATATTGCCAATCCAAAGTTGTTATTCACTCCAATAATGAAGGATCTAATTTTGGATTATTTGACTTATTTCCCTAAACGGGCTGATTCAATTTGCAAGGGGATTGATTCAATCATAGAAAAATTGGATTGTAAATCTAAGTCCTATCCATATGTAATGGATCTTTTTTCTAAAGTATTGAAAAGTAGAAATTTAGCTAACAATACAGAGGGCTATGAATATTTTATAGAAAAATATATTCAAAAATCTAAGTGTAAATTTCTTTCCCCAGAGGCTGAAAAGAAAGTGCTTGCAGAATTAGAAGTAATTAGAACCCTTAAGTTAAATGACACCTGTATAAACATTCTGCTCCCAGATAGTGATGGCGAAATCAAAAATTTACATGCTATTTCAAAAGTTTATGATTACACGGTAATCATATTTTACGATCCTCAATGTGATCATTGTCAAGTAGAAGTTCCCAAAATGGACAGTGTGATAAATTTATTAGCTCAGCAGTTAAATAAGCGTATTGGTGTATATGCTATTTGTAATACTCCAGAAATATCCAATACAGAATGGAAAAAGTTTATTGATGACCACCGATTAACCAATCTATATACCCATGTAAAAATGTCCTCTAATTCCTCGGTCCGTAAAACCTATGATGCTTATTCTAATCCCATATTTTTTCTGATTGATCGGCAGGCAAAAATGATTGCAAAAAAAATAAGTCCTTCTACATTGAGAAGAATATTGTTAACTCAACTTCAATTGGGAAAGTAGATTTTTTAGAATTATTTAAAAATTTAAGCTGGTTTAATTTTTCTTTTTTTTATTAGCTCACAAAATACTACTACTGAAATTTTAGCTATTTAGGCAATCAGCATTTTTTAGTTTTGTAAAGTCATATAAACTTTATCTTTGTTAGGTGATTAAATTCTTTCGTATCTTTTTTTGGGGCTTGCTTATCAGTTTTCTTGGTTCATTGCCATTGGGTACTCTGAACGTAGCTGCTATGCAAATTGGTATTCAGGAAAGTTATGAAAATGCTATCTGGTTTTCAATAGGCTCTTTACTAGTGGAAATGATTTATGTACGCATTTCATTGGTTGGAATTGATTGGGTTAAAAAGCAACAACGCTTGATGAAGGCAATGGAATGGATTACCTTTTTTATTATTGTAGCATTAGCTGCTGGTAGTTTTATTGCTGCACAAAAGTCCGGCTTAAACAGTAAAAATGTTCTTTTAAATTTTAATTTGCATCGATTTTATTTAGGGATGTTCATGTGCGCTATCAATCCTGTACAGATTCCATTCTGGTTTGGCTGGAGTACTGTATTGTTTAATAAAAAAATATTACAGACAACTGCATTCGATTACAATAGTTTTATTATTGGTATAGGAATAGGAACTTTATTAGGCAATTGTGTTTTTATCTTCGGCGGAAAATGGGTGGTTCAAAGAATTGCCAACAGCCAACAATACCTCAATTGGATCATAGGAGCAATATTTACAATGACTGCCCTCATTCAACTGGTGATGATTCTTAGAAAAAAAACTGCGGTATCTAAGTTTACTGATGATAAATAAAACTAAAAAAAAATTCTACTTATTAGCTTTCTTTATTTAATTCTTCCGCCCATTTATCTCTGTCCTCTGGACTAAATTTCCAAGGAGCAAAATTGTTTTCAATATTACTAAACATGCTATTCCATTCTTGGGGTGCATTGCTGTCTTCCATTATCAGTGAACGTCTTAATTCTAAAATGATATCAAGTGGATTAATACTCACAGGACATTCTTCTACGCAGGCATTACAAGTAGTACAGGCTCTCAGTTCCTCAACAGTAATGTAGTCATTTAGCAAACTCTTTCCGTCTTGTTGAAAGCTTTTATTTATATTTATATTTTTACCTACTTCTTGTAATCGATCCCTAGTATCCATAATAATTTTCCTCGGACTCAAAAGTTTATCTGTTTGGTTAGCAGGACATACTGTACTGCATCTTCCACATTCAGTGCAGCTATAGGCATCTAATAAATTTTTCCAACTTAGATCAAAAACATCTTTGGCTCCAAATTGCATTGCCGGTGATTCTCCAGTTGGTGCAAGTGCAGGCTCCATCATATATTTCACCTCATTTTGTACTTGGGGCATATTGTCCATTTTACCATTAGAATATAATCTCGCATAGTAAGCGTTTGGAAAAGCAAGTATAATGTGAAGGTGTTTGCTGTAGGGTAAATAATTTAAAAATGTAAGTATTCCAATTATATGCATCCACCAGCTAACTCTTTCAATTGCTACTAGATTGTTGATGGATAATTCGCTAAAAATCGGTAATAGTAAACCTGAAATAATGAAATTTCCTGTATCTCTGTAATGTTCGTTTCCTTGAAGTTGCAATGACCGATCTGTAGTATTCATGATTAGAAACAAACTCATTAAAATTATTTCAGCTATTAATATATAGTTGGCATCAGAACGGGGCCAACCTGTAAGGTCCTTAACAACGAATCGCTTTAGTTTTATTGTATTACGTCTAATATAAAAAATAATACAAACTAAAATTACTCCGATAGCTAATAACTCGAAAAAGTTAATTAAATAGGAGTAATAGTTGCCTAGCAGTCCAAGAAATAGTCGGTGGGTACCCAATAAACCATCCATTACAATTTCTAAAACTTCTAAATTAATGAGGATGAATCCTAAATAAATAATCAAGTGCATTATAGCAACTAGTTTATTTTTAAACATCTTTTTTTGTCCAAGTGCCAGCAAAAGCACGTTTTTCCATCTTTGGCTGGGTTGATCACTCAGGTCTTCGCTTTTTCCTAATAAAATATTACGTCGAATCCGAATCAAATTTTTTGAAAATAACCCTATTGCAATACTGGTAAAGGCTAAGAATATAATTTGTGGTAAAAATTGCATATAGGTAAATTATATTGCTAAGTTAATTATCTAAATTCAATTTGTAGAATTATGTGCAATTATTGAATAGTTGCTATAAATTCGTGTAAATACTTATAATTTTATTATAATGGCAGAAAAAAAATACATTTTAACGAAGGAAGTAGCTGACAAAAAACTTCGCCGGATGGCTTTACAAGTAGCTGAGCAAAACTGTGATACTGACCAACTCATACTGATTGGTATTAAGGAAAATGGAATTGTTATTGCTCATAAAATCTGCAACTACTTAAAAGGTGTATTTAGCGGAGAAGTATTGGTGGTTGAACTTTCTTTAAATAAAAAAAAGCCTACACTGGTGAGTTTGGATCCCGCAATAGATTTTAATGAAAAATCTATCTTATTAATTGATGACGTAGCCAACAGTGGCAGAACGATGTTATATGCTTTAAAACCATTGCTAGAAACCTATCCTAAGAAAATTCAAACCTTGGTGATGGTAGAGCGAACTCATAAATCCTTTCCTATAGATGTAGATTATGTAGGACTTTCAATTTCTACTTCCCTAGATGAACACATCACTTTAGAAGTGGATGGCGACGAAGTAGGAGGTGCTTGGTTGCAATAGTTCTTACCGACTTTAATTTATTGAAAAGTCGCTCATTCTGTGTAAATCCATCAGTAAATTATTTTCTAACTAGTTGAATGTAAAATATAGTGTATAATAGTATTGTATTTTTATTGGATATGACAACTTGCTTCCATGAAAAATTAATACTAATTAACTGTTGAATAGATTTTATTAGTCTAAATAATTATTTTTGAAGAAGTAAAGTATAAATATGGATCAACTTATTAAACAAAAAATAGACCAGTGGATTTCAGGTAATTACGAACAGTCTGTAAAAGATGAAATCTTACGATTACAAATAGATCATCCAGATGATTTAATCGATGCATTTTACAAAAACCTAGAATTTGGGACTGGAGGTTTGAGAGGCATTATGGGGGTAGGAACCAATCGAATCAACAAGTATACAATTGGGATGGCTACACAGGGATATGCTAATTATTTAAAAAAGTGTTTTGGTGAAAATGTAAAGGTTGCGGTTGCGCATGATTGTAGAAATAACAGTCGGTTTTTTGCTGAAACAACCGCCAGCGTTTTTGCTGCAAATGGCATTAAAGTATTTTTATTTGAAGCACTTCGTCCAACTCCAGAACTGAGTTATGCAATTCGTCACTTGCAATGTCAGGGTGGAGTAGTATGTACTGCCTCGCACAATCCTAAGGAATACAATGGCTATAAAGCCTATTGGGATGATGGTGCACAAATGGTTTCACCACATGATGAAAATGTAATTAAGGAAGTTGAGAAAATCGCTTCTGTAGATGATGTAAAATGGAGTGGAGGGGAAGCTAATATTGTGATTATCGGAAAAGACTTTGATGAAAGTTATTTAGACATGGTAGCAGCCTTAAGTGTATATCCCGAAATATGTAAGGCTCAGCACGATCTTAAAATTGTTTATACATCCATCCACGGTACTGGCATCACACTTGTACCTCAAGTATTAGAAAAATTTGGATTTGATAACGTACATATTGTTGATGAACAAAGAGTGCCAGATGGTAATTTCCCAACAGTAGTTTATCCTAATCCAGAGGAAAAAGAAGCGATGAGTATTGGACTTAAAATGGCAAAGCAATTGGATGCAGATATTTTGCTAGGTACCGATCCTGATAGTGATCGTGTGGCCATCGGTGTTAAAAATAATGAGGGGGAATGGGTATTAATGAATGGCAATCAGACAGCTGTGCTTGCATTTAATTATTTAATTGAAGCTCGAAAGGCCAAGGGTATTGCCTTACCCAACGATATGGTAATTAAAACGATTGTTACTACTGAAATGATTGATACTATTGCAAAATCAAATGAAGTGGCTTGTTATAATGTACTCACGGGTTTTAAATGGATTGCCGCATTGATAAAGGAAAAAGAAGGCAAGGAAAATTATATTATTGGTGGTGAGGAAAGTTTTGGATTAATGATTGGTGATCAAGTGAGGGATAAGGATGCAATTAGTGCAGTTGCTTTGTTGTGTGAGATGGCGGCTTATGAAAAAAATAAGGGCAGAAGTTTATACGCAAAAATGATCGATTTATATATACAGTATGGTATGTTTAAGGAAGATTTAATTAGCATCACTAAAAAGGGAATGAATGGAGCAGCAGAAATTTCACAGATGATGCAAGGTTATAGAGACAATCCTCCCACAACAATTGATGGAGTAGAAGTAACTGAATTACTTGATTACGAATTACAGCTAGGTAAAAATTTACAAAC
>CAMBTV010000013.1 GCA_945870835.1 Chitinophaga pinensis
ACCATTATTTACTGTAATTTCAACCCTATTATATAATTTAGCAATTAATACGCTAGCCGAATTTATTATTAGTTCCAAAAGAATGAGTTACGAAATCAAACAAGACGGAAAGTTCAAATTCATTGAGGAAGGTCAAGGTGAACCGATCATGCTACTCCATGGCCTTTTTGGTGCATTGAGTAATTTTTTGCCGTTGATTGAGTTTTTTAAAAAAACTCATCAGGTTATTGTACCCATGCTGCCTTTACTCGAACTTGATTTACTTCATACTTCTGTTGGAGGACTAGAAAAGTTTGTTCAAAAATTTATAGAGCATCGTAACTATAACAAAATTCATTTGCTAGGTAATTCACTAGGGGGCCATGTGGCACTCATTCATATTTTAAAACATCCAGAAAGAATAAAAACGCTCACATTAACAGGCAGTTCTGGCCTTTTTGAAAATGGAATGGGAGATACTTACCCCAAGCGAGGAGACAAAGAATACATTCGAAACAAAACAGCAATTACCTTTTACGACCCGGCCATGGCCACTGACGAGCTGGTAAACGAAGTGTTTGAAATTACCAATAACCGATTGAAAGTAATTAAAATCATCGCACTAGCTAAAAGTGCTATTCGAAATAACTTAGGTGAAGAGCTCAGTGAAATAAAACAGCCTACTTGCTTAATTTGGGGAAACAATGATACCATTACCCCTCCTTTTGTAGGTAATGAATTTAACCGGTTAATACCCAATAGTGAGTTGCACTTTATTGACCATTGCGGCCATGCCCCTATGATGGAGGTGCCGGAGGAATTTAATAAGATATTGGCTACTTTTTTATCCAAACAGTAACAATTGGTTTCCAAGGCTGGATAATAAAAACTAGTACTTGTACGTTACAATCTTTAAAGCAAATATTATTTCTCTAACTACAAAAGCTTCAAATCATTTATATGCTAACCAATGAACTCATCAACCATGCCATTCCACAGCTTCAGTTGCAGGATAGTATTAGTAGGGCATTGCAGCTTATTCAAGAATACCGGCTTACCCACTTACCGGTAGTGTCGGGTAATAGGTTTTTAGGTATGATCGCTGAAGACGACCTGTTCGATGCAGTTCAAGAAAATGGAAATATTGGAGTTTTACAAGATAATTTCATTGCTGTTGCGGTTAGAGAAGAGGAGCATTTTCTTACTACTTTAAAATGCTGTAACCTTTTTGAAACCAATATTGTTCCAGTTATTAATCAACAAAATGAGTTGATGGGAGTAATTACTGCATCAGATCTTTTAAAAGCATTGGGAGATTACTCAGGATCCAATGAAATTGGTGGGATAATCGTTTTAGAGATGGATCGTTACCGATTTTCTATCTCTGAAATCAGCCGAATTGTAGAAAGCAATGATGCTACCATTCTACATCTTAATACTACCTTTAATTCAGAAAATAGCTTAATCACTGTTACGCTTCAACTAAATAAAAAAGAAATAGCCACTATTGTTTCTGCTTTCGAAAGGTATGAGTATACCATCGTTCATTATTTCGGTGATGAAAAGTTTGAAAATGAAATTCACAGTAACTATCGTCATTTGATGAGTTACCTAGATATTTAATTTTTCCGTCAAAATTTCTGCAATTATGACGGTAGTATTAAGTAAGATATATTTTAAAAATACAGAGGGAGAAGAATTGCTGAATCAATGAATATTTTAAAAAAAATAGGCTGCGGGATTTTATCTTTTCTGTTTGCTCTAAATGCGGCTGCCCAAAATGTAGAGGTAGCCTTGTCTGCTTCAATCGATTTGCCAATTGATAACCCCGCCAATAAAGGAAAACTTCAGATTCATGAAATCATAATTAAGGGTAATAAAAAAACAAAAGGATATATAATACTAAGAGAAATGCAATTTAAAGCAGGAGATTCAATTAGTATTAGCGCCTTAAATAAATCGTTTCAGTTAGCCAGACAGCAGATTTACAATACTACTCTATTCCATGAAGTAGCTATAGAGCTAGCAATGATATCAGCTTTTCAAATAAATATTATTGTAACTGTTAAAGAACGATGGTATATATTTCCAGCTCCTCAATTTCAGCCAGTTGATCGGAGTTTAAATGAGTGGCTTGTTAAATACAAAGGTGATTTGTCTCGAGTCAATTATGGGGCAAAATTTGAACATAATAATTTTAGTGGTAGAAAAGACCCCCTTCAAATCTATTTGTTAAATGGTTATACAAAAAATTTATCTTTCTCCTATTTGCAGCCTTATAGCAACAATGCACTCAACCAAGGCTTTGGTATAGGAGGAGGTTTTTCTGAGAATAGAGAAGTGGCCTATAAAACATCTTCTGACAACAAAATTCTTTTCTACACAAAAAATAATTTTGTCAAAAAAAATGCTTTTGGAAATGTTAGTTTTCGATTACAAAAAGGAATTTTAAATCGACATCTCTTTAACCTCACTTATTCAAGAATTACTATTAGCGATTCAATCCTGTCATCCCTTTTCAACCCAAATTATTTCAATACCAACAGCAATACAAGTGGATTAATTGACTTTAATTATACCTACCAATATACCAATGTAAATAACGCAGCTTATGCATTGAAGGGAGTTACTAGTTATGTAACGGTTTCGAAAAGAGGAGTTGGATTTACAGGTGGCACCAACCGATTTTATGTAGAAGCTACTTATAACAAATTTTGGGCTTATGCTCATAATTGGTATACTAGTTTGCAGGTGATGGGAAATATAAAACTTCCTTTTGAACAACCTTACTTTAATCAAAAAGCAATTGGATATGGAAATTCCAATTTAAGAGGACTCGAATACTATGTAATAGATGGTGTTGCTTTTGGGATTTTAAAATCTACCCTAAAAAAGAAATTATTTTCGGTAAAAATACCTATGCCCTTTACTTCATCGATCATTCCGTCTCTGCCGTTTTCAATATTCGCTAAAACATATGCTGATATTGGGTATTGCTACAACAAAAAAAAGTATGATACCAACCTAAACAATCGCTTTCTTTATACTGGAGGATTTGGCATAGACATTTTGACTTTATATGATATCTGTTTAAAAATTGAGTACAGTTTTAATCAATTGGGACAACATAGTTTGTTTTTTGAAACCCGTTAATCCAATTTTTAAAATTTTACATTCCCTCCTCCAAAGAGTTTAACTATATTTACTAGTCAAAAAAATGTAAATTACTAGGAGAAGAGTTTTTCTTTGTCGTTTGTTTAAAGACTAAAAACGATTAAATTTTTAAAGCTGGGGCTAAATTTGTTTTTTGCCCGAAGGGTTGCTTGGATTTTTTAATAATAAAATTTTTACATGAAAATAGCCATCTATAGTCGTGGTATAGAAAATGACCAGCACAAGGACATGGTAATTTTGCTGGAAGAATTGAAAAAACATCAGGTAGAGCCTGTTTTTTTCCAAGACTTTTTCAACCAGTTTTATTCCGCTGTAAACATGACGGATAAATACTCCACATTCAATTCGGCTGAAGATTTAGACGAATCGATTGATTGTGTAATTAGTTTGGGAGGTGATGGAACTTTGCTTGATACCTTATCTTTTGTTCAAGACAAGGGAATACCGGTTTTAGGAATCAATTATGGCCGATTAGGATTTCTAGCCAATATAGGCAAGGAGGATATCCGATTAGCGATTAAAGCTTTGGCAGAAAGAACTTACGTGACAGACAATAGAACCTTAATTCATTTAGATGCGGATATCCCTATTTTTGACAAAGTGCCTTACGGATTAAATGAATTTAGTATTCAAAAAAAAGATTCTTCCTCCATGATAAAAATTCACACTTATTTGAATGGAGAGTTTTTAAATGCCTACTGGGCAGATGGCTTAATTGTAGCAACTCCTACCGGCTCTACCGGTTATTCCTTGAGCTGCAATGGTCCTATTGTGTTTCCTGACAGCGGAAGTTTTGTTATTACTCCGATCGCACCACACAATTTAAACATCCGCCCCATTATTGTCCCAGACAATAATATTATATCTTTTGAGGTAGAAGGAAGAACCGATTCTTTTATTTGTACACTTGATAGTAGAAGAGTTGTAGTCCATAAAGAGGCGCAGTTAGCGGTCAAAAAGGAAAAATTTGGAATCAACCTAATTCGATTGAATGAAAATAATTTTCTTCAAACACTTCGTAACAAACTTTCATGGGGCTTTGACAAACGCAATCCATAATCCATTGCTTTTGGAAATTGTTAATTAAATTGCAAAAATTAATTATTAATAAGATGCTATTGGCTAATTCGTTTTAATTAACAAAATCCTATTTTCAATCATGAAAAAATTCTTCCTTCTAGTTTTTGTTTGGTCCTGCCTTTTTTTAAACGTCTCTGGCCAAGGGGAGGTTGAACAAGTAGGAGAATTTGGGTTTACCGCAGGAGCAGCTCACTATTTTGGAGATCTCAATACGCGTGGTAAAATCAACCGCCCGAAACAGGCATTAGGAATTTTCTATAAAAAACAGTTTAATAATTATTTGGGGATACGTGCTAGTGCGCACTATGCTCAGTTAGGATATAGTGACATTTATAGCCAGGAAGATTATCAAAAAAGAAGGAACCTAAGTTTTAATAGTGATATTTTTGAATTTGCCATCCAAGGAGATTTTAACTTTTTTAAATTCATTCCCGGTGACCGCTATTATTACTTTACACCCTTTGTTTCACTAGGATTGGGTGCATTCACTTTTAATCCCTATGCATACCTTCAGGACAAGCAAGTATACCTAAGGCCATTAGGAACTGAAGGTCAAAATAGAAGCTACTTAGATCCTACCACTAATATCAAAAGAAGCCCCTATAGTAATACAGCAATCTGTTTCCCCATTGGAGCAGGTATCAAATACAATCTTTCCAACAATGTAAATCTGTCCTTCCAGATTACTCACCGGCTTACATTAACTGATTATCTAGATGATGTGAGCACAACTTACGTAGGCTTGGATAAATTTACATCAGTAAACGGGCAGACCTCCGTAGCTGGTCTTTTGCAAGACAGAAGCTATGAAACAGGTATTCCAATAGGTGTAGAGGGTAGACAACGTGGATTAAGCAAGCAAAAAGACCAGTTTATTATAGCAGAAATAGGCGTTTCTTTTAGTATTAGCACTTACAATTGCCCTAGTTATAAATAAAAAAATTTAAAAATACCCCTGCCAACTCTTCTCTGCCCAAAGGAGTCCAAAAAAGTGTTAACATTTCCTCAAAACGCTTATTCCAACTAAATTTTATTACTTTTGCAGCCCTTAGGCAGGTCCATCCTGACTAATCAACTTTCTGTTAATATGAGTTTAAAGGACAGTATCAATATAGAACGCTTACCGCGTCACATTGCCATTATTATGGACGGTAATGGCCGGTGGGCGCAGGATAAAGGGGAAGACCGCCTTTTCGGACATCTACATGGAGTGGAAAGCGTTAGAAATATAGTGGAAGGCTGTGCAGAATTGAAAATTGAATACCTAACACTTTATGCTTTTAGTACAGAAAACTGGGACAGACCCGCTGATGAAGTGAGTGGATTAATGGAATTATTGGTTGATACTATCCGAAATGAAGTACCTACCTTAAATAAAAACAATATTCGACTTCATGTTATTGGTGACATGAGTATGTTACCAGACTCAGCGAGAAAAGAGCTACAAGAAGCCCTTGAAGAAACTCAATTGAATACAGGAATGAATCTAGTAATGGCTTTAAGCTATAGCAGTAGATGGGAAATATTGAAGGCCGTAAAGCAAATAGCCTTGGATGTTAAATCTGGTCATCTAGATCCTGAGACAATCTCCCAGCCTATTTTTCAACAATATTTATCTACCTGTGAATTGCCTGATCCGGAATTAATGATAAGAACAAGTGGTGAATATAGAATCAGTAATTTTTTATTATTTCAGCTTGCCTATGCCGAGCTGTACTTTACCAACACTTTATGGCCAGATTTTAGAAAAGAAAATTTATATGAAGCGATAATTGATTTTCAAAATAGGGAGAGAAGGTTTGGAAAGACCGCCGCCCAAATAGAAAATTTATCTTAAATCCAAAATGCGTTTTTCTAGGTTTTTTGAATAGATCAGGAACAAAGTAATAAAAAAATGAAGGGCTTTAAAGTCAGAGAATAAATATATAATGGTTTAACAAATAGTTTTCAATATTGCAAGTATATTGCCCATCGTAAAAAAAAATTAATGCCGAGGATTTACCAGAAATATTTATTGATTATTGTCACTGTTTTGAGCACTCAATGGGCATTTGGCCAAAAAGACACCTTGCCCTCTGTATCCGTAGACCCTAATTTATTGGAAATTCTTGATTCAAAAATACCCAAACAATTCACTTTAGCTGGCATAACGGTTACTGGTGCCAAAGCATTTGACCAAAATTTAATTATCTCCATTTCTGGCCTAGCAATTGGCGATAAAGTAACCATACCAGGGACTGATGCATTCAGTAAGGCTATTAACAAATTATGGAAGCAGAATTTAGTAGTAGACGTGGAAGTTTTTTTAACAAGGGTAGAGGGAAATAATCTTTTCATTGAGATGGTAATTACTGAAAGACCAAGGCTCTCCGACTTTAAATTTACTGGAGTTAAAAAAAGTGAAAAAGAAGACCTCGAAACTAAAGTTGGGTTATCGAAAGACAGAGTGGTTACCGATAATATGAAGCTAAGTGCGATGGAGGTGATTCAGAAATTTTTTGCAGATAAAGGGTTTCGAAATGTAAAAGTAGAAGTGAAAGAGCAGCCATCGATAACTATGCTAAATGCTGTTACACTGGTTTTTAATGTTACTAAAGGCAATAAAGTAAAGGTCAATAGTGTCAATTTTGCACAGAATGAAAATATTACTGATACAAAGCTGAAAAAGCAAATGAAAGGGACCAAGGAATTGTCTAGAATGACTCTCTTCCCTCCAGAACTGAGTAGCCCTTATGGAGACAGTTCAATTCGCCCCAGCTTTAATGAATATTTGAAGCAGATGAATTATTTGTCAATCACCAAAACAAAGGACTTTATTGACCCTTATTTTAGATTTAAATTATTTTCTTCAGCAAAATTTAATCCTAAAAAATACGAAGAAGACAAGGAAAAAGTACTAGACTATTATAATTCACAAGGATATAGAGATGCTGTAATTTTAGCAGATACGGCTGTCAATACTATCAAAGGCAATATTGACTTGCACTTGAAGATGAATGAAGGTAGAAAGTATTATTTTGGAAATATTGCTTGGAAAGGTCAGACAAAATATTCTGATTCTATATTGAATATATTACTAGGAATCAAAAAAGGCGACATCTACAATTTAGAGGTTTTAAACAAACGCTTAGGAAAAAACCCTTCCGCTGAAGGAGGTGATGTACAGAGTTTGTACATGGATGATGGCTACCTTTTCTTTAGAGTGGAAGCAGTAGAAACTGCTGTGTACAATGATACCATTGATTTTGAAATTCGGATGCAAGAAGGTCCGCAAGCAACCATTGGTAAAATAGAGATCAGTGGTAATGATAAAACAAAAGACTTTGTAGTACGAAGAGAATTGCGAACGATCCCAGGTGAAAAATTTAGTCGCGCCGATTTAATTCGTACCCAAAGAGAGCTAGGACAATTGGGCTTTTTTAATCCTGAAAAAACAAATCCAAATGTAGTACCTAACTCTGATGATGGTACAGTTGATATCAATTGGCAAGTAGAAGAAAAGTCCAGTGATCAACTTGAATTATCTGCTGGCTTTGGTGGATTGATTGGTTTGACAGGTACGCTTGGTATCACATTCAATAATTTTTCTATAAATAATATTTTCAATAAAAAAACTTGGGACCCTTTACCTTCAGGTAGCGGACAAAAACTGAGCGCTAGAATTCAGTCCAATGGTAGGGCCTATAGAACTTATAATTTCTCCTTTACTGAACCATGGCTAGGTGGTAAAAAAAGAAATTCGTTTTCAGTAAGTCTATACAATACCAAACAAAGCAATGCATTTAATATGTATGGCCAGTTTTGCAGAAGTTGTGGAGATACTTCTTATATAAAAATTATAGGGATGGCAGTATCACTGGGCAAGCAATTGAGATGGCCAGATGATTATTTTTCATTGAACTATTCTTTTTCCGTTCAACAGTATAAACTAAAGAATTATGCCAATATTTTTAATGGCATTAGTACAGGTGTTTCAACCAATATCAGTTTAAAACTAGGGCTTTCAAGAACTTCCACACAGGGTAGTCCAATATTTCCAACGGGTGGATCCAACTTTTTGGCAAGTGGTCAATTCACACTACCTTATTCTGCTCTAGGAATGACTACACCCGGACAAAATCCATATAAATTTCCGGAATTTCATAAATGGCGTTTTAATGGTGAATTCTACGTACCCATTGGAATAGCTCGGGGGGCCGAAAAAAATAAGCAGTTTATTATAAAGGCTGCTGCCAAGTACGGGTTTATTGGACGATACAGTAAAGACCTTGGAGTTTCACCTTTTGAAAGATTTCAGGTGGGAGATGCTGGTCTAAATAACACTTTTGCCTTGATGGGAATGGATATTATTGCGCAAAGAGGTTATCCCATTTATTCAACCAGTAATCCGAAGATAAATCCTGACAACGGAAGACCTTCAGAATTTTTTACGATATTTAATAAATATGTACTCGAATTACGCTATCCTTTTAGTACCAACCCAAGTAGCACTATTTTTGGATTAGCTTTTTTCGAAGCAGCCAACGGTTGGTATTCATTTAAGGAATATAACCCTTTCAAATTACGCCGTTCAGCAGGTCTAGGTATGAGATTCTTTTTACCTATGTTTGGATTGCTTGGATTTGACTATGGTTTAGGATTTGATAGGATTAAAGAAGGGGAACCGATGAAGAGTGCCTTTAAATTTACCTTTATGCTAGGCCAGGAGCCTGAATAAAGTTTCTCTGAATCTAAAAACATCAAGATGCATAAAAAATTATTTATTCTAGCTTTATTTTTAGTTTTCACTGCTATGTCCAATGCGCAGCGCTATGCTGTTATCGATTCTAAATATATTTTGGAGAAATTAGCGGATTATAAAACATCTCAAACCAAATTGGACCAGATTAGTAATCAGTGGCAACTTGAAATTGAAAAAAAGCAGACAGAGTTGGATAAAATGTATAAAGACTATGATGCTGAGCAAGTTATGTTAAGTAATGAACTTAGAAAGAAGAGAGAAGACGAGCTTTTCAACCGTGAAAAAGAAGTAAGAGACCTTCAAAAAAAACGCTTTGGTTTTGAAGGAGATTTATTTAAATTAAGGCAGGAATTAATAAAACCTATCCAAGATAGAGTTTATGTGGCGATTCAAAAATTGGCCATAGAACGATCTTATGACTTTATTTTGGATAAAAGTGAAGGAATTACCGTTATATTTGCCGACCCAAAACTTGACAAAAGTGATGAGGTATTGAAATTTTTAAGTGTTAAATAAATTACAATCAAAGATTCATAAGCAGCCAAAAGGCTACTATAACAACCTTTAAATCAAATAAACAATTAAAAGAAAAATGAAAAATCTAATCGTAGCACTTGTATTTGGTATCTCTATCTTCGGACTATCTAATACTTCGATTGCACAAACTCAAAAAATTGGCTTTATCAGCTTTGATGAATTAATTGGATCAATGCCTGAGGCAGAAAAAGCGAGTGCAGAATTACAAGAATACCAGATTGCACTTCAACAACAAGGAGCTAACTACTACAAAGAGCTAAACGAATTGGACAGCCTTTTTGCAAAAGATTCAGCTACAATGAACAAAGCAACCAAAGAGTTGAAAAGAAATGATATGATTGCTTTATATCAAAAAGTACAAGGATGGCAACAAACCATGCAGCAGATGTTGGAAGAAAAAAAATCTGCTTTATTGGGTCCTATTCAAAAGAAAGCAGTTGATAATGTTAAGCTCGTTGCCAAAGAAGCTGGATATGCTTATATTTTAGAGGCAGGTACATTATTAGTAACTCCTCCAGCGGATGACATTTTACCATTGGTAAAAAAGAAAATGGGAATTAAAGATCCAGCTCAAGCTGCTAAGCCGGCTGCTGCACCAGCGGTTCCAAAAAAATAAATAAAATATAATAAATATTTTACAAAAGCCATCCCGTTAATCGGGATGGCTTTTGTATTTTTGAACTATGAGCGATGGACCCATTGGAGTTTTTGATAGTGGATATGGTGGCCTAACGGTATTGAAGGAAATCACCGAAATGCTGCCACAGTATGACTATGTTTACCTAGGAGATAATGCCCGTGCCCCCTATGGAGGTAGAAGTTTTGATACCGTTTACCAATATACGCTTCAAAGTGTGGAATGGTTTTTTAAAATGGGTTGTCCTTTGGTAATCATCGCCTGTAATACTGCTTCGGCAAAAGCACTGAGAACCATTCAGCAAAATGATTTGCCGTTGATGGGGCCTGACAAAAGAGTGCTAGGTGTAATAAGGCCTACTACTGAAATTATTGGAAACTATACCAAGACCAATCAGGTGGGTATATTGGGAACACAGGGAACGGTTCAATCTAACTCTTATCCTACGGAAATTGCCAAATTTTTTCCTGGAGTAACTGTATTACAGCAAGCCTGCCCCATGTGGGTTCCTTTGATCGAAAACAATGAACATCTTTCAGCTGGGGCAGATTATTTTATCAAAAAAAATATTGCTCAACTACTCAATCAGGCGGCAGATATTGATACCATTTTACTTGCTTGTACCCACTACCCTCTTTTGTTAGAAAAGCTTCAACAATATGTTCCAGCTGGGACTACCCTTCTTTCTCAGGGCCATATTGTAGCCAAAAGTTTGCAAGAATATTTAGCAAAACACAAATCACTTGAAGAAAAGTGTACTAAAAATGGTAAAGTGAGCTTCTATACCACGGATTCTACTGAAGATTTTGACAAACAAGGGGCTGCTTTTTATGGAAAACCTATTATCTCCACTTATTTGGAACTTTAATTTGTATTGAAATTACAAAATTCAAAAAAAATTACTAACTTCGCCGTCCTTTCACAAGCAACAGGGATGGTGCCCTGATGAATGTAGATAAAAATGCTTTATTAAATAATTTTTGTAAAAGGAAAAACTCAATACAATGCCAGGCAAAAAAAGAACCTATCAACCGCATGTACGTAGAAGAAAACACGTACACGGATTTCGTCAGCGTATGCAAACTGCAAATGGCCGTAAGGTATTAGCTAGTCGTCGTAAAAAAGGTCGTGTAAAATTGACCGTTTCTGATGAGCGCTTCGGTAAAAAATAGAATCGATCATAAACCCTAAAAGGGCGAAAAATACTAACAGCTCTCCTTTGGAGAGCTTTTTTAATTTTAGATCATTGGAGAAAAAACAACGATACAAGTTGGGTAAAATGGATCGACTGAAAAGCCGTAAGACCATTGAACTGCTTTTTACAGAAGGGAAATCCTTTTCAATTTTCCCCCTCAGGATATTGTATTCCTTATCTCCATTGGAAATTACTACTGCAGAAAATAAAGTCGCTGCTGATGATAAAAAATTGCAGGTAGGCTTAACTGTTAGTAGTAGAAATTTTAAAAAAGCAGTCGACCGAAACCGTATTAAGCGTTTGATGAGAGAGGCCTGGCGGCTTCAAAAAAACGAACTCCAATTGTCGCCGTTACTTGCCCATCAATCGTTAAAAGTTTTTTTAATTTTTACAGGTAAAGAGTTGCCAGAATATGCAATGGTTTATCAAAAAGTTACAGCAGTAATTACCCGATTAATAAAATTGCCCAGTGAAAAATAAAAGCAATTTATTATCAAATAAAATAGGAGCAATACTCAGCCTTCCATTCATTGTTCTTATAAAATTATATCAACTGATCATCTCACCATGGCTAGGCAATCAATGCAGGTTTACGCCCACTTGCTCGCAATATGGAATTGAAGCCCTTAGAAAATATGGACCCATCAAAGGTTTATGGCTAACTGCCAAGCGCATAGCTCGATGTAATCCTTGGGGGAATCATGGGCATGATCCGGTGAATTGAGGGGTGAATGGGTAATGGTGAATCGGCAATGGGGAAAAGACAATTCGGGAAGGACATTAAAAAAGCTGCAATGAATATTGCAGCTTTTTAGTACTATTTAGTTACTCAACTATTTTACTGCTGCCGAAAAACGTTCTGCAATTTTAGTC
The DNA here is from genome assembly GCA_945870835.1 of Chitinophaga pinensis. GTDB lineage: Bacteria > Bacteroidota > Bacteroidia > Chitinophagales > Chitinophagaceae > Ferruginibacter > Ferruginibacter pinensis_A. The sequence goes on from CAMBTV010000013.1 coordinate 12,217, forward strand.
CAGTTTACTACATTCCAAAAGGCACCTAGATAATCCGCTCTTCTGTTTTGATATTTTAAATAATAAGCATGCTCCCAAACATCGCATCCCAAAATTGGGCTACCCTTTACCTCTGCAACGTCCATCAAAGGATTGTCTTGGTTGGGAGTAGAAGAAATCTCTAGTTTTCCCTCTTTTACAATTAACCATGCCCAGCCACTACCAAATCTTGTTAAACCTGCTGCTGCAAATTTTTCTTTAAAGGCATCCAATGAACCGAAAGCTGCATCAATTGCTGCTGCTAATTCTTCGGATGGACTGCCACCTGCATTAGGAGCTAAACTTTCCCAAAAGAAAGTATGGTTCCAATGTCCGCCTCCATTGTTGCGAACTGCTGGACTAATAGATCCTGCAACCGCTACCAATTCTTCTATGCTCTTTCCTTCGTTGGGACTACCTGCAATTGCCTTATTTAGATTGTCTACATAAGCTTGGTGGTGTTTGCCATGGTGAATTTGCATGGTAAGTGTGTCAATATGTGGCTCCAATGCTTCATGGGCAAAAGGAAGTGCCGGTAATGTAAATGCCATAATAATTGTTATTAATTGTTTAAAATGAATGTGATTAATTGCTGATACAAATTTAATAAGGTTAAAGCTAGTTTTCAAATTCAAAGGCAGTTCATTTTTACGAGAACGGATAATAAAAAGGTGAATGGGCAAGGGTGAATGGTGAATGGGCAATGGGCAAGGGTGAATGGTGAAGGGGCAAGAGTGAAGGGTGAATGGTGAATGGGAAAGGGTGAATGGGTAAATTTTGCTACTTTGGTTAAAATTCTATCTTTTATCTTCTTGCTTTAAAAAAGTCTTTCATCAACTGAGCACATTCTTCTGCTAATACGCCACCAACTACCTTAGTTTTGGGGTGAAAAGGGGAGCAATCACCCGCTACTCTTTTGTAGCCATTTTTTTCATCTTCTGCACCATATACAATTCCTCCTATCTTACTCCAGTAAAGTGCCCCACTGCACATTAAACAGGGCTGAAGCGTAACATACAAAACAGCTTCAGGCAAATACTTGCTACCCAAAAAATTAAAGGCAGCTGTTAATGCAATGATTTCAGCATGGGCAGTACTATCAGTCAATTTTTCTACCTGATTATAACCCTTTGCAATTACACGGTCATTCATTACAACAATAGCCCCTACGGGAACTTCACCTTCCGAAAAAGCTCTTTCTGCTTCTTTTAAAGCCATGCGCATATAACGTTCCTCTGACATACAAATTGATTTTACTAACTTGCCACAAATTTAGCATTATGGTAGATACGAATCAGTTATTATCCATGCGAACCTACTTTGAATTAGGGGATACGCAATCAGCTCAGTTCAGAAAAACTCAACTCAACCTGCTAAAACAAGTTGTTCTTGAATATGCACCGCAAATTCAAGAAGCCTTATTCAAGGATCTCAAAAAAAGTCCTGAAGAAAGTTGGGTAACTGAAACAGGTTTCTTCTTGTCTGAGGTTAGCAATGCCATTAGCAATCTAGACCAATGGATGAAGCCAAAAACTGTGGGAACCAACTTATTAAATCTTCCATCAAAGAGTTATGTAATGACTGAGCCATTGGGGGTAGTGCTTATCATCAGTCCTTGGAACTATCCTTTACAATTATTGTTTACCCCACTAGCAGGAGCCATCGCAGCAGGAAATTGTGTGGTACTAAAGCCATCCGAATTTGCACCCGCCACCGCAGCTGTGATGAAAAAAATAATTGAGTCCACGTTTGATAAAAAATATGTTTTATATGTTGAAGGAGAAGGTGCAGAAGTAATTCCAGCAATGATGAACCATTTTGTATTTGATCATGTTTTTTATACCGGTAGCACGGCTGTAGGGAAAATAATTTATCAAATGGCTGCTGCTAATCTAGTTCCTGTTACGCTCGAATTAGGAGGAAAAAGTCCCTGTGTAGTAGAAGCAGATGCTAATATAACAGTAACGGCCAATCGTATTGCAATGACAAAATTTTCCAATGCCGGACAGATGTGTGTTGCTCCTGATTACTTATTAGTGCATGAATCTGTAAAAGAAGATTTAATCGCTGCTTTCAAGCAATCAATTAATAATTTTTTTGGTGCAAATGCTGCACTAAGTTATGACTACGGCAGAATCATTAATGAACAGCAATTTAATCGACTATCTTCCTATTTAGAGCAAGGAAATATTTTATTGGGAGGCAATACTAATAAAGAGCAATTATATATTGAACCCACCCTAATGGACCAAGTATCTCTGACATCGCCGATTATGAATGAAGAGATATTTGGACCGATATTACCCATCCTTACTTTTTCAAATCGAGCCGAAGCAAAAGCTATTATAGCTAAGCATAAAAACCCATTGGCTTTCTACGTTTTTACATCGGATAGCAAAAAAGAAGCTGCATGGATTGCTGAAATTCCTTTTGGAGGAGGTTGTGTAAATAATGCAGCACTTCATTTAACCAATCATCGATTACCATTTGGAGGACGTGGATTAAGTGGTAGTGGAAAATATCATGGTAAATTTTCTTTCGAAACTTTCAGTCATCAAAAAGCAGTAATGAAAACGCCTACCTGGCTTGACCCTGCGGTGAAATACCCTCCTTTTAAAGGAAGATTGAAATTATTTAAATGGATTATAAAATAAATAAGAAATGCAAATGAAAAATAAAAAATGGGTAAAATGGATGGGAGTATTGTTATTACTCGTATTACTAAGTTGCTCACTAAACATTTTTAAAACAAAAAAAAATTCAAATAGTATGACAACTCGTCAAAAAATATTAAAAGCTGGCTACCCTGCTATGATGTGGTTTACCAAACTCACAGGAGTCAATTCAAAGGCATTATCCAATAAAGGTGTTACCGCTCCAGAATCTTTCTATAATTTACCTGCTGTATTAATTGATGACAGTACGATAAATTTAGATCAATACAAAGGAAAAAAAATATTATTGGTCAATACCGCCTCTGATTGTGGATACACAGGCCAATACGAGCAGTTAGAAAAACTTTACCGACAAAACCGAGAAAAATTAGTGATACTTGGATTTCCAGCCAACGACTTCAAAGGGCAAGAAAAAGGTACCGATCTTGCGATTGCTAGTTTTTGTAAATTAAATTATGGAGTCAGTTTTCCACTTTTCAAAAAAAGTAAAGTAATCAATGGTACAGACCAGAATGAAATTTTTAAATGGCTTTCACAAAAAAATAAAAATGGATGGAACGAACAGGCTCCCACTTGGAATTTTTGCAAATATCTTATTGACGAACAAGGAAGATTGACACACTTTTTTGCTTCTTCTGTTGAGCCATCTAGTCAAGAAGTTTTAGCAGCGATCAATCAATAGTTACCTGCTTATCGAGATTTTTAATGGGGTAATCTTTCTCTAAAATAGCCATATACCCATGTGCCTGCAATAGCGCTAACCAACACTACCGATATTACCAAAGCGCCTGTTCCAATCTGAGCAAACAATGGGCCTGGGCATGCTCCAGTTAATGCCCAACCCATTCCAAATAGTAATCCGCCATACACTTGCCCCTTATTAAATTTTTTAGGATGAAATGAGATAGACTCTCCATGAATTGTTTTAATTGAAAACTTTTTTATCAACCAAACAGATATCATCCCAACTACCACTGCGGTTCCAATTACTCCAAACATATGAAAGCTTTGCAAACGAAACATTTCCTGAATTCTAAACCAAGAAATAATTTCAGCTTTTACAAAAACAATTCCAAATACTATTCCTATGGTTAAGTACTTGAAATTATACCACCAAGGATGTTGTTGTTGAGAATCATTGATACACATTGAATCAAGCGAACGGATTTCAAAATCCATGTCATCATTAATTAAATTAGCCATAGTAGCTTTTGTATTTGTATCAGACAAATTATTTTTGATGGGCATTTTTAATTTTTTTAGATATGATTTACAAGCGCAAAATGAATGGTAAAATAAGGTTTGCCATAATAAAACCACCTGCCATAAAACAACAGGTAGCGATAAAGGAAGGGACTTGTAAATTGCTAAGGCCCATAATAGAATGTCCGCTGGTGCAACCACCTGCATAGCGAGTTCCAAATCCCACTAAAAAACCACCGATCACCATCATGATAAATCCGCGCAACGTAAATAAACTTTCAAATGAAAAAAGTTGCTTCGGAACCGTTCCGCTAAAATCAGTTATCCCATATCCTGCCAAATCGCTCGCAAGATGCTGGTTTACTTGTATTGGACTATCGCTATTTAATAATACTGTAGCAATCATTGCGCCTATTATTACCCCGCCAACAAAAAAGAAATTCCAAATTTCTTTTTTCCAATTGTATTTAAAGTAGGCAATATTAGCAGGAAAACAAGCAGCGCAGATATGGCGCATATTGGAAGATATTCCAAAATGTTTATTGCCAAAAATTAATAATGCGGGTACAATCAAACCAATGATAGCACCTGCCACATACCAGGTCCACGGTTGTTTTAAAAATTCCATCATAAAATATTTTTTACTCTTTTATAAAAGGTAAGTTACAAGTTAAGAAAAGACTTTTGGAAAATAGTCGAAAATTTATATGCTCTATTTGTGGTTGTAATTTTAGTGTAATAAGGTTTCTTTTGCGATGATATAGATTCCCATAACTAAAATAAACCAGCCAAAAGCTTTTTTTAATTTTTCTCCTTCTATTTTTTTTGCCAACTGCCCTCCCAATAAAATGCCTATAATGGCAATAAGGGTTACTGTTAATAACAATTTCCACTCAATTATAAAATGTCCTAGGTCTCCAGTAAATCCGATTAAAGAATTAGCTGCAATGATCAATAATGAAGTGCCCACGGCTTCTTTAATTGGCAGCCCAATTACCAATACCAAGGTTGGTATGAGCAAGAAGCCTCCTCCAGCACCCAATAATCCAGTGATAAAACCAATAATGATTCCAAAAAGAAAAAGGCGGGAGAAGTTTTTATTTTTAGAGGAAGTTCTTTTTTCAGTTGCATTCGATTGTTTTACAATCATTGTATAGGCAGCCACTATCATTAGTAAAGAAAAAAGAATCATTGTAAATATTGGCTCTGTAATCTTAAAGCCAGCGACCGTTAAAGTAAGACCCTTGATAGCGGGAATAATCAACTTTCTTGTAAAAAAAACAGTGATGACCGATGAAAAGCCAAACAACACAGCTATTTTTATATTCACCAATCCATTTCTAAAATTAGTAATTGTACCAAATAGACTGGTTACGCCTACCACGAATAATGAGTAGGAAGTTGCCAACAATGGTTGAACCCCAAAAAGATATACCATTACCGGCACCGTCAGAATGGAACCCCCTCCACCAATTAATCCAAGAGAAATTCCAATGATCAATGATGCGATATAACCAGCAATTTCCAAAGTGATTTTATTTTATACAAATATCAGTAGGTTCTAGGTCATCTCATACAAATAGGCGAATAAAAATAAATTAAGTAATTACCATTGGATGAGTATTGGATCATCGCAATTAAGATAGGTAACCCTTCTAAATGATCTAAGGTCTGATTTTGAAGAAAAAATCTGCCTATTTTTACATACCTAACTAATTTTAGGATCAAAGTTCATCATGAATTCGAATATTAAACGACTATACGAACTGAGTAATAAAAGCCATCGAAGAGTGATTGGATTAATGAGTGGCACTTCAATTGATGGTCTAGATGTGGTAGATTGTATTTGTTATGGCACTGGAATAGATACTAAAATTGAAATACTTCATTTTGAAACAGTTGCTTATCAAGAAGATTTTAAAAAAGAAATAAAATCAATTTTTTCAAAACGAGCAGTTGATCTGCAGAAAGTCTGCTTACTCAATAGTTGGGTTGCCGAACATCATGCTAATATCATAATTGATTGTTTAAAAAAATGGAAAGTGGAATCCGACTCTATTGACTTGATAGCTAGCCATGGGCAAACAATTTATCATGCTCCGAAAAATTTGCATGGGTTAGACAATTTTTCAAATGCCACTTTACAAATTGGTGATGGAGATCATTTGGCTGTAAAAACAGGCATTATTACCATCAGTGATTTTAGGCAAAAACATATTGCAGCCGGAGGTGAAGGTGCTCCCCTAGCAGTTTACGGAGATTATTTTTTATTTAGTAAAAAAGGAGAAAATAGAATTTTATTGAATATAGGTGGCATTGCAAATTTTACTAAACTTCCAGGTGATTTAAACAGAAGCGAAGTGTTAAGTACTGACACTGGTCCTGGCAACACTTTAATGGATGCCTACATTCAAGAAAATTTTGAGGAGAAATATTTTGATGATCAATCAACGATTGCGAGTAAAGGAATTATTAATGAGGCCCTACTTACTAGTTTGAAAAAAAATATTTTTTTTGAAAAAAAGTTTCCAAAAACAACAGGACCTGAATTATTTAATCTTAGTTATATTGAAGAAGCTAAATTAGCAGCTGGCATACCGACTCTTTCACATGAAGATATGATGGCTACGCTCAATCGATTTTCAGCAGATACCATTGTGCAGGCTATTATAGCATGTACTAAAGGTTGGGATGATATAAAAATTTATTGTAGTGGGGGAGGTATTCACAACACCTTATTGATTAGAAATATTCAGGAGCAACTACCCAATGTTGGTTTTTCTACTACTGAAACAATAGGTATTGATCCAAATGCAAAAGAGGCCGTCCTTTTTGCTGTATTAGCCAATGAAACAGTTGCAGGTGAAAACAATTCAATAGGAAATATGGAGACGGGTCATCCATTGGTAAAAATGGGGAAAATAAGTTTTCCGAATTAATACCTGAAGTAATTTTTATTAATGATGAATCAAATAAACCATACAGAATCACCATCTCATTATGATGATTTGGAAAAGAAATCAGTGTTGGAATTGATTACTGACATCAATAATGAAGATGCAAGCATTGCAAAGACAGTAAAATCTGCCTTACCTCAAATTGAAAAATTAATTAATGCCGCGTTAAAAAAAATGCAGGGTGGTGGACGACTTTTTTACATTGGTGCTGGCACGAGTGGTCGATTAGGCATTTTAGATGCTTCTGAAATTCCACCTACTTATGGAGTTGAAGAGGGAGTAGTGTTAGGTATTATTGCTGGAGGAGATAACGCAATAAGAAAAGCAATTGAATTTGCAGAAGATGACCATCATCAGGCTTGGATAGATTTAAATAAACATCAAATTAATTCGAAAGATTTTTTAATCGGCATTGCCGCATCTGGCGAAACACCCTATGTATTAGGAGGTATTGCCATTGCCAAAGAAAAAGGAATTACTACTGGCTGCATTGTTTGTAACTCAATGAGCAGTATTGCCCAGATGGCCGATTACCCTATTGAGCTTATTACTGGACCGGAATTTGTTACTGGAAGCACTCGTATGAAAGCAGGTACTGCTCAAAAAATGACCTTGAATATGATTTCTACTTCCCTTATGATTCAACTAGGAAAAGTGAAGGGAAATAAGATGATGGAAATGAAGCTTTCAAATAATAAATTAAATAAAAGAGCCATTCATTTATTAATGCAAGAATTAAATATCTCTAATGAAGAAGCGACCAGCTTAATAAAAAAACATCGGAGTATAAAAGAATCGATAAAAGCTTTTTTAACAAAATTATAAACGGTTATGATAGCAAATTTTTTGTGAAAATTAGTTTTTACTGACTTTATGCTATTTAACATTTAACTATCTTTGGATAAATTAAAAAAGCTTTTTATTTTATCAATTTTTTATGAATAACAAAATTTTCTTATTGTGTCTTCTTTTTACAGGAGTTTTTAAAATATTATCTGCCCAAGAAAATACTTTACAAAAAAGTATGACAAGAGGTGAAAATATCTATTCAGCCAATTGCTCTAGTTGTCATATGCCCACTGGTGAGGGACTAGGGGGCGCATTCCCACCCTTGGTCAATTCAAATTGGTTAAAAAATCAAAAACAGATTATCGGAGTAGTGATCAAAGGATTAGAAGGAGAAATAAAAGTAAACGACGAAGTTTATGACGCTGTGATGCCTCCTTTCAACCAACTATCAGATCAAGAAATTGCTGATGTATTAAATTTTGTTTCCAATAGTTGGGGTAACAAACAGCCGATGATTAAGCTAGAGCAGGTGAAGGCAGAGCGAAAATAAAATTGGCATTGTTGGTTGATTAAGAAGATATAATCCATTTTTCAAGTGGATATATAGCATAAAATTTTAATTGGATCTTATCTCAAATATTTGACTATTGGCTACCTTTCGATAGCCATCTCTTTCTATACCGCCAAGGATATATATTCTCAATTACTATCTCAAAAATCTAAGGAACTAAGAGTAACTTCGAGTACAGACTTACTATGCCCCCTACCGAAGAAAATAGCTTATTAAATTCCTATGGAATCATCCTACTTGCTGCGGGACAGTCGGCTCGTTTGGGTAAACCAAAACAATTATTAAATTATAAAGGCAAAACCCTCCTAGAGCATAGTTTACAAGTAGCTATTGAAACAGAACTACAACCCATTGTAACGGTATTAGGATCCAGCGCCGATTTATTAAAAAAATCAATAGAGCAGTTCAGTACGAAGGTTGTTATCAATGAACAATGGAGCGAAGGAATGGCCTCCTCTATTAGATGCGGGATGGAAGAATTGATTAAAATTACTCCGACGATTGCGGGGGTAATTATTATGGTTTGTGATCAGCCTTATGTAACGGCAAAATTATTAACCGACTTAATAGAAAAATATAAATATTCTCTTAAACCGATTATAGCCAGCAGTTATAAAAATAATATTGGTACGCCTGCTTTATTTGATAAAACTATATTTGCATTGCTACTTTCTTTAAAAGGAGACAGTGGAGCAAAAAAAATCATGAAATCAAATCCAGATTGGGTAGAAACAGTCAGTTTTCTTTTTTGAGAAATTGATATTGACACAACAGGAGATTATGATTTATTGATAAAGGGATCAAAATTTTAGAATCAACTTCTGCAAGCTGAATTCTTAAAAAAATATTTAAGGGCAACATAAATAAATTATTTAAAATAGATTAATTCAATGATTTTAGACTCTTTTGGACGTAACCATAATTATTTAAGAATATCACTTACTGATAACTGCAACCTTCGTTGTTTTTACTGCATGCCCGAAGAGGAATATGAATTTACGCCAGCTAGTAGATTAATGCAGCCCGATGAAATTGAATCCATCTCCAAAATATTTGTAGCCCAAGGAGTAAACAAAATAAGACTAACTGGCGGCGAACCTCTAGTAAGAAAAGATGCTGGAAAAATAATTCTTTCTCTTTCAAAATTACCGGTAAAACTAACACTGACTACCAATGGTACACGTGTTCACGAATTTATAGAGTTATTAAAGGAGGCAAATATTCAAACACTTAATATCAGTCTGGATACTTTGCAATCGGATAGATTTATGTTGCTTACCCGACGCGATCAATTTAAATTAGTATATGACAATATCCAATTATTAATCCGCAATGGCTTTCAGGTAAAAGTGAATGTGGTAGTAATGAAAGGAATGAATGATGGAGAAATAAATGATTTTATTGAATGGACTAAAGACACACCCATACAAATAAGATTTATTGAATTTATGCCCTTCAGTGGCAACCGATGGACAAGTAATAAGGTATTTACCTGGCAAGAAATTTTGGATCTAGTACAAACTAAATATCCAATTGTTCGACTTGATGATGAAATACATGATACTGCAAAAAAATATACGGTTCCAGGACATGCTGGTTCCTTTGCTGTGATCAGCACCATGACTTCTCCATTTTGTAGTGGCTGCAATCGGATGCGACTAACGGCAGACGGAAAAATGAAGAACTGTCTATTTTCAAAAGAGGAGACTGATCTGTTAACTGCTTTTAGAAATGGAGAAGATATTTTACCGCTGATACAAAAAAGTATTGCGAGTAAAGCAAAAGAATTAGGCGGACAATTTACTGCAGATTTTGAAAAGGTGCATGCAGAAGAAATTCAAAACAGATCGATGATTACCATTGGCGGATAAATTATTTACCCAATTATGATAAGCGTAAACGAAGCAAAAAAAATAATTCAAGAACAGGTAAGTCCGCTCAATCCAGTTCAATTGCCGCTACTTCAAGCAGCAGGCCTTACCCTAGCTTCAGATGTTTTTTCAATGATTGATTCTCCGCCTTTCAATCAATCTTCAATGGATGGATATGCGTTTTGCTTTGACGGTTGGAAAAATAATGGAGCACTCGAAATTGAAGGAGAAATTGCTGCAGGAAGCAATACCACTAAAACTTACTCATCCGAAAAAGCAGTTCGGATTTTTACAGGAGCCCCTGTTCCTCAGGGAACGGACACGGTAGTGATGCAAGAAAAAGTTACGGTTTCAAATAGCGTTTTAACAATCGAAGATCAAAATATACAAGTAGGGATAAACGTTCGGGAAATGGGTGCTGATATAAAACTAGGAGAGTTAGCATTAAAAGCGGGGAGTAAATTAACACCTGGTTCAATTGGCTTTCTAACCGGAATAGGAATTACTTCGGTATCCGTTTTTCCAAAACCTACCGTTAGTATTATCGTTACTGGAAATGAATTGCAAGCAGCAGGAAAAACCTTACAGTTTGGTCAAGTATACGAATCTAATTCCTCTACCATTACAGCAGCATTGCAACAACTTAATATCAATGAAATAAAAGTTTTTTGGGCAGAAGATAATTTGAATGTTTTACAAAAAACATTAGAGGAAGCAATCAGTGCATCAGATGTAATTGTATTAATGGGTGGTATTAGCGTAGGCGATTATGATTATGTATTGCAAGCTGCAGAAAATTGTGGCGTAACAAAATTATTTCACCGAATAAAACAAAAACCTGGAAAGCCATTGTACTTCGGCAAGAAAGAAAATAAATTGATTTTTGGCTTACCGGGCAATCCTTCTTCGGTACTAACTTGTTATTATGAATACCTATTTCCAGCACTACAGCAATTAAGTAATCAATTAGGAGGATTAAAGAAATTAGAAGTTCCTCTTTTAAAATCGATTAATAAGGTTGCTGGACTTACCCAATTTTTAAAGGGCTATTTCGATGGAGAAACAGTATTGCCTTTAGGTGCACAAGAAAGTTATCGATTGAGCTCATTTGCACAAGCAAATTGTTTAATAGTGTTAGGAGAAAATACTGGCTATTGTGAAATAGGTGAAAACGTACTCATTCACTTATTGCCAGAATAAATTAAGGACATGGCTGAAAATTTAATTTTATTATACGGTCTATTATTTTTGGTTGCATTTTTATATGCATCCGTTGGACATGGAGGTGCAAGCGGATACCTTGCCCTAATGGCTTTATTTAGTTTTAGTCCAGAGGTAATGAAGCCTACTGCACTGCTACTTAATTTATTTGTATCTCTTACTGCATTTATACAATTTTACAGAGGACGCTATTTTATAAAAAAAATATTTCTACCACTGGCATTGGCTTCCATTCCGATGGCTTTTGTAGGAGGCTTATTGGTATTGGATGGAGCTTTGTATAAAAAAATATTAGGATTATTACTGCTCATACCGGTAGCAAGATTTTTATTATTTAGTAATACACCCGCTACTGAACAAAAAAAATCAAGCACCCCTCTGTCATTATTGATTGGTGCAGCGATAGGATTTCTTTCAGGATTAATTGGAATTGGAGGAGGCATTATTTTATCGCCAGTACTATTATTTTTAAAGTGGACCGATCAAAAACAGACTGCCGCGATCAGTGCATTGTTTATTTTTGTAAATTCCCTAGCGGGTTTAGCCGGACAATATACCAAGGGGATTCAATTTAGTTCAGCTATGATAGGCTATGTATTGGTGGCATTTGCAGGTGGACTATTGGGTGCTTATCTTGGAGCAATAAAATTTAAGCAGACTATATTAAAAAATATTTTGGCAATCGTGTTGCTGCTTGCTGCCGTAAAATTAATATTTACGAGTGCTTAAAATAATTTAAAAAATAAAATAATGAAGGTTCATATTATGCTTTTTGGACAACTCGCAGATATCACAGGAGTTGATAAAATAACAGTAGAAAATACTTTAGATACTGATAGTATGGTGAAGTCCCTTCAAAATACTTATCCTTCTTTAACCCAATCAACTTTTGTAATTGCAGTAGATAAAAAAATTATTTCAGCAAATACCTTGTTAACCGATCAATGCACGGTAGCATTGTTACCGCCTTTTTCTGGAGGATAAAAAATGAAAGAGCAAACTCCATCATATGAGAGATACCAGCGCCAGATCCTTTTAAAAGGATTTGGATTAGAAGGTCAGCATAAACTACTTCAATCAAAAGTATTGGTGGTAGGTGCCGGAGGATTGGGCTGTCCAGCACTTCAATACCTTGCAGCGGCTGGATTAGGTACTATTGGAATTGTTGATGAAGATATTGTTTCCATTACCAACCTGCATCGGCAAATATTATTTACTGTTGATGATATTGGTCTTCCGAAGGCTTCCACTGCCAAAGAGCGGTTAGCAAAATTGAATCCTGAAATTACTATCATTGATTACAATGAACGGTTAAGCACTAGGAATGCACTAGCGATTATCAAAGATTATGATATTGTCATTGATGCAACAGATAATTTTTCTAGCAGATACCTTATCAACGATGCATGTGTATTATTGAATAAACCAATTGTGTATGGAGCAGTTTCCCAATTTGAAGGACAAGTGGCTATTTTAAATTGTCATTTAGCTAGTAGTGTTACTCCGGCTAATTATCGGGATTTATTTCCTACGCCACCTATTGATGGGGAGGTGCTCAATTGCGCAGAAGCTGGCGTGCTAGGCGTTTTGCCTGGTATCATTGGTAGTATGCAAGCGAGTGAAACCATTAAACTGATAACCGGAATTGGAAAGCCATTGATCAATACTGTATTGACTTACCATTCTCTTACCAACCAACTGTATAAGATTGAAATTGTGGCAAATTCATCAACTCGATCTCTACTGCCAGCCAATGAAGCTGATTTTATTAAAATGGATTATGATTGGTTTTGTGCTTCTAAAAATAATAAATTTGAAATCGACATTGAAAATTTTAATAAAATTGCTAACACCGCTGATGTTGAAATTATTGACGTAAGAGAGTTGGGTGAAACGCCCATACTAACTGATATTAATTACTATCAAATTCCGCTTTCGCAATTCAAAGAAAATATAGCCGCCATAAAAAAAGAGAAAATTGTAGTGTTTTGCCAATCTGGAAAAAGAAGTTTGCAGGCTGCTCAAATCTTATTTGATACATTTGGTAATAAAAAAATAATTTACAGTCTAAAGGGTGGCATTACAGAATGGTTTAAAAACAAATCAACTGAAAAGAGATGACAGAGAAAAAAATAAAAAATATTTTCATTGCTGGTCCTGTGACTGCAGATTTTATTGGAAAGAGTATTCAAAATCACAGCAGTAAAAAAGACATCGGAGGGCACAGTATTTTTCTAGGGCAGATAAGAGCTGATAAAATCGATGGCAAAGAAGTTGCTGCGATTGAATATACCTGTTATGAAGAAATGGCCAATGAAAAAATGCATGAGATTAGAGAAGCTATTTTTGCAAAATATAATCTTACTTGTATGCACGTATACCACAGTTTGGGTAAAGTAGCCACGGGTGAAATATCTTTGTTTGTATTTACTTCCTCTAAGCATAGAAAAGCTGCGATCAATGCCTGCGAGGAATTGGTAGAAAATATAAAATCGTCTTTACCTATCTGGGGGAAGGAATTATTTACTAACGAAACCTATCAATGGAAGGAGAATAAATAATCATGGTAAACATTACACATAAAAACAATACGCTTCGAAAGGCAATTGCAACTGCAATACTTACTGTATCCAAGCAATCCACTATCGATGCCATTAGAGAAAAGAAAGTAGCTAAGGGAGATGTGTTTGAATTTTCAAGAGCAGCGGGATTATTAGGTATAAAAAAGACGAGTGATTTAATTCCAGATTGCCATCCATTGCCAATAGAATTTGCCTCTATACATCATGAGATAAATGGACTATTAATTATCATTACGGTAGAAGTGCACACTATTTATAAAACGGGAGTAGAAGTAGAAGCGATGCATGGCGCTTCTATAACAGCGCTTACCATGTATGACATGTTGAAGCCAATTGACAAAGGAGTAGAAATTTCAACGATTCGATTAGAAAGTAAATCAGGTGGAAAGACTGATTTAAAAAATGATTCTCTCTTCAATATTCGCTGTGCTGTTATTGTTTGCTCTGATACAGTATCTGCCGGGAAAAATGAAGATGGCTCTGGAAAGAAAATAATTGAAAAATTAAATCAGTTAAATGTATCTACAGAGAAATATACAATCATTCCAGATGAAGTAGCGGCTATACAATCTATTGCTAAAGAGTTGAGCGAAGAGGGTTTTCAATTGGTTTTGTTTACCGGTGGTACGGGGCTTTCACCCAAGGATCTTACCCCAGATGCCATCAGTCCATTGCTAGACCGTGAAATTCCGGGAGTAATGGAGGCGGCCCGAAACTATGGACAGCAAAGAACTTCATTTGCAATGCTATCAAGAGGTGTAGCAGGATTCATTAAAAACACTTTAGTAATTACTTTACCAGGATCCCCTCGTGGAGCAGAGGAAACGATGGATGCCATATTCCCTGCAATTTTGCATGTATTTAAAGTAGCGGAAGGGAAACGTCATGAAGGATAAAGTTTATACATAACTTATCTACTTGAATAGCTTATTAATTTAATTCTTGAAAAAAGCTTTATGAAAAAATTCCATTTTATTTTAGCCTATGTATTATTTGCATTTTTATTTTATGCATTTATCCAACCAAAACTTGATAGTGAAATTTATGACCCCACGGGCATTGTAGCGCCGAATGCAAAACTAGAAATTTTGGGTGAGGGCTATAGTTTTACGGAAGGGCCAGCAGTGGACAAAGAGGGCAACGTTTTCTTTACTGATCAACCGAATGATAAAATCATTCAATGGTCTGCCAAAACAAGATCGTTTACAACCTTTTCTGCAAACTCGGGTGGTCGAGCAAATGGAATGTATTTTGATGCAGCAGGCAATCTAATTACTTGTGCAGATATGGAAGGAGAAATATGGCGTATGGATAAAAAGGGTAATCACAAAGTGATCGCAAAAAATTATGAGGGCAAAATATTAAATGGTCCAAATGATTTATGGATCAATCC
>CAMBTV010000014.1 GCA_945870835.1 Chitinophaga pinensis
GCCTGTATATTTTTCAATCGCTTTTTTATATGAAAAAAATATTCCTTTAAATTGAACTGCATCTTGGGTAACTTTTCTCCAAAAATCTTCTCCATATTTTTCATATCCGTAGGCTACCAGTTGGTAACCTAGTTCATAGTGATCGGGTGTGTAATCTCTGTAAGATCCACTGCGCAGTTTCATCCAGGAGTACTTTTTATTTTCAATCTTAAGGGATTTCATGCCATTGAAAAAAGAGGGTAGTCTGCCACGTCCCTGAGAGCTGACAAGGGTTTCTTGCCATATGGCATCTCCTTCAAAAAAATAATCGGGGATGGCAATTCCATTTGCTAGCAATTGACCCTCCTGACCAAGGAGGAATGCAAAAACTTTGGTAAGCCCGCTATTGAAATTGCTATATTGTTGAATGTGCCTGTTTTCATGGATGATCAGATTGTCATCCCATCGAAGACTTCCAAAACTAAAATTGTTTTGTTGAGGTATCATGTAAAATTCGCTTAGGATGGGAGCCATCCTTACTAATCCGTTGGAAATAGTAGTTTGGTTCAATAATAAAATATTCCATTTATTTTGTTTTCCTCCAAGGGTGTAAGCTGTATTTTTTTCGAGTAATTGGTTGATGGAATTTATTCTATTGGCTTGGCTATCCATTCCTGTAGGAAAAATTACCCTAGTTTTTGAATTATTGATTTGACTCCATTTTATAGAAGCGGGATTTCCTCCAAAAGTTTGGGCTTCCAGATTTCCAGTGAGTAAAAAAAGACCTAAGGCAATCAATATTTTTTTTCTAATAATCATTTGGATAAAGTTATGAAATGATGCTTACCTAGAAAGAAAAAAAGAATTACTAAAAAAATAGTCATTTAGAAATAAGGGGATTTCTAGAAATTATTTTGATTGGATTAATTGGAGATTGTTTAATTGTATTCAAATTCAAAATAGCCTAGCAATTCATTTTCTTTTGAAAAGCATTTTTCAATAATCCTTAGGCCTTCATTGTATATTTTTTTCCAAACATAATAGTTATTTGAAATACCTTCTTCGGTCGTGATCATTTGGGTTACTTGGCTTGCAGAATTATATTCAAATAATAAATCAGGCAATAGTTTATCTCTTAGGGAGTTGTATTTTACTACGTCGGTTAGTCTGTTTTTGGAATCGTAATAATAATAATAATGTTTACCGTTTTTTCCCAAATCATTCTCATCAATTATATTACCCTTTTCATCAGAGGTGAATAAAACGGTGGCTGTATCCAATTGATTTTTTATTCTTAGCATCTTTAAACAACGACCTTTGGCATCATAAAAATAAAGATGCTCCTCGTTCATTTTCGAAGTGAAGTCATCATCCATAGAAGCGGAGATATTAATCACTTTGGTAAGATGTCCCTTTGAATCGTACTGATAAAAATTGGATGAACTCGAAATTGCTGAGCTGTCATTTGATGCTATTAATTGCCCTTCTGTATTGAATCTCGAAATAAGGATTGATTTTTCAGAGATAGCTGATTTGGTATAGGTCTCAATTTTACGATAATCTTTGCTGATCTTTTTTTTGCAAAAAAAACCTTTACTAGGGTCCCCATTACTTTCAAAACTATGAACTTGTATATCTCTTATTTTTTGTTCCTTAAATTGTTTCATTTCTGAAGACAATTGAAGGTTGCTTACAATGTCTAGATAATGATATTGCGATATTCCAGCTGTTGAAACTGTCATCAGTAATATCAATTGTATCCATATTGACTTGCCCATAGTTGAATTTTGAAAAGTAAAATTAAGGTACTGGCTTGTATTTAAAGAAAAGTAGGAGCGTATTGGGAAAATATTTTGATTTTACCGTCTTAAATTACTTCTGAGTTAGTTAAATTTATGTTCACGGGACTTCTCGGGGCCTATTGAAGCTGGTTAAAAGTTACAAAAATGTTGGTTGCGGGTTTTCTTTATTATTTTTAATAAAATTTTAATTAAACTGTATATGCAATCCACAACCGAAAATGCATTTTTAAGATTAGTAAAGATAATGGACGACTTAAGGGAAAAATGTCCTTGGGATAAGGTTCAAACGATAGAAACGCTGAGGCAGTTAACTATTGAGGAAACTTACGAGTTAACAGATGCAATTACCGATGGAGACTGGAAGGGTATCAAAGAGGAGCTAGGTGATATTTTATTACATATTGTTTTTTATGCTAAAATTGGTACTGAGCAAAATCAGTTTACGCTCGACGAAGTAATTAATGGGGTTTGCGAGAAGCTTATTTTCCGCCATCCACACATCTATGGTGATGTGCTAGTAGAAAACGAGGAGGATGTAAAACGGAATTGGGAAAAATTAAAAATCAAGGAAGGTAAAAAATCGGTGTTAGGGGGAGTTCCTAAGGCGCTGCCGGCTACTATAAAGGCAATGCGCTTGCAAGAGAAGGCCAAACAAGTAGGATTTGAATGGGAAACTAAGGAACAAGTATGGGAAAAGGTAGAAGAGGAAAAAGCTGAATTGTTTGCAGCAATTGCTTCTGGAAATAAAAATGATATGGAGGATGAATTGGGGGATGTTTTTTTCTCTTTGATAAATTTTGCAAGATTTTTGAAGCTAGATGCTGAAAATGCGCTGGAGCGTACCAATAAAAAATTTATCGATCGTTTTACTAAAATGGAAGCAGCGGCATCTTTGTCTGGAAAAGAACTAGCTGAAATGACCTTAGAAGAGATGGATGCTATTTGGAATCAAATAAAAAGACAGTAACCCTTTTGTAAAATAAGAATTGATAATATTTATTTGAAAAACTAATTTAAATACTAAGGCAATTGAATTAGTTTAAATTTCACTTTATGTGTATGAAAACAACTGAAATAATTTTCATACACACTTTATAAAATAGTCCCTTTTTTTTATAGTGTTGCCATTAGCATAGGTCTATATATTTTTCATTCTCTTTCTGTTAGATAAATATTGTTCTAGTTCTTTTAATCCATAACTACTTAAGTTTTGTTCTTTGGTAAGCATTGCTTTTTGAGCTATCAGTGTGCCATATCTAATGTCGTCAAATCCTTTTGGTGAATGTGCATCTGGGTTAATGGATATCAAAACATTTTTTTCTAACGCATAGTCGATATGTCGCCAGTCAATATCTAACCGACTAGGGTGGGCATTTAATTCTATTACAACTTGATTGGCTGCACAAGCGTCAATGATGCGCTTATGGTCTACAGGGTATCCTTTTCTGCTTAATAGCAACCTGCCTGTCATATGGCCCAATATAGTGGTGTAGGGATTTTCAATTGCATTGATCAGTCGAAGCATTGCCTTATCTTCTGTCATTTTTAAGTTAGAATGTACCGATGCAATGACCATATCAAAAGTTGCTAGAATATTATTGCTGTAATCGAGACTGCCATCATTTAAGATATCACTTTCAATACTTTTGAAAATCTTGAAAGGGGCCAATTGGGTATTTAAAATATCAATATTGGCATGTTGTTCTTTTAATCTTTCAATTTGTAATCCATTTGCATAAAAGGCGGATTTACTATGATCACTGATGACTAGGTATTCAAAACCTTTTACAATGGCATTTTGCGCCATTTCCTCAATGGTATTGCTTCCGTCGCTCCAGTTACTATGGCTGTGTATGATACCCTTGATATCAGATGTATCTATAAGGGTAGGCAGGGTATTGTGTTTTGCCCTTTCAATAGTACTGATTTGTTCTCTTTGGCAATTGGGAATAAAATTTATTGAAGCCTGTCTAAATATCTCTTCCTCATTTTTACAAACAGAGTAATCTATAGCTGGAAATTGCCTTGAAAATTCAGTGGCAAATTCATCAGAGCATCCTTTTATGAAAGCAAGTTTTATTATTTCGTTTTTATCAACACTGTGAACCCTTAATTTTAAACCTACTGAAAGTCCAAATAAAATATCGGATTCATTTTTTTCTATCAGCTCAAAGTCTTCGACTTCCAAAAAGGTGGTTTCTATATTTTGAATGGGGGTATCTATTATCAATTCTAATTCATTGACAATTTCCAGCTGTCTTTTATAGGTTCCTGTAAATTCAGTTGTATTATTTGGGAAGGATTTTTCAAAAAAACTTTTTATAATTTCTTGAAGTGGTTCTATTTGAGCGTAAAGAAAGCTACCCTGGCTTTTTAAATAAAACTCAATAGTTTCAGTTACATTTTGCTGAGTTTTTTCACCAAAGCCTTTATAAAGCTTTAATCTGTTTTCTTTGCAGGCATATAATAATTCTCCAATACTTTCAATTTCCATTTCTTTCCAAATCGTACAAATTTTTTTTGGACCAATGCCTTTGATATTTAGCATCTCTATTACACCGGGAGGAGTTTTGGCTATCATTTCCTCTAAGGCTTTTAAAACTCCGGTGGTTAGCAATTCAATCACCTTTTTTCCGGAAGATTCGCCCATTCCTTTAATACCAACTATTTTTTCTAGTGGAGTTTCGCTCAATTGTATCGTTAGTTTATCTATAGTAAATGCAGCAGAAGCATAAGATTTGGCCTTAAAACTGTTTTCATTGTGGATTTCCATCAATTTGGCCAATAAAGAGAAAGATTCAGCTATTTCGTTGTTATTCATAGTCAAATGTAAATTGAATTTTCAAAACTATTCTATGAGGCTATTTAGAATTTGATATCCTCGCTTAATTATTTTTCAAATCAAGGGGTATGAGAAGATTTCAAAAATTAAGGATGAAAGAAATGAAAGTTTGGGAGGTATTGGATTCAACAAAAAGTCCCGGCATTTGCCAGGACTTTTTTATTAGTTTCGCTTTTTAAAAAGCAAAGCTTATTTCTTTTTTGCAGCAGCTTTCTTAGCTGGAGCCTTTTTAGCTGGAGCCTTTTTAGCTGGAGCTTTTTTTGCAGGAGCTTTTTTAGCTGGAGCCTTTTTAGCTGGAGCTTTTTTTGCTGGAGCTTTTTTTGCTGGTGCTTTTTTAGCTGGTGCCTTTTTTGCAGGTGCTTTTTTTGCAGCCTTTTTTGCAGTTGCCATGTTCTTTAAAATTTAAATGGTTAGTAAATAATACTTAAAATTAAAAATATTTTTTTATCTACCAAAAAAAATTTTATTTTTTACGCGGAAACTTCCACTGCATTGATCGATATATAGCTTTTATCTCCTCTTCCTTTTTTAAATTCTACGATACCATCAGACAGTGCAAAAATAGTAAAATCTTTCCCAAGACCTACATTCTTACCTGGATGATACACAGTCCCACGTTGACGTACAATGATGTTGCCAGCAGCAGCAGGTTGTCCGCCATAGATTTTTACACCCAATCTTTTGCTTTGTGAATCACGGCCATTTTTAACCGAACCTTCACCTTTTTTATGTGCCATTTTTAATTATTTTTTTTTATTACAGAATCCAATTTATTAGCTAATTTGTTCAATTTGGGCAGATTTTCAATTTTTTATTGAATTGGCCCGAATGAAAAATATACTTTAATTAAGCGATTTCAGTCACCTGTATTTTTGTGTAATGAGTACGATGCCCGTGCTTTTTACGGAAACCTTTTCTTCTTTTCATTTTAAAGGCAATCACCTTATCACCTTGTACTAGATCGTTTAAAATCTCCGCTTTTACGACTGCTTTTACATTGCTACCGATAGATACTTTGCCGGCGTTGTCGGTCATCAGAACTTCTGAAAACTCAACTTTATCACCACTCTTACCTTCGATATGCGGTACATACAAGCTATCGCCTGCTTTCACTTTAAACTGTTGACCTGCTATTTTTACTACTGCTAACATATTACCAAAATTTAGGACGGCAAAGGTAAGGGAATTCGGATTAAATGAGAGAATTATAAAAGGGATTTTTGGAAAAAAGCAGATTAGATACAGTTTTACTGTGTTTTTGGGTATAAAATTAGCTGAGAAAGGTTAAAAACGCGCTCTAAATAGCTTTGCGTAATAAACTTATTATATTCGCTTTATATTATGAAACAAGTAATTTTCCCATTTAGGGTACTTTTTTCCCTCTATGGTTTTGTGCTTTTTGTCGTTTTACTATTGCTGTTGTTCCCCTTTGTAATAGTGGCTTCTTTTTTTGGAAAAATTAAGGGAGGTAATTTTATTTATAAAATATGTCAGTTTTGGGCGGATGCCATGATGATAATATGGGGTATCCGGCACCGTAATATATTTGAGTCGGAACATGATAAAAACAGACAATATGTTTTTATTTTTAACCATATTTCTTATATGGATATACCTATTATTATGAAGGCAATACGAAATCAACCTTTTAGAATTTTGGGAAAATCAGAAATGGCTAAGATTCCAGTCTTTGGTTTTTTGTATCAGAATGCTGTGGTAATGGTAGACCGGAGCAGTGCTGTTAAAAGGGCAGAGAGTGTTCAGAAACTAAAAGCCTTTATCAGAAAAGGCATCTCTGTGGTAATTGCCCCTGAGGGAACGTTTAATACCACCCCTAATCCGCTGAAAGATTTCTATGACGGTGCATTTAAAATTGCTATCGAAACTCAAACTCCCATTAAGCCAATTTTATTTTTAGATACTAACCATCGGATGCATTACAAAAGTATATTTACATTATCCCCAGGTAGATCTAGGGCAATTTATTTGGAGGAGATAAGTATGGAGGGACTAACGCTTGATGACTTGGCATTTTTAAAGAAAAAAGTTTACGATTTAATGGAAAGTAAATTGATTGCTTATCAAGCAAGTTGGATCAAGGTATCCTAAAAAACATAAGTTGGCTGTAAAAATATTGAATGAGTGATCAAAACCAAATACCCCTTTTTAGCAATGCTTCATCGAAGGCGGACCGAACGGATTCATTTGGAGAAGAAAGTGTTTTAGCAAATGACGCATTACTGCAATTGCCTAATCTAAGTAATAGTAGTTCTATCTATGCATCCATAATTCTCCCGCTAGCTTTACCTACTACCTATACCTATGAAGTACCTCCAATTTTTGCTAAAGTAATTCAACAAGGATGTAGAGTAGAGGTAGGCTTAGGTAGAAATAAAAAGTATGCAGGTATTGTAAAATCAATCAGCGGAATTGCGCCATCTTATCCAACAAAGGAAATTTTAAATGTACTCGATGATACTCCTCTATTGTATTCCCAGCAGTTGGCATTGTGGAATTGGATCAGTGAATATTATATGTGTAGTGAAGGCGAAGTAATGGCAGCAGCATTGCCTGCTCATTTTAAATTGAGTAGTGAAACTATTCTTTTGTACAACGAAGAATTTGGTGATGATTTTTCTAGTTTGGATAACGAGGAATATCTTATTGCTGAGGCTTTGTTGATTAAAAAGCAATTGAATTTAACGGAAGTGCAGCAGGTACTCGATGCAACCCATGTATATCCAGTCATTAAAAAATTAATAGATAAAAATATTTGCATTGTTTGGGAAGCTTTAAGTGAAAGATATAAAAGTAAGTCGGAGAATTTTGTACTACTTCTTCCGATGTATGAAACTGAGGATGCGTTAAAAGAACTATTGAATAATTGGACAAAGGCCCCCAAGCAAATGGAATTACTGTTGAGTTATCTGCATTTGATGAAGCAAGAAGGGGAAGTAAGTCAAACGGCACTTTTAAAAAAATCAAGCGCTACTGTTGCTCAATTAAAAGGACTAGTCGACAAACAAATAGTTCGCATAGAAAAGAGAAGTGTAGATAGGATAAAAACATTGCCAAAATCAATGGAACTCAATTTTTCTTTGAGCCCTGCACAAAATATAGCGCTTCAAGCTGTTCAAGAAAGTTTTATTAATAAAAATGTTTGCTTACTGCATGGGGTAACCAGTAGTGGTAAGACCCAATTGTACATTAAACTAATTGAATCCTATTATTCACAAGGAAAACAGGTGCTTTATCTTTTACCAGAAATTGCACTTACTTCTCAAATGATTCGGAGGCTTCAGTTACATTTTGGTGGAAATATAGCTATTTATCATTCCAAGTTTAATAACAATGAGCGAGTAGAAATGTGGAATAAGATTAAGACAGGAGAAACAAGGATAGTATTAGGTGCTCGCAGTGCTCTATTTTTACCTTTTAAGGAGTTGGGTTTGATAATTGTAGATGAAGAGCATGATGCTTCATTTAAGCAACAAGATCCTGCCCCTAGATACAATGCAAGAGATGCAGCTATATTTTATGCATCACTTTATGATGCGAAGGTTTTATTGGGTAGTGCTACACCCTCAATTGAAACTTATTACAATGCTCAAAAAGGTAAGTACGGATTGGTAGAGTTGAATGAAAGGTTTGGTGGCATTCATTTACCAATCATTGAAATTATTGATACCAGAAAAGTGGTTCAAAAGGGAAAAGTAATGTTATCTCCTCAATTAAAAGAGGCAGTACAGCATACAGTTGAAAATGGCCGACAAGTAATACTATTTCAAAATAGAAGAGGCTATTCTCCTTATTTATTGTGCGGCACCTGCAGCTATTTGCCTCAATGTAAAAATTGTGATGTTACCCTCACACTGCATAAATATTCTAATAAACTTCATTGTCATTATTGTGGAACCACTTATCCAAAAATTACCGGATGTCCTGCTTGTGGAACAGTCAATTGGGTAGAGAAAAATTTTGGTACTGAAAAAATCGAGGAAATGTTGGATGATGAGTTTCCAAATTTTAAGATAGCAAGAATGGATGTAGATTCTGTAAAGGGGAAATCTGCTCATGATAATTTGATTAAGTTATTTGAACAACAGCGCATCGATATTTTAGTAGGAACGCAGATGGTAGTGAAGGGGCTTGATTTTGAAAAAGTTAGTTTGGTAGGTATTTTAGATGCAGATGGTTTATTAAGTTTTGCTGATTTTAGAGTGAACGAAAGAGCCTTTCAGTTAATGGAGCAAGTCAGTGGACGGGCAGGTCGAAAAGATGAACAGGGTAAAGTATTGATTCAGGCAACACAAGTAAACCACCCGATATTGCAATTTTTACAACAGCATGATTATAAAAAAATGTATGAATTTGAGATCGCTCATCGACAACAGTTTTTTTATCCCCCCTACAGTAGAATCATTGAAATAACATTAAAACATAAGAGCAAGGAGATTGTAGATGAAGCGGCGCACAAATTAGGGGCGGCATTAAAAATTGATTTAAATAATTTTATTGTTGGCCCAGCAGCACCCGTAGTGGCAAGGATTCGAAATCAATACCTCATGGAATTATTAGTTAAATTGCCCTTGGATATGAAACAAATTAATTTGTTTAAACGGGCAATCAAAAATCAATTTAATTTAATATTAGCAGAAAAGAAATTTAAGGGAGTGTATATGGTTGCGGATGTAGATGCAAACTAAAAAGTACAATCGAATAAAAGAAATGATCGGTATGATTGAAGAAAATATTTCGTTAAAAAATTACAATACTTTTGGCATAGATGCGACCGCTCATTATTTTGCTAGATTTAGATCAGTGGATGAATTGTCAGCTCATCTTGATTTTTCACCTCCCTCTGTTTCACCAAATTCAATGCCTATACTACTACTTGGAGGGGGAAGTAATTTGTTGTTTACCAAAGATTTTGACGGGCTAGTTTTAAAAAATGAATTGGGTGGAATCGAAAAGATAAGGGAGGATGAAGAGTATGTATATATTAAAGCAGGGGCAGGTGTTAATTGGCACCAATTAGTAATCCATTGCATACAAAATAATTGGGCCGGCATGGAAAACCTTTCGCTCATACCCGGAAATGTAGGAGCATCTCCGATGCAAAATATTGGAGCCTACGGAGTAGAAATAAAAGATATTTTTTTTGAACTGGACGCCTTTCATCTGAAAGAAAAATCAGTGGTCACTTTTAATTTAGAAGAATGTGAATTTGGATATCGAGAAAGTATTTTTAAAAGAAAGTATAATAAACAGTTTGTAATATTAAATGTAACCTACCGATTAAGAAAAGTACCAGTTTTTAAAACTTCTTATGCCGCTGTTGATCAAAAACTGGTTAAAATGGGCGTAACTGAATTAAGTATTCAAGCAATTTCTGAGGCAATTATTTCCATTCGTCAAGGTAAATTACCTACTCCTTCTGAAATAGGTAATGCAGGAAGTTTTTTTAAAAATCCAGAAATTAATCAGCATCAATTCGAATCTCTGTCAAATGAATTTCCAGGAATAATTGGTTTTCCTTTGGCCGATGAAAGGGTTAAAATAGCTGCCGGTTGGTTGATTGAGCAATGTGGTTGGAAAGGATACCGAAAGGGTGATGCTGGTTGTTATTCTAAACAAGCCTTGGTGTTAGTGAATTACGGCCATTCGACCGGAGCTCAAATTTTTGAACTAAGCGAGTCAATTGTAGCCAGTGTAAAAGATAAATTCGGAATTGAATTAGAACGGGAAGTTAATATTATGTAGGACTAAATTGAAGATAGAAAATCGAATTTTTATAAAACTGCCAATCAAATTTTTTGAGTTATAAAAAAAGCGCTGGAAATTTACCAACGCTTTTTAATTTTTTATCCTTCTTCATCAAATTCTCCTTCAAAATCTTTGTTACTTATATTTAACATACTTCCCATGAGGTCCTTAAACTCAATCTTGCCATCCAAAACTTTTTTGCTTATGAGAGAATAAGCTGCCAATCCATGAAGTGCAAATTCCATTAGCAAAGCATTTTCTTTTTCATTTGCAGATTTATAATGTTTTTTTACAAGGGCATTTAGTCCATCAACCTTATACAATAGTTGTACTTTGTCTTCGTCTTTTGTTTCAAAGAAAATATCTATATTTTTCCCACTGTCAAACCATCGGGTAATCGACTTATAGGGAGTATCCTCTGGCGTAACTTCCTTTCCTCTTTTCTTTTTAAGTGTATCGGGGTTAGGGAAATATTGACCAAATAAAGTACGTGTTGCTTTTTCCAATAAATTAAATGCAACCTGGTAAGGACCTTCTTGCTCACCTTCATATACCAACTCAATTTTTCCAGTTATAGAGGGAATGATTCCAATCAAATCACTTATCCATACTTGTGTATCCGACTCATCATTGATGATAGCTCTTCGTTCAGCAGCACTTACTGCGTTTTCAAATGCAGCAATGGTTAGTCTCGCACTAACTCCACTTTTTTTATCTACTAGCTCGCTTGTTCTGGCTTCAAAAGAAACTTGTTCAATCAATCTTTTTACTAGATCACTTATGCTTACTCGCTTAGCCTGTTCTGGATAAATATTTGCTTCTTGTTCGGTGATAGCCAATGCCGTTTCAATCGATTTTGGATAATGGGTAAGTATCTGACTTTCGATGCGGTCTTTTAGAGGGGTTACAATGCTTCCTCTATTGGTATAATCTTCTGGATTAGCGGTAAAAACAAATAATACATCTAGTGGTAATCTTAATTTGAAGCCACGAATTTGCAAGTCGCCTTCTTCAAGAATATTAAACAACGAAACTTGAATTCTAGCTTGTAAATCTGGTAATTCATTGATTACAAAAATACTTCGATTACTTCTTGGAATAATACCATAATGTAAAACCCTTTCATCAGCAAAACTTAGTTTGAGGTTAGAAGCTTTTATTGGATCGATGTCTCCAATTAAATCAGCTACACTCACATCTGGGGTAGCAAGTTTTTCTCCATAACGCTGACTCCTGTGGAGCCAATTAATGGGCGTTTTGTCTCCATTCTCTTCTATCAAATCAATCGCATATCTTGAAATGGGCTGCAATGGATCATCATTGATTTCACTGCCTGCTACTACTGGAATGTATTCATCTAGTAACTGAATCATTTGTCTTGCCATTCTTGTTTTAGCCTGTCCTCGCAATCCTAGAAATAAAATATTATGGCGCGACAGTAAAGCCCTTTCAGTGTCAGGAATAACCGAATCTTCATAGCCTAAAATCCCTGGAAAAGCATTCTCTTTTGCTTTTATTTTTTTGATTAGATTGTCTCGAACTTCGTCTTTGATAGATTTTGAAATATATCCTTGCTTTTTTAATTCGCCTAAGGTGGTTGGTTTTTTCTTCATCATTTTATCTTCGGTTTTATTTCGCTTTTTTTAACGAAAAGGCGTTTGGTGGATTTATTTTTTTAGTTGTTACAAATAATAGTAACAGTAAGTTGATAATTATTTAATAGAATGGTTATTTAAAATACTGTTTTTCGTTTTCCGCTTTCAAAATCTTTGAACATAAAGGAACCAAGTTTATCGAGGGAAGCAAAAAATGCTTTTCCATTGTTGGTTTCTGTAAATTCTTGTACAAATTTTTGCAAGTAAGGGTCAGAAGCTATCATGAAAGTGGTGATAGGAATCTTTATTTTTTTGCATTGTGTAGCAAGGCTCATACAACGGTTTAAGATTTTCCTATCAACGCCAAAGCTGTTTTTGTAATACTTAGTACCCACCTTTAAGCAGGTAGGTTTACCGTCGGTAATCATGAAAATTTGCTTGTTGGGATTTCTTCTTTTACGTAAAAGGTCCATCGCTAACTCTAGCCCAGCTACCGTATTGGTATGGTAGGGACCTACTTGTAAATAGGGAAGATCTTTTACTTCAATCGTCCAGGCATCATTGCCAAACACTACAATATCTAATGTATCTTTTGGATATTTAGTTTGTATTAATTCGCTTAATGCCATTGCTACCTTTTTAGCAGGCGTTATTCTGTCTTCTCCATACAAAATCATAGAATGGCTGATGTCAATCATTAAAACGGTAGAGGTCTGAGATTTAAAATCTTTTTCCCTTATTTCTAAATCATCTTCTTGTAGTCGGAAATTATCCACCCCATGATTGATTTGGGCATTGCGAATGGAAGAGGTAAAATCAATTTGCTCTAGGGTATCGCCAAATTGAAAGGGTCTAGATTCTGGATTGATCTCATCGCCACCGCCGGGCTTAAAAGTGGTGTGATTGCCTTGTTTGGTTTTTTTTATTTTTCCAAAAATTTCCTCTAAGCTCTTTTTTCTGATGCCTTGCTCTGTTTTTGGAGTAATTTTTAACTCACCTTTTTCTCCTTTGTCATCAATGTATCCTTTTTCTTTTAGGTCTTCAAAAAAATCTCCCATGCCGTAATCTTCCTTGGTAAGATTATATTGCTTATCCAATTCATTCATCCATTGCATAGCCTCAGATACATCACCGCTTGTATGGGTTAATATTTGCATAAAAATATCGAGCAGTTGCTCAAAAGGAGATTTTCCATTTTGAGAGGGATCGAATTTAGAAAATTGATAACCTTGCATGAATTGATTTAAAATTAAAAATTGAATACGTCAAAACATGAAAGGAAATCCTAAGTAAATTAGAATATGTTTTAACTATTGCAATTTAGTTAACATTTTATAGGAAAGGTTGGTTCAATTTTTTAATAAAAAAATCCTTCTGTTTTTAGCAGAAGGATTTTCTTATCTCGTAAATCTTTTTTACTTTTTTGAACCGCCTGGCTGCTTTTGAGCAGGTGGGGCAGGGGTATTATTAATTGTAGCAGGAACTTCTGTTGTTTTAGGCATAGGAGTTTCGTACATTTTCTCAATTTGCTGAACACCTCTAAGGAAATTAGCAGCTTGCTCACTGTCATTACTGAATTGATCTTGCATGCGTCCATTTAAATTAGCGTAATAATTTATTTGTTGCTCAAGATCTCTCTTAACACTTTTGGCCACTTTTTCTGCTAGTGCTTTATCATCTGCCTTGTAACAAGCCTCCAAAAACTGAAGGGAGACATAATTATGTTGTTGGAATCTGGAAACCATACCATAACCAAAATTTTCATCTAGCATGTTTTTATCACATTTCTGAAGCATTTTTCTAGCATCCTCTTTTCTTCCATTCTCCGCTAGGTTTCCAGCAGCTTCAGCATAGGCCAATCGAATAGTATTCAAGTGTCTACGATTTTCTTCATCAAAATAAACACCTTTTACATTGGCATTACCAAATGTAAACTTATTCATCATTTTGTCATAGGCCCAACTAGCATTTACAATACCATTGGCTACAGGAACCAGCCTGCGAGTAAGACCATCTTGACGCAGAAATGCAGCAAAACCTAATTCACGGTATTCGGAAGTAAAATAAATTGGACGCTTCCATTTGTTAGCAGCAATAATATTTAAAATGGCAGCATCATTTTTAAATAAAGCAGTTTTAGGTATTTCAAATCTTAATTCTGAAAGTACACTGTCTTCTGGATTTACTGTCCCATTGCTTCTTACCAAATTAATATCTACTGGTACAGTTACTTTTTTGGTAGGAAATACGTTGAGGGTATCACCATTGCGGAGTTCAATTTTAGCGCTCTCATCGCTTCCAGCATAATCTTTCATCATGGTATAAAGATCCATATACTGTTCTGGATCAACACCTGGCCTTGGTGCATAATAAACAACATCTCTTTTGGCGCCCTCTATTTGGTTAGCAGACCAAATAGGATCCATAGGATCACTGTTGTTCAGTTTGTACCTCAGCTGGTTAATGTACCAATCGGTACCCAATAAACTTGAGTTGATTACACGTATATCTCTTCTAATTCCTTCTACTTCTTGGGCGTACCAAAGCGGATAAGTATCATTGTCACCAAATGAAATAACAATTGCATTGGGGGCGCAACTTTCTAAATAGTCGGAAGCAAGGTCTCTGGCCAATACTTTTTTACTTCGGTCATGGTCATCCCATTCTTGGTTGGCCATTATTAGCGGTACAGCTAATAAGCACAAGGCTGCAGAAGCGTAGTTTGCTATAGATGCACTAACATATTTTGTAAATAATTCTCTTACATATAAAACTCCTAATCCAATCCATATGGCAAATGCATAAAATGATCCAACAAATGCATAATCACGCTCACGTGGTTGATTGCCCGCCATGTTTAGATAAAGTACAATGGCTGCTCCTGTGAAGAAAAATAACAAACCAACTATAATGGCATCTTTCTTATTTCTTTTAAAATGAAAAACAATTCCTAATATTCCTAAAATAAGGGGTAGAGCAAATAATTTATTGTTGGCATTGTTGTGTTTAATACTATCGGGTAAATATTGCTGGTCACCTAGGCGGGCATTGTCCCAAAATGAAATCCCTGTTTTCCAGTTACCATCTCTTACATTGTTCATTAGCACTCCTTGGATATCGTTTTGTTTACCAGCAAAGTTCCACATGAAATAACGCAGGTACATCCAACCCAGTTGATATTGAGCAAAGAAGTTAATATTGTCACCCATGGTAGGTGTTCCCAACCATTCTCCAGTTTTTGGGTCTTTACCTATTTCTGCAAAACCAGCATAATAATCTGCATGCCCTTGGTCATTGCTTTGATCCCACATACGAGGAAAGATATGTTGATCCTCTTCTGCATAGGTAGTTTCCATCTTACGGCCATTCTTTACGTATTGATCTTTTCCTTTAATGTAAGTTTCCACCATGGTCTGTTCAACGGGGTTAGCGGTAAAATCCTGTCCCTTCAAAATTGGCCAATCTCCATATTGTTCGCGACCCAAATAGCCCACTAGGTTTACAGGATTGTCAACATTGAACATATCAACCACTGGATCAGCACTAGAGCGAATTAATGTGGTAAAGTAAGTAGAGTAACCAAGCAGCATAAATGCAAAACTCCATAAACCAAGTCTTAAGAAATTCCAGTTTTTCTTGATGGCAATTCTAATTCCTAACCAAATGATTATTCCGATTAGTACAAAGAAAAATGCAAAGCCAAAAAAGAAGGGCATTCCGAAGTCATTTACAAAAAGGATATCAAAATTTCCCGCTCCTTTAATAGTCCATTGAATAACTGCTTTTTGAATAAATCCGGTTAAAATACATCCTATTAAAAACGCAATTAAGGTACCTGAGGTAGTTACTTTGTAGCGTTTGTAATAATATAAAATCACCATTGCAGGAATGGTTAGTAGATTCAATAGATGCACACCGATGGACAATCCCATTAGGTAAAAAATGAGAATTAACCACCTGTCTGCACTAGTAAAATGTCCGGTAATACCCATTTTTTGCTCTTCAGTTACCGAATTTTCCCACTTAAGCATTGCCCAAAATACGATTGCAGTAAAGAAGGAAGACAATGCGTACACTTCACCTTCTACTGCGCTGTACCAAAATGAATCTGAAAAGGTATATGCCAATGCTCCGATGGAACCAGCAGCTATAACCGCAAATATTTGTTGACCAGTCAGCTCTTCGCTGTTGGTACGAATAATTTTCTTTGCAAAATGGGTAATACTCCAAAATAAGAATAGAATAGTAAATCCACTCGACAGAGCGCTCATTAGATTGATTCCAATAGCAGCATGCTGTGGATCAAAGGGTGCCATAAATAGGCGGCCCATTAAAACGAAAAGTGGAGCTCCTGGTGGGTGAGGAACCTGAAGTTTATAGGCACTAGAGGCAAATTCACCACAGTCCCAAAAACTGCCGGTGGCTTCCATTGTCATGATATAAACAGTGCAAGCAATGAGGCAAATAACCCAGCCAGAAATGTTGTTAATACGTTTAAAAGTCATATGGTGATTGATTATATTCCGAAACCTATCGGAATGGCAAATATAATTAGTTTGTGCTTTGCACCCATTAGTTTATAGTTATTTATGATTTTTTTGTAAAGAAAGATTGGTGTCGATTATTGACCTGTTTTTTGGGCTTTGCAAATTAGAATATTAGGGGCTATTCAAATTGCGGAGAATGTTAAAACACTAAGCACCAAAACCTATCTTTGCATCTAATGAGAAAAGCCTTTATTCAACTTCATATTGCTGTATTTTTAGCTGGATTTACGGCTATTTTGGGGAAACTCATCGGGCTTAATGAAGGTCTGCTAGTTTGGTATAGATTGTTGATTACTGTAATGCTGCTATGGCTGCTGCTATACTTTAAAAAATCTTTGCAAGTGCTTGCGCTAAAAGACATTATTGAAATATTTGCCGTGGGCTCTATTGTTGCGGTTCATTGGGTAACTTTTTACGGCAGTGTAAAATATGGAACTGCCTCCATTGCGGTAATATGTATCTCTGCCGCTGGTTTTTTTACTTCCTTTTTTGAGCCGCTAATTTTTAAAAGAAAGATAGTGCTGTTAGATATTCTTTTAAGTTTGGTATCCATCGCGGGGATTTTTATCATTTTTGATTTTCATCCTCAGTATAAGGTGGGGATCATTTTTGGAATTTTTTCAGCGATGGGGGTTTCTCTTTTCCCAATTTTCAATAAAAAATTATTACAGCGCTTTAGTCCAGCTACCTTAACTCTTTATGAAATGGGAGGCGGATTATTGACTCTAACTATAATTATTCCTTTTTACCTACTATTTTTTCCTGCACTTTATTATTTACCCACTGCTTTAGATTGGATTTGGTTAGTAATACTGGCAGGCGTCTGTACGGTATTGTGTTTTGATCTTCAGTTGAATGCTCTAAAGAAAATTTCTCCTTTTACTTCAAATATTGCCTATAATATGGAGCCCGTTTATGGGATTATATTGGCATTTATTGTTTTTAAGGAAAACAAATTGCTAGATATTCATTTTTATCTTGGGTTAGCACTTATTTTATTGTCTGTAATACTTCAAACAGCAAGGGTATGGCTAGCAAACCGAAGGAGTTATCTTGAAAATTCAATAGTTAAAACATAGAAACTAGAGTTAATTTAATGGAAAAATTGGTGGAGGGGAGTTAATAAATTAGGCTCAAATAGGATCATTTTTAGTTCAATTCGGTAGTTTAGCCATTGAAATTGAAAAAAAAAGAAAAACCTTTCTACAAATCCAAAATCTTTCGTTACCTTCGCCGTCCAAAAAATTAGTATATGGCTAGAGTATGTCAAGTTACAGGTAAGAGGCCAATTACGGGTAACAAAGTATCGCATTCGAATATTAAAACAAAACGTAGGTTTTTGCCCAATTTGCAAACCAAACGTTACTTCTTGGCAGAAGAAGATAAGTGGGTAACGCTGAAAGTTTCTTCTGAAGCTATCCGTACTATCAACAAAAACGGATTATTTTCAGTTGTAAAACAACTAAGAGCTTCCGGAGAAAAAATATAAAATTAAACTTCCGTTTGCGGAGGTAGAAAAATAAAATCAACAACAATGGCAAAGAAAGGCAATAGGGTACAAGTTATTTTGGAGTGTACAGAGCATAAGGCCAGCGGTAAAGCAGGTACAAGTCGCTACATCACCAAAAAGAACAAAAAAAATTCCCCTGAAAGACTGGAGTTGAAAAAATTCAATCCAATATTGAAGAAGGTAACCTTGCACAAAGAAATTAAATAGACAAATAACAAATTTGAATAGTTGGTGAGTTCTCATTAGAAAACTATACATGATATTCAGATTTTCAGATTTACAAATTTTTCAAATTAAATAGTCATGGCAAAAGCAGCTAAAACAGCGATTAAAACCAAGGACCAGAAGGCAGCAGCAGATGCTAAAAACTGGACAAAAGTGATACGTGCAGTACGTAGTCCAAAATCTGGTGCATATACATTCAAAGAGTCGATTGTTCATAAAGACAAGATCAAAGATTATTTAGGTCAATAATATTTTTCCTTTAAGAAAATTAATTCGTGTAAGCTGTCCTGATTAACATCGGGACAGCTTTGTTAATTTTTACCCCCTTGGTTTTGGTTCACTTTATTGAAATTCATTTTAAATTACACTACAAACAAAATCCCCTTTTGGGGTAAACCGGTATGGGACTTTTTGATAAACTCTTCGGTAAAAAACAACAGCAAGAAACGCTTGATCAGGGATTGCAAAAGACCAGGGAAGGTTTTTTTGGTAAAATCACCAAGGCAATAGCAGGTAAAAGTACCATTGATGCTGAGGTATTGGACAATGTGGAGGATGCATTGGTGAGTGCGGATGTGGGAATTGAGACTACGGTTGAAATTATTAATCGCATTGAAAAAAGGGTTGCCCGTGATAAATATATTGGCACAAGCGAATTAAATACCATTCTAAAAACTGAGATAGAGAATGTGTTGATAACGGCTCCTCAGGATCTTAGTTATGAAAATTACGAATTACCTGCCGGTCATCGCCCACATGTAATTTTGGTGGTAGGGGTAAATGGAGTGGGTAAAACAACTACCATTGGAAAATTAGCGCATAATTTTTCTTTAGCAGGTAAGTCAGTTTTATTGGGTGCAGCCGACACATTTCGAGCAGCAGCGGTAGATCAATTAACAATATGGAGTGAAAGAACGAATGTACCCATTGTTAAAAAAGAAATGGGTAGTGACCCAGCTTCTGTAGCCTATGATACGGTGATTAGTGGAGTGGCCAAAGAGGTGGATGTTATTATCATTGATACTGCGGGTAGATTGCATAATAAAGTACATTTAATGGATGAGCTAACTAAGATTAAAAGGGTCATTCAAAAGGTAATTCCTGAGGCACCACATGAAGTGATGCTTGTATTGGACGGAAGTACTGGACAAAATGCATTGGAACAAGCCAAGCATTTTACTGCAGCAACAGATGTGTCAGCAATAACAATTACCAAATTAGACGGTACAGCAAAGGGAGGGGTAGTGTTGGCAATTGCTCACCAATTTAAAATACCGGTAAAATTTATCGGGGTAGGCGAAAAGGCAGAAGATTTGCTTGTGTTTGATAAACATCAGTTTGTAGAAGGATTATTTAATTTGGGCGAATAGGGTTGGTGTTGTGAATGGTGAATGGTGAATGGTCAATAGTGAATGGTCAATGGGCGATGGCCGATGTGGAACTTTTTTTTAGAATTCATTTTTTTATTTATAATTTATTTTCAATTTCCATCCAATGGTTAAAGTAGGGGAGTACAATTTTTTAAAAGTTATAAGAGCGGTGGATTTTGGTGTTTACCTTGATGATGGCGGGGAAGGAATTTTATTACCCAAGCGTTTTGTCCCAACTGCTACAGCTGTAGGAGATGAATTGAAAGTATTTGTATACCATGATGGAGAAGATAGAATCATCGCTACTACTCAGCAACCCAATGGAGTGTTGGGTGATATAGTAAAAATGAGAGCAGTGAATGTTACCCAGCAAGGTGCTTTTTTGGATATGGGTTTGATGAAAGACATTTTTGTTCCTACCTCTAAGCAGGTATCTGGAATGCGAACCAATGGAGATTATTTGGTAAAGATTTATTTGGATGAGCAAACGGGTCGCATAGCCGCCACCGAAAAATTAGAGCCGTATTTAAGCAATGAAGAACTTACCGTTAAGGAGTTGGAAGTGGTAGACTTAATTGTTTATCGACGAACTGATATTGGCTATGTTTGCATCATCAATAATCAACATACTGGGGTAATTCATTTTAATGAAATTTACCGCAATATTCAGGTAGGAGATAAATTTAAAGGATTTATCAAAAAAATATATCCAGAAAGTAAAGACAAGGATGATCGATTTAGAATAGATGTAGCCGCGGGCAAACCAGGATACAATAGGGTAGAAGATGAAGCTGAAAAAGTTTTACGTTTGTTGGAGGAAAATAATGGTTACCTACCTTATCACGATAAAAGCTTACCGGATGATATCTATGACTTTTTTGGGATGAGTAAAAAGACCTTCAAGATGACTATCGGTAATTTATACCGACAAAGGAAAATAACATTTGAGCCTGCAGGAATTAAACTTTCTGCTATTTCTTAAAACAAAAGAAGGAAAATTCTGAAATAATATTTTGTATTAGCGGCAGATTACAATTGTATTCAAATTGAAATAGTTATTTTGATTTTGCACTTATGGGACTAACCAGCTACCTGTGAATTCTCCATTTTTACTGTAAATAAATTTTGCCTTGTAATGACATCCAGGATTAAGCCAGAGCCATTCCATCCAAAGAATATTTGTTACCACCACTCCAAAATTTTCTTTTCCTTCTTCACTATCTTTTGTTGTCGTATCTAAATTTTGCTGCAAAATATCTTTAGGGTCATTTATTTCACTTGAAGGTATCAGGATGCTTGAATAATTTTTACGACTATTCAAATTTACATTGTCCCAAGAATGATTAGCCAGTTCATCATTTTGATGTAAGCTCGCTTTTCCACTTAGCCTAATCTGAATGCGCGATTCATGATCATAAAAAAGCCAACTGATTGATTGATTTTTTTGAAGCTCTTCCCACTTACTCGATCTGATATCTGTGTATAAGCTAACTGTTTTTTCAGTAGCCGATGCTTTTCTTAAAACCACCATTCTCATATTTGCTCCGATAGTATTGCCATTTGCAAACACTGATTGATGAAAAGGATGGCTGCTTTGAATTACTCCATCCATTATTCTTGACCAGCAATCGGATTCAATTGCAGGAAGGTCGTATAAAGTTTCGTTCATTTTTATTGATTCCATATAGTGTTAAACAACTAGAAGAAATTTTTGTTCTCTGCTGATCTATCTTATTTTTTCTGCATATTTTCATATACTGCAAAAAATACATAGCTTCATAAAAATTTAAACTATGCGTTGGTTGAAGAGATTAGTAATTACATTAACTGTATTGGTAGTATTGTATAGCTTGGGACCTACTCCAGCCACTCCAAACTATGGCACTAAGATGCCTGATGTTCCTTCTATTGATCAATTGGAAAATTATATTGCTGGTCAAGAATCAGCTCATCGTCTTCGACCAGATAATGAGGCAAGGGTGGTATGGGCAAATGATTCGATCAAGCAAAAGACGGAATATGCAATAGTATACTTACATGGATTTTCTGCTTGTCAAGAAGAAGGTAATCCGGTGCATAGAAATATAGCAAAGCAGTTTGGCTGTAATTTGTTTCTGGCGAGATTGGCTGAACATGGTATGGACACTGCTGATCAATTGTTAAATCTAACAGCGGAGAATTATTGGAAATCTGCACAGCAAGCGCTAGCAATAGGTAAACAATTAGGCAATAAAGTTATTTTAATGGGAACTAGTACAGGTGGAACACAGGCGCTGCAATTGGCAGCTACCTATCCAAACGATGTGGCAGCATTGGTATTGTATTCACCTAATATTGCCATCAATGACTCCAAGGCATGGTTGCTAAATAACCCTTGGGGTTTGCAAATCGCTAGACTTGTAAAGGGAACTAAGTATATGGTAGCCGATGATACCCGTCCAATTTATAGACAATATTGGGATAGACCTTATCGCTTGGAAGCTACTATTGCGCTTGAAGAAATGTTGGAAACAACCATGAACAAAGAAACTTTTAGTAAGGTAAAGCAACCGACTTTATTATTGTATTACTATAAGGATGAGCAGCACCAGGATTCAATCGTAAAGGTGAGTGCGATGAAAGAAATGTTTACGCAGTTATCTACCAAGGAGGCTGAAAAAAGAGCTATTGCATTACCGCTTACCGAAAATCATGTAATTGCTTCGCCAATTAAATCCAAAGATGTTGCGGGTGTGGAAAGAGAGACAAAAAGTTTTTTGGAGCAGGTTATTCATTTGCAATTGAAAAATTGATCATTATCTTACAATCATCAGCCTTATTGGCTGCTAATGTTGATCCTTTAAAATCAATAATTAAAGGTGTGAAGCCTTTTAAATCTTCTTCGAGTGTTTTCAAATTTTTATAGAGGAGCTCCCCTAAAAAGCTACCAGATAATTAGTCTTGCTTTTTAGTAAAATTAATTTATCTATTTATGTTTAAAATTTCCTTTGGAATAGAGTGCTTTTACTTTTTTGCCTTGATGCAAAAAAGTAACAAAAAAAATCAATCCTGCGAATAAAAAGGCTGAAATGTGAGATGTTAGACTAAAATCAAGGAACTCGCCGGTAGAGTATGTTTCTTTAAAGGGCCCGTCGGCTCAGACAGCCTTGATTTTTTAGCGTCTGACATCTCACATTTCTAGCACTTTTTATTCGAGGGCGTCAAATAGAGGATTCATTAAATCTATTAATACGTAATTAAAATAGAGTGTTACTTTGAAGGGCATGATTTTTTAACGTCTGACATCTCACATTTCTAGCACTTTTTATTCGAGGGCGTCAAATAGAGGATCTATTATCTATTAATGCGTAATTAAAATCCTATGGTGGAATCAGGCTTAGAAAGTCGCGGATGTTAGCTAAGGGTATTGGTTTGTGCAAATAAGTAAAAAGCCTTTTCATAAGAATAGCCCGTCTACTGCAAACTTATTACCTTTGCAACCACTCAATTATGAAGACAAAAACGATACATAAGGATAAAGTAAACATTATAACTCTAGGTTGCAGTAAAAACATGGTGGATAGTGAAGTGCTAAGCGGACAATTGATTGCCAATGAAATCGATGTAGTTCATGAAAGTGCTAAAAAGGACCATAATATTGTAATCATCAATACCTGTGGTTTTATTGAGAAAGCAAAGGAAGAAAGTGTAAATACGATTTTACAGCAAGTGGATCTTAAACGCAGAGGTAAAATAGACAAGGTATACGTAACAGGATGCTTGAGCGAGCGGTACAAAAATAACTTGGAAGCCGAAATACCAGAGGTAGACGCTTATTTTGGAACGATGGAACTTCCAATGATACTCAAACAATTTGAAGCCGATTATAAAGCAGATTTAATAGGAGAGCGCTTGTTAAGCACCCCACAGCATTATGCGTATATGAAAATAAGTGAGGGTTGTAATCGCACTTGTTCTTTTTGTGCTATCCCCTTAATGCGTGGAAAGCATGTAAGTAGACCCATTGAATCTTTAGTGGATGAAGCAAAGCGATTGGTTGATAGGGGTGTAAAGGAGGTGATGTTAATTGCACAGGAACTTACTTATTACGGCCTTGATATTTATAAAAAAAGGGAATTACCGAAACTGCTGCATGCATTGGCAGATGTAAAAGGGCTTGAATGGATTCGTTTGCATTACGCTTATCCTTCTAAATTTCCGCTCGAAATTATTGATGCAATCAAGGACCGTGAAAATATTTGTAATTATTTGGACATGCCTCTTCAGCATGCTGCTAATAATATGCTTCTGCAAATGAAACGTCAAATAACGCGAGAGGAGATGGAAGATTTGGTGGGTAATATTCGCGAACGTATACCTGGTATTTGTTTGCGTACTACTTTAATTGCTGGTTTTCCTGGTGAAACAAGAGATGATGTGGAAGAATTAAAAACTTTTATTCAGAAAATGCGTTTCGACAGAGTGGGTATCTTTACCTACAGTCATGAAGAAGGTACTTCAGCCCATGACTTGGTCGATGATGTGCCAGCCGAAGAAAAAGAAGAAAGAGCACAGGAAATTATGGAAGTACAACAGGAAATTAGTTTAGAAAAAAATCAGGAAAAAGTGGGTAAGACTTTCAAAGTGATGATTGATAAAAAAGAAGCTGGTCGCTATCTGGGCAGGACAGAATTTGATAGTGTAGAAGTAGATAACGAAGTGATTATTCAGAGTAATAAGAAGTTGACAATTGGTGATTTTGTAAACGTAAAAATTAACAAGGCATTTGATTATGATTTAGAAGGAACCGTTGTTTAATCTATAAAAAATAGCAAAAGGTTTTGCTGCATTTTTTATAAATATTTTTTCTAGTGATCCATTGAATCATAACATTTATTAATTTATTAAATCGAATGGACTGTAACGCATCTTTTTTAACTTATGCCCAAACGGGATATTTTTCTAAAACCGTGTTGGATTACGTTCAGCAATCCCCTTCTTTACAGCGTTTTTACAACCATCCAGTTTCTGTTGCGGGAATAAAAGCAGCTATCGAGCAGCGAAAAAAATTCCCTACTAATAGAAAATTGTTGGTATCGATTTTACAGAAACAATACAGCTCTTTAGAACTTAGCAGTTTGGTAGCTGCCAACATCGTGGCTTTAGAAAATGAAAATACTTTTACTATTACCACTGCGCATCAACCCAATATTTTCACTGGCCCTCTTTATTTTATTTATAAAATTTTACATGTAGTAAAACTTGCAGCTCAATTAAAAGAGTCGTTTCCTGAAAATAATTTTGTGCCGGTTTATTATATGGGCAGTGAGGATGCAGATTTAGATGAATTAGGGCATATTTACTGCAATGGTGAAAAGAAAGTCTGGGAAACCAATCAAACCGGTGCTGTAGGTAGAATGAAGGTAGATAAGTCATTATTAAAATTATTAAATAATTTAGAAGGAGAGCTGAGCGTTCAAATTTTTGGATCTGAAATCATTCATCTAATGAAGGATTGTTATCAGGAAGGAGAAACCATTGAAAAAGCTACTTTTAAATTAGTGAATCATCTTTTTGAGTCATTTGGCCTAGTGGTATTGTTGCCGGATAGCACCGAAGTGAAGGCGGCTTTTATTCCTGTGATGCAAAAAGAATTACTCGAATTTTTTTCACAGAAGGAAGTGCAACAAACTGTTGCAAATTTCCCTGCAGAATATAAAATCCAAGCAAGTGGAAGAGAGCTGAATTTATTTTATTTATTAGATGGACAGAGAGAAAGAATAGAGTATAACAATGGCGTATGGACTGTATTAAATACTGAGCTAAAATTTAGCAAAGAACAAATAATAGAAGAACTCAATCAACATTCAGAAAGATTTAGTCCCAATGTTATTCTAAGACCAGTCTTACAAGAATTGATTTTGCCCAATATTGCTTTTGTAGGCGGTGGGGGAGAAATTGCTTATTGGTTACAGTTGAAAAGAGTATTTGAGAAAGTAACCGTTCCTTATCCAGTATTAATCATCAGGAATTCTTTTTTGTTTATTCCAAAAGAGATTCAGCATTTGATTAATCAGCTTCATCTCATACAAGGAGATCTCTTTAAAAAAGATACGGAATTGATAAATCAATTAGTGATAAGTGGGAGTAAATTGCAACTTGATTTAAAAGAAGAGCAATTAGAATTGGCTTTTTTTTATAAAAAAATAAAGTCAATTGCAGAATCTATTGATATTACACTTTCGAACCATGTAACTTCCTTAGAATTGCAGGCAGCTAAGAAAATTTCTGTATTAGAAAAGAAGATGCTGAGGGCAGAAAAAAAGAAATTTGAAGCACAACAAAGGCAGTTACATAAAATAAAGTCTCAATTATTTCCTAATGATAATCTTCAAGAGAGGATGGACAACCTCCTTGTTTATTACGCTAAATGGGGAAAGGAGTTTATAGAAATGATTTATAAAAATTCACCAGGGCTAGAGCAGCAGTTTATTATTTTGACCGAAGCCTAATCAGGTGGATAGCCTTTAATTTCAGCGATCTGTTTTTATTTGTCAAATTGATTGGTGTATCCTAAGTGTTTTACATTTTTAACACTTTCCATTACGATATCATCCTGATATTCCTTGTAAGCTTCTAATTTTCCAGCAATGGAGGTATCATGAAGCGCTAAAATTTGTGCAGCTAGTATCCCGGCATTTTTAGCGCCATTGAGCGCAACGGTTGCTACAGGCACACCATAAGGCATTTGTAAAATGGAAAGCATAGAATCCCAACCATCAATGGAATTAGAAGATTTAACGGGAACTCCGATAACAGGCAAAATTGTATTTGCTGCAACCATGCCAGGTAAATGTGCGGCACCACCGGCTCCTGCGATGATCACTTTAATACCGCGTTCTTTGGCTTTACTAGCATACTCTCTTAAGCGCTCTGGAGTTCGGTGGGCAGACACAATTGTTAACTCAGGTTCTACTTCAAATTGTCGAAGCATTTCTGCAGCACCTTTCATTATTTCTAAGTCACTTTCACTGCCCATAATGATTCCTACTAAGGGGGCAGTTTCAATTTGTTTTTTGGAGGTAGAATTTGATTGCTCGCTCATGGTTAAATGGTTAAAGGCTATTTTATAGTAATCTCTTTGTTATCAAATGTCAAGATAAGTAATAACCATGAATTTTTTAATAAATAATTAGTTGAACCTAAAAAAGTTGGGTTAAGAAATCTGAAACTATACTTGTTTAACGCCCTCGAATAAAAAGTGCTAGAAATTTTAACTGTCAGCCGTTAAAAAATCAAGGCTGTCTGAGCGAGCAGGGCCATTAAAGTAACTTACTCTACCCGCGAGTTCCTTGATTTTAGGCTGACAGTTAAAATTTCATCCGCCGCGGCGGATTGATTTTTTTTGTTACTTTTTTGCATCAAGGCAAAAAAGTAAAAGCACTCTATTCCAAAGG
>CAMBTV010000015.1 GCA_945870835.1 Chitinophaga pinensis
ATTTCTTTCGTATTGATCCAACCTGGTATTGATAAAGTTGGTTCTTTTCCCATAAAGATATTTTCAGCAATGCTTAATTCAGGAAAAGGTAAGAGTTCCTGGTGTATCATGGAAAGCCCTGTTTTTATTGCGTCATTTACTGAGGTAAACGTAACTTTTTCCCCTTTGTAAAAAATGTCTCCTTCATCAGGGGAAAGCATGCCCATCAAAATTTTCATCAAGGTAGATTTTCCCGCTCCATTTTCTCCAATGATGGTATGCACCTTACCTACCTCGATTGTGAGATTTACTTTGTCAAGTGCCTTCACTCCTGGAAAGGACTTGGATATATTTTCAGCCTTTAAAAGATAGGGTTGATTCATATCTATGCCTAGTAATTATTTTTAAATCTTATAATATTGAAAAGCTATTCATTAAAGAATATGTAAAGCCCATCTTTTCCAGCAAGAATAATATCTTTTTTGCCCGTGTTACGAAGATCTGCAACAGAGAAATAGATTCCAGTACCCTTTCCTTTTCCAAATTCACCATAGCTGATTACATTTTTTGTAAATGATTCTCCATTCCACTTGAAATAAGAAAGTTCTAATGGATCATTAAATCCAGGATCACCTGAATTGT
Organism: Chitinophaga pinensis; assembly: GCA_945870835.1. Lineage (GTDB taxonomy): Bacteria > Bacteroidota > Bacteroidia > Chitinophagales > Chitinophagaceae > Ferruginibacter > Ferruginibacter pinensis_A. The sequence goes on from CAMBTV010000015.1 coordinate 622, forward strand.
GCGCACGGTATCGCTTACCTGTAATTAGCTCCATTTTGCCATCGTTGTCTATATCTACCCATTCCATTGTATGATACTGTGAGTGAAATGGATCAATAGGATGCTTAATAAATTGAATACTTTTCCCTTCTTTCTTTTGTTCATACCAGTTGAGTCCATATGAATGCCCATGACCTACAATTAAATCATTTAATCCATCTGAATTTACATCTGCTACAATAATTGGTACACTGCCATCCTCATTCAACTTAAAATCATTGTGCATTTTCCAAGGTTGATTCATTCTGTCAACAGGTGCTTCAATCCAACCATTGTTAACAATAAAATCTCCACGACCATCGCCATTTATATCGCCAAAGCCTAAACCATGACCTTGTTTTTCTGCGACTTTTGTAGAAGTAAATTCACCGGTAGATTTATTATTCTCTCTTTTAATGGTATAATATATTAAAGGATTGCCTGGAGTGTTCGGGACGATTTCATTGATTCCATCTCCATCTACATCCCATGAGCGAGTAGTTTCTATATTTCCAGTTTCTGCAATATTATGGGATTTCCATTCTTTATCATTTCCAGGATTCTCTCTCCATAATAAAGTCTTTCCAAACCAACCACCAGTTACATAATCTATTTTTCCATCTCCATTTACATCAATAGGAATGGTTGAAAAATCATCATGGTATTCATTGATATGGTCTAACTGTGTTATTAAGTGCCTATCTAAATAAAGTGGTCCCTTATACCAATAACTACCCGATACAATGTCTAACACCTTATCTCCATTCACATCAAATACGCCCACTGATTCAGGACTTTCTGCTGCAATCATCTGCTGTCTAAATTTCAGTTGGCTATACCCTTGAATACAAGACAAAAAAACAATGATAGTGCTTGCGATAAATTGAATGTACTTTTTCATAATTTTTTAGAATTAAATTTGATTTTTATTTTATCAACACTTCATTGTTATTAATTAAAAAATATCTTGGTAATTAAGCCCAAGCATTTTGTAAAAAGCGCAACCAATTTTTATAAAAAATATTCTCGACATCTTCTTTACTATATCCTCTTTTTTGTAATAGTCCTTCTAGACTTTGTATATCACTGATAGTATCTAAGTCCATCGGGGATTGCTCTGTACCATAAGTTCCGTCTAAGTCACTCCCAATAGCACAGTGAAGTGAGTTTCCAGCCATTTGACAAATATGATCATAGTGATTAATGATCGTTTCAATTTTTATCCCAAATTCTGCGGGATTACTTTTTCTTGGAGTAAAATCTGGTTTCATCATCCATGCGTCAAAACATCCTCCTATGACTGCCTTTCTTTCAATTAAAACTTTAATTTGCTCATCTGCAAGCTGTCTTTGGTGAGGCACTAAAGTTCTGCAGTTGTGATGACTTGCCCATAGATGTCCATTAAATAAATCCATTGCCTCCGAAAATCCTTTATCCGTTAAATGAGTTACATCTAAAATGATATTCAATGCACTCATTTCTTTTAATAAATCTTTTCCCATGGAAGTAAATCCATCGGTAGTACCTGTGCCCGAACAATATCTTCCAGTGCTATAATGTGCAGGGCCAATCGCTCTTAATCCATATTGATAAGCTTTTTCAAGGTAGGATAAATCAATCAGCGAATCTGCACCTTCTAAACTCAAAATATATCCAACTGGCTTTTCAGAATTAGGCTTTGTTTCATCCATCCAAATTTTAATATGCTCGTTGAGGGAATCAAGATTATTTATCTGAATCATTTCACCTTCCGCCTCCATCGCTTGGTACCAAGCAAGTTGAGCCTGCGACATTGCCCAAGCTTGATGTGGTGAGTTCCATCCAGCACCCGGTAAATTTCCATTGTTTTGATTAAATCGGGCGAGCTGAGTAGCCACCACTAAACCAATATTGGCCTTGCGAAGTTCTGGCAAAGAAACAGTTCCTTTTCCTCTGTCAATTTTATCGGTCATCCCTTCCTCCAATTTACGAATATCCTTTACCGTCATTCTGTAATCTCGATTCCATTCAATCGCGTTCGTAGAAATATCTAAATGTGCGTCTATTAAAAACATATTTTGATTGTCTAGATAATTTAAATTTATTTTTTCTTTAATTTTTCTTCTACCACATTGGCAGGATATTTTAGAGCTAAGGCTCTTATATCATAACTAAATTCTTGAAAAGTTTCTTCCCACAATTTTGCTTCTTCCTCAGTATATTTATAAAATCCGTTCGCATTGATCACTCCATTACCTCCAGACTTTACAATGTCATCAATTAATGTTGGTATTGTTGTTTGATTACTCAAAGTGGGTAATAAATCTTTCATTACTGTATGATAAGCAGATACACCCGTCAAATCCATCCATCTAAAAACACCTACTAAGGTCATCCAATAGCCTGGATTATTTCTGCAAGCTCTATCTACATCTTCTACAGAAGCATAACCGTTTTCAACTAAGTAGCAGGCTTCGCGATACATGGCATACATCAATCGATTGGTAATAAAACCTCTGATATCTTTTCTAACAAGGGTTGGTTCCTTGCCCCACAGGTGAGAAATTTCATATAAATATTCACCCTTTGCTACATCCGAACTTTCTCCACAAATAATTTCTAAAAATCTTGTGGTATGAGAGGGCTCTGCCCAGTGTAGACCTAAAAATCGTTTTGGAAATTGAACTTCTTTTTGTAAAATACTTATAGGAATTGCAGAGGTATTGCTTGTTAAAATTGCTTCTGGTGAAATGACATTTTCAATCTTTTGATAAACTGATTTTTTTATTGCAATGTTTTCAATGGTACATTCAATGACAATTTCACAATCTTTTAGTAAATCATAGTCCTCCGAAATAGTGATATTTTCTAAATAGTAGGCAGGAGCTTGATGGATCATTCCATCTTCTAGAGATTTTTGCAAATGGATATGAATTCTTTTTTCAGCATTTTCTAAGTCACTTGAAAGAGGAGCAATGGCAATTACTCTATGTTTGGCAATCAATAGACAGGTACTAATGCTACAACCCATTAGGCCAAGGCCTACTACGCCTACTTTAATATCTTGTGGATGATCTGATTTTTTCATTGATTCAATAATTTTAATTTTAATAGGTGGCTCTTCCACCTGATAAGTCAAAGGTAAAGCCCGTGGTGAAACTATTTTGTGGTGAAACGATATAGGCGACCAAATTGGCAGCTTCCTCTAGCGTACCACATCTTTTCATAGGAATTTTATCAGTCATGTATTTTACCTGTTCAGCTGGTAAGGCGTCTACCATCGCCGTCTGTATAACTGATGGCGCTAATGCATTTACAGTGATTCCATTTTCAGCATATTCTTTTCCTTGAACCTTTGTCATGCCAATGACTGCTGCCTTTGAAGCTGAATAGGCTAACATTCCTGCATTTCCTTCTTTGCCAGCTATAGAGGCGATGTGCAAAATTCTGCCATAACTTTGTTTCAACATATATGGCAAAACATATTTTGAGGTATAATAAGACCCCATGAAATTTATTTCAAAAACTCGATTGAGATTTTTAGTTTCAGTCTCATGACTTTTTATATTTGTCTTTCCTGTTATTCCTGCGCAATTAATAAGTATATCGATTTTTTTAAATTGCGAATAAATCAATTCAATCGTGCTTTTAATTTCTTGTTCAATAGAAACATCGGATGAATAGTAAGTTGAATTTGGAATATTTTTTAATTCATTGGGTGTATCTTTTGATAAATCGAGTAAAGCTAGTTTTACTCCATTTTCAGCAAGCTTTTTAGTAATGACTAATCCTAATCCTGAGGCAGCTCCAGTTATTACAGCTACTTGATCTTTCATTGATTTTTTTTCCATCAAGCAATTTTTAAATTGGAATATTGATGATACTGAATAAAGCAAATATCATTTCCTAAATATAATACTATTCTGATAACTAAAATGACCCTTTCCACTGATCGATTCATCTGTTTAATACTTACTTTATTTGCTTGAATATAGCAGCAGTGGTGCGAAGAAATTCAACCGAACTGCTGATTTTCTGAAATGGATTGTTCTAATCTGTATAACTGACCCTACCATTGAAGAAGGTGAGAAGGATTATTATAATCTCGAGGTAGTTATTTTTTGATATAAATTAGGGCTATAACTTAGTGATTGTAATTACTAAGTTATAGCCCTATCTAATTTTTATATTTGCCTAACTTATAACAGTGGTTGGCTGGATGAAATTTTGATTAATTCAATTACTTATTTGAATCTATTCAAAAGATCAAATCAATTTCCGTTTAATAAATTTAATTGGTAATGATATAAATTATTAAATACGTTAATGAACTTACCACTGTTGTAATTCCAAAAAATTTGATTTTCTTTTCCATAACCTTGATTTTTATTGGGTGAATGATTGATTTATTGATTTGACTTCATTAGGTTGCCTAGGTTTAATTTAATCAAAAAAATATATTAATTAATAATTTTAGTAATATGTTTTAATAGTATATAGCTATCTGAATTTTGCTGAAAGCCTAAATATTCATTTTAAAATATTTCATTTTGTTTACTATTCAAAATGCGATCTCTACAATGAATGTTTTTGAGTAAATGAAGTAGCGTTAAATCTGTATCTTAGTCAAAATAATAAAATGAAAAGGACCTTCCTGCTATTAGTTATTTCTAGCGTTTTATTTGCTTTATTTTTTTATGGGACCCCTCAATTACCCGTTGGTATTGATCATGGAAAAGTGCTCAATAGTCTTAATAAAAAAACCTTGCAAAGAGGGAAAGAAATTTATCAAAGTGCTTGTTTTACTTGCCATGGAGTCAATGGAACAGCTTCTCTTTCGCAAGCGCGTTCATTTATTAAGGATCCTTTGCGTTTTGGTAATAAGCCTTATGATATGTGGAAGACGATTACCAATGGGGTAGGTATGATGCCCGCTCAGTCTTGGCTTAGTCCTGCTGAACGTTATTATGTAATCCAGTATATCAGAGAGGAATTTTTTAAAAAGTCAAACCCCAATCAATATTTTCAAATTTCTCAAGACTATCTTTCAAAACTTCCTCGATCAAAAAATACGATAGAACAAGAATTAGCAGAAGTAAAAGAAGAAGCACTAAAGGGGTCTCTAAAATATGGACAGGAGTGGTTTATGCATAATAAAAGTAATTATGGTTATGCCATACATTCACCTTTAAAAGGGCTTTCAACTAATGTGCTAACTGTGAAGTTGGACAAATCCATTCAATTGAGTTATGACCTTCTTCGAATGGGGACGGTTGCGGTATGGAAAGGAGATATAGATTTATCCGAAACTAAGTTTACACAATATCGTGGAGAAGGACAGCCTTTCGTTAAGGGAGTTAGCCTTCCAGGAATCGATACCTGGCAATGGCTTTATAATAATCGCTTGGATAGTTTAAATAAATCAACGGGTATTCGTGCCCCTTTACCAAAACAATATCTTGACTATCATGGACATTATGTTTATCAAAAAGAAGTGATTCTTTCTTATGCAATTGCTGGAAGGGAAATTTTAGAATATCCTCAAGTACTCGATAACGAAAATAAAATTATCATTTCCCAAACATTAAGAATAGAGCCAGGGATACAAGAGGAGCAACTGTTAATTGGTCAATTGAAAGATAGTGTAGCAAATTTTAAAGAGGGTATTCTATCGGTGCAAGGGAAATTTTTAGATAGGACTGCTGGACTAGAAGGGAACCTTTTAGTAAGCATAGCCGAGAAAAAAAATGGAATACAATCATTTATTGCTGCAGGTATAATAGCTTCTGTACCTGGTTTAAAATGGAGCATCGACAATAGTCATCGATTAATTTTAAACATTCCTGCAGGAAAAGATGCGATAACGGTAAGGGTTATTCGAACGTCAGGAAATGGAAATAGTGACCTTTTGAAATTTGCTTCTTTTTATAAAAAGCAATTAGCCATAAAGCAGTTTCCCAATTTGATTCGTATGACTAAAGGTGGTAATTCTTTATGGTCAAATAAAGTAATCACTAAAGGCATAACGAATATTGGTAGGCCCCATTTTGATCCTAGGTATAATAGTGATTCAGATAGGTTGTCACCTAATAAGTTGGTTGATATACCAGCCGATTATCCCTATACTGTTGACGACATCGCTTTACCATTTGATAACGTATACAATGCTTGGGTAAGGCCTACCTCACTAGGTTTTATGAGTGATGGGCGTTTACTGATTGGTACTTATACAGGCGATGTTTGGATGGCTAGGGGAGTGGATAATGCATTGACAAAAATTACTTGGCAAAGAATTGCAACAGGATTGTACGAACCTATGGGATTAAAGGTTGTACGCGATCAAATTTTTGTAACCTGCAGAAATGGAATTATAAAATTGAATGATTTAAATAAAGATGGTGAGACAGATTTTTATGAGGTCTTTCATGCTGATCAAGATGTGTCGAATTTTTTTCATGCATTTAATTTTGGTTTAGAAATAGATAGTAAAGGCAATTTTTATTATGTTAAACCCGGAGAATATACCGACAATAAAGATCCTGGTAATCTAATAAAGGTTTCACCCGATGGGAAAAAATGGGAGAGTATGGCGACTGGCTTTCGTGTAAATAATGGAGTTACAGCAACGCCTGATGATAGAGTTTTTGTGAGTGATAATCAAGGTAATTGGATGCCTGCTAATAAAATAAATTTAGTGGAAAAAGGAAAATTTTATGGCTACGTACCCAATATTGCTCAGGGTGGTTGGAGCCCTAATGGTGCAGTTTTTCGTAAAGAGGATATTGTAAAAGGAGTGATTCGATCTGAGTTAGTAAAAGTACCTGAAAGCTTTAGTCCTCCTGCATTATGGATACCTCAAGAATTTGACAATTCTCCTGGTGGAGGTGTTTGGAGTGATCAATCTTGGGGACCCCTTGGAGATCATTTTATCCATACCAGTTATGGCAAAGGCTGGCTATATTATTTTCTTCCCCATTCGGTAGGTGAAATCACACAGGGTGCAATGGTAGCTCTACCTTTTCAAATGGATGCCGGAATTCAGCGAGCAGCTTTTAATCCTTTAGATAAGCAATTGTATACTACGGGTTTGACTGGTTGGGATGATGGTGTCGCTACCAAATATGGAGTACTCAGTCGCATTCGTGCCACCGGTAGTAAGGGGCATATTATTTTAGATGCGAAAGTGGTTAAAGGAGGGATTGAATTGAAATTTAATTTTGATTTAGATAAAGAAGATTTTAAAAATATTGCCAATTATTCAATCGATCAATGGAATTATAAATGGGCAAGTAGCTACGGCTCGGCAGATTATTCAGTAAAAACCCCTGGAAAGAAAGGTATCGATTCAGTAAATATTGAAAAAGTAATTCTTAACACAGATAATCAAACTATTTTCTTAAAGATTCCCGAATTAACAGAAGTGAATACGCTGCGTATAAGGTTTACCGTTAGGGCTGCAGATGGAATGATGGTTAAAAACACCGTTTATATGACCATTAATAAAGTGCCTAATTGATTTTTATTTTTTATCAATGGATGATTTTATTATTGCACTGGTAATTTTATATACTTTGCCATCTGCCTTGGTAAGAATATACAAATCGCCGTTGATATCTCTACCAAAATGAAGATCTACTCGATTACTTCCACAAACTTCTTTCAATGTTTTAGGTTGGTGGTTTATAGAAATATTCCATTCCTTAATAGTCGCCTGTTTACCTTGTTTGATATCAGCAATATTTGTATAAAATAATCTACCTGATGGAATATCCCCAAATAAAAATTTACCTCTTAATACTGGAATATCATTACCCCAATACTCAACTCCACCAGAAATAGCCTTTCCTTCATCATGATCAAATTCTACCACTGGGTAAGTAATTTTATAAATGCTGTCATTTAAAGGGAGGGGGTAAACTGTACTTATATTATTTTTTATATCAGCAGAAAGAAAATTCCCTTCCCTTATTGGCCAGCCATAATCATTACCAGGTTGAATAAGATTGATTGATTCTATATTTCCTTGTCCGATATTGCTAACTAGCATTTTGCCAGATTTTGTCCAAGTGATGCGGTGCGGATTTCTAAAGCCATAGGCATAAATTTCCTTCACTACATTTTTGTTATTACTATTTACGAAAGGGTTATCATCGGGTATACCATATTTTCCATTGTTGCTATTTTTACCCATTGGATTGATGCGTAAAACTGTACCCCAAATCTTTTCTTTGCTATGAGTTAAAAATTCGCATCCTTGTTCCACACTACCTCCGTCTCCAATGCCCATATAAAGCATTCCATAATCTTTACTTCCAATTTTACTGAGTGGGTTGAATGTTATTTCTTGAACACCATGATTCACTTTTACGAAATTGATTCTTAGTAATTCTCGGTTCGTACCAGAAAAAGCATCTTCATTTATATTGTTTGTTTTCCATTCAGTTAGTACCCATTGCAAATCAACACTGATGGAGTCGTCAAAACTAAAATCAGCTTTTCCTGAACCAGAAAGTTCTGAATGTGTAGTGTAGAAAAGTCCATTACTTTGAAAACTAGGATGAAAGGCAAAGCTTCCTAATCCTGATCCAAGTCCGGGGTTGTTACTGAATTTATTTTTGAGTTTTTGTATATCTAAATAGATGAATGGGTTACCATTTTTAATTTTATATAATTCACCCTGTAAATCGTTGATAAATAAATTACCTGAAATTGGTTGAAAACTAAGTTTCGTTATTCTTGCTAGCGGAGGCTTATTTGCAGAAGAAGGAATTTGTATAAAAGGTTCTAGATTTACTAACAAATTAGAAACTGCAATCGAATCTTTAATTGGATTGGATAGTCCCTTTTCATTATTGTTACCTATAGCAGTTTCTGTCTTTTCCTGAGATTTAATATAAACATAGAGTGCATGAAGTTCGTCATTACTGAACGCCTCAAAAGCAGGCATTTCTGCTTTTTTATATTTATTAAATACTTTAATGGCCCTTTCATCGTTTATACTTATAAGGTGTTTTGAATTATTTATAAACTGTACAATCCATTTTTCTGATGCAAAAGCGGCAACTCCGCTTAACTGTGGCCCAATTCCATCTTGCTTAAAATTGTGACAGCCGCTACAGTTTGTATTAAAAATTTTTTGCCCAGTTGAATTGATTGATGTATCATTTACAATTATGTAATTACCATAAGACTCACTCATTTGACAACTATTAAAAAAGTAGAGTATGCTTGGTATTAGTATTGTGAGTACAAAATTTCTTTTATACATTTTGGTGGTATTTTTTTTAATTATAATTTTAATAAAATTATTTATGTTACAAAGACATTTGTAGTAAGTTTTTTTCTAAATTCGATTTTTAAAAATAGGACATATATCTATTAAAAGATCAATCATTAATTTTTATATATTATGAATAAACGACATTTTTTAAAACAGTCAGCGCTGCTTTCGCTAGGAGGCATTGTGAGCCCTCCTTTTTTTTTAGCTTCCTGTAAGAAAAAAGATCCTCTAGAGGGTGCTAGCTATGGAGGCAAGGTATTAATTGTAGGTGCTGGAGCCGCTGGTCTTTATGCAGGATATATTTTAAAATCAAAGGGAGTTGATTTTGAAATTTTGGAAGCTTCCTCTGGTTATGGAGGTCGATTAGGAAAATTGACCAATTTTGCAAAATTTCCAATCGATCTCGGAGCACAATGGCTTCATGGAAAAAAAAGTACCGTTGGTGATCTAGTCAGTAGTTCTAATACTAAAATTACCTTAGATAATAGTGATTCTAAATATTGGTATAATAATAAATTAGTTAGTCAATTACCTCAAAGCGTCAATATATTTGAAGGCAATAACCTACCTGACATTTCTTATAAAGATTATGCAATTCAAAAAGGTTTGGGAAATGATTATAAATATATTGTTGAAAATATTGCTGGTGATCAAGGTGCTTCGGCATCCAAACTTTCCGTCTATTATAACAACCTTGAAGAAAACAACTGGAGCTCTGGAGACGACGACTTTAAATTTCAAGAAACTTTTTATGATCTTATTGATAGCCAAATTGCTAGTGCTGTCAAGAGTAAGATTCAACTTAATACAATTGTAAAAAAAATTGATTATACTCTGTCAAAAATTATAATAACAGATAGTAATAGTAAAACATATACTGCCGACAAAGTAATCATTACTGTTCCTATTACTATTCTTCAATCGAACGATATTCAATTTGTTCCTTCACTTCCTGCTGATAAAATAACTTCATTTTCTAAAATTGGAATGGGGCCTGGGATGAAAGTGTTCATGAAATTTTCAAGTAAGTTTTTTGATCAAAATATCATTGGTGGAGCTATTTGTGCTGCCTACGCAGATGAAAGTGTTGGTAAATCAGTAAGTGATAATGTACTGCTTGCTTTTGTTATGGGTGATCAAGCTGACTATTTAACTTCCTTGGGGACGGATAAGGCAATTACCACCGCGTTGTTGAATGAATTAGATACTATTTATAATGGGAAAGCTTCTGCAGCTTTTATTGCAGCCCATGTTCAAAATTATACTACTAATCCCTTTATTAAAGGGGCCTATTCTTACAGCACCATTGGAATGGGGGATGCTAGAAAAATTGCAGCACAATCAGTTGATAAAAAACTTTTTTTTGGTGGAGAGGCTATGAATATTAATGGACATCATCAAACGGTTCATGGAGCTGTTGAAACTGGTTATAGAGAAGTAGTCAATATTTTTAATTCTTTATAAATTTACTCTTCTATTTTCTATTGAAGTAAGATAATCAACTTGGACTATTCTTCATTATCTTTAATATATAATGAGTCTTATAAAAGATATTCCGAATGTTTTATTTTGTTAAAACCCCCCAATGGGTAATGAAGTGGTTTTCTAAATGTGTTTGGGAAATACCTTCTCAGGAAAAAGTTATTTATTTGACTTTTGATGATGGGCCACATCCCGAAGCTACTTCCTTTGTATTAAATACTTTGAAAGACTATAATGCAAAAGCTACATTTTTTTGTATTGGAAAAAATGTTTTGGATCAGCCGGATCTTTATGAAAGAATTATTACCGAAGGGCATGCAGTAGGAAATCATACCTTTAATCACCTCAACGGATGGAAAACAGCTGATTCAGTTTACATGGAAAATATTGCAAAAGCAAAAAAATATATTGACTCCTCGCTTTTTAGACCACCTTATGGAAAAATTACCCCTTTTCAGTTGAGGCTTTTAGCAAAAGAAAAGTTTAAGCTTACCCCTATCATGTGGACGGTTTTGAGTGGCGATTTTGATGCAAAGCTTTCAAAAGAGAGTTGTTTAGAAAATGTTTTGACAGCTGCAAATAATGGATCGATTATAGTATTTCATGATAGCCAAAAAGCATTGGTTAATTTGCAGTTTGTATTACCCAAAGTTTTAAATTACTTTAAACAAAAAGGATTTCGTTTTGAAAAAATTGTTATTGAAAAGTCTGATTAGGGGCTTGGGTAATTGAGTAGTAATTGATTTAAAAAAAGTGGGCCTGGGTAGAAACCCTGGCCCGTTTTTAATCCGTACCCTATGAAAACTTATGTAAGTTACTTAGTTGTTTTCAATAATTTCATTTTTTTCATAATTATTTAAATAATATTACCAAATGAATAAATTCAACATACTTTTAATTCATTAATTTTTTTACTTTTTAAATTACAAAATGAATTTAGTTGATACCCACTGCCACCTTTATTCTGAAGAATTTGAATTAGATCAAGAGGCAGTTCTTCAGAGGGCTTTTTCCGAAGGGATTAATAAATTTTATCTTCCAGCAATTGACAGTTCTGCTATACCAGCCATGCTAGCTTTGGAGAAAAAATTTCCAGGAAAATGTATGGCAATGATGGGTTTGCATCCCTGTTATGTCAAAGAAAATTTCCAACAAGAATTAATCGTAGTAAAAGACTGGTTGAGCAATAGAAATTTTTCTGCCGTAGGTGAGATTGGCCTTGATTATTATTGGGATAAAACTTTTGCAGCTGAACAAGTAATTGCTTTCAGAAGTCAAATTGAATGGTCAATTGAATATAAACTGCCCATTGTAATTCATACGCGCAATGCAATGCAAGAAACGATTGAAATTGTAAAAGAGTACGTACCTAAAGGAGTTAGAGGAATTTTCCATTGTTTTAGTGGCAGTTTTGAAAACGCGATTGAAATTATAGAGGCAGGCTTTTATCTAGGAATAGGCGGTGTACTTACTTATAAAAATGCTGGATTAGTGAATGTTCTTTCCAAAATTAATCTGCAACACCTTGTATTGGAAACAGATGCTCCTTATCTTTCACCAGTTCCATTTAGGGGTAAAAGAAATGAAAGCAGTTATTTGAAATATGTTGTTGAAAAGTTGGCTGAGATAAAAAACTGCTCTGTAGAAACTGTTGCAAAGGTCACTACTGAAAATGCTGAAAAAATATTCGGCTTATAAGGTTCGAAACTGTATTTTTGCGATCCCTAAAAGCTGTAGGTTTTGATACTTGTAATTTCATATTGTATTTTATTACTATTTACAGTGATTCCGAAATAAAGTTTTAACAGGAGATTTGTCCGAGTGGCTGAAGGAGCACGCTTGGAAAGCGTGTAAACGGGTAACTGTTTCGAGGGTTCGAATCCCTCAGTCTCCGCAAATAAAAAAGCAAACAATTGTTGAACAGTTGTTTGCTTTTTTTGGTTTAAATTATAAACTATTGTATCTAAAAATTGGTTTGTAAAATCCACTTTAAATACTTGACGAAATAATTATTTGTGGTTTAAATTGTCATTTTGTTTTATTCTTGATAACCCAAATTTCTGCAACCTGGGTACCTCTTTCTCCTTCTCCATCCACTTTTAGTCCGCAGGTAAATGTTAATCGTATCTTTCCATCTTTGGTAATTTTTGTAGGAAGAGGGTACTCTACCATTGGTTTTTTACCCATTCTTATAAACGGATGTATCTGTACTCCATCTGCCATTAATTGAACACTGGATCGAAACCTTCCTGTATAAGATATTCTAATCAGATAACTCCCTTCAGGATCTAATGAATCATATTCCATTTCTAATGGAGTTTCATACAAAGTATTTATCTGATTCATCCAGGCAAGTGGGGTAGTTTTTCCCTCAAAACCTTTTGCTACAATTTCATGAACCCAATCTACTCCAGTTAAGCCAACTCCAAAACTAACGCGGGGAGACTCAAGGCTACTAGGATCTTCCTTCCATGTTTTCTTAGCAACGATTCTTTTCCATGATTCTGGAGAGCCCAAATTGTCATAAAAGCCACCAGGACCGGGATCTGCACGGTGCAAAATATTTTCTACAGCTTGGTCACGTTCTGATTCATTAGTTAATTTTAAAATATTGTCCAACTGTTCGTTTAACCAAGGTGAATCATTTAATGGAATGTCAATATTGTCAATAAAGTTTCCCCTTCCACTAGCAGCATGGTGCTTTTCTATGGTAAGCTGTGCACCAAAACTTCTATATAGTGAGTCGGCTAAGGCAATGCATCTTTCTCTTAATTCTGGCGAGACTGTTTCTTTGATATCCTTATTTAAAATATTTTTTGCCTCATTGATTGCTTCAATCGTTTGACCTTTTTTTCTAGATTCTAATTTGTTCTTGGCTAATCTTTCTAAACTCATTTCATAGAGCAGGCGTCGTTGAATGTAACCATCAAAATAAGCTCGAATAAGACCACTTTGAAATCGCGGATTAGATAGAACCTGAACAGAGGCATTTTTTTCTAATACCTGCCACTGTTGAAGCGTTTGCTGAACCGACGAATTATTTACCAACGGGCCACTTAAATTTTTTTCTAATGCTAATATTGATTGTGCTATGTCATCTTGATATTGATATCCTATAAAATATTTTGCATAATCACTAAGTGTTTCTAAAGCACTAATTTTTGGATTCCAATCTTGGTCGCTCCAAATGAATTTATTGACGTCGTCATTGGTGCCTTCAGAATAACTTATACTTCCTTGAGCTAATTTAGCATAGCGATTGTGAATAAATTTTTCATCGGTTGGTCTAGGATTGATACTTTCTCTACCAAGAGTCATTGCCAGTGAAATATCTAAATTTGGTATAGGATATTGTGAAGAAAAATTGTGTGTGATATCTGGATATAATCTTATTGGAATCTTAGGATTAATCTTCTTCTTAACTTGCTCCAATGTTTCTTTAATCCAAGGACCATATACCACCCCTCCAAACCAAGGATATTGTTTATTGACATGGTTATAAAACTGTGCATACCATTTTTTTGTTGGTTTAAATGCTTGTGGTGAAACCCAAATTTTTGCATTGGGGTGATATTTGATAAGTATTTTTGCTTCTTTTGCTAACCAATCAAATAATTCATCCGGTTCTAAATCTCCCGGATCTCCACCGGGTACAAATACTGCATCTAATTTAGGAAGCGAACTAAAAACAGCTTCTCTTTCTTCTAACTCAACCTTGATAGATTCAGCAGTGGAATATGTTTTTGCCATGTTGGGATACCAGATCCACAAATCAAGACCATAAGCCGCACAGATGCGAGATTGTTCTTTAATCATTTCACTTGCCGGCAATTTCATATGAACGCTAGTAGAATCATCATCGGTGCGAGGAGGCATTATCTCGATGCTATTGGCTCCAAAAATTGCTAAGTCACGAATGTATTGATCGTATTGAGCAACCGTCCATGCATCGTAAGCATTGGTTTTAGGTCTATAACCCAATTGATGACCACGAATAGGATAAGTAGGAGAGGAGGAAAGTTGAAAATTTGATTGAATGAATAATTGATTAGGGACAATTTTCATTTCCCTCATTACTTTACCTACTCCATATAAACAACCTCTGTCATCATGGCCTAGTATGATTAATAGATTTCCTATAAGTTTTATTTTATAACCATCTTTTCTAGTTTTTTCAAGTTTGGATAATTCATTTCTTTCTGAAATGGTAAGTGATTGAATATTTGCTTCAGTTAAAATAATTACTGTCTGTGATTCTTTAGAACTTGAAATGGCTTGATGAATTGGTAAATTTATTGAGCTCCTCTTGAAAATTTCTTCTTGAAATACTTGCGCCGCTTTTTTCAACTGATCGGAAGATTTTTCAATTATTTCAATAGAGGTAGGATGTAATTCAGTCCACTGAGAAAATCCTAGAAGTGGAAAAAACAGACCTACAGTAATTATAGAAAATAGGCGGTAATTAATTTTTTTTGAAATGATTTTCATTTTATTTGCTTTGATGGTGTGTCATTAATAAATACTCGTTCTGTAAATTAATTTGCTTGTATTTTTGGAAAAATTTTTTTGATGAAATATTTATAAATCGGTCAACTCAATTTAATCGAAAGCCAACTCTTTATTTGAAGTACTTATTTTCCAAGTTATATAAGTTTGAAGACTTAACCAATTTTCCTTTTAATCTCCTTCCAATAGAATTATTAAAATTTGCAGGTTAGATTTTAATGATTTCATTGGAACTAAGCATATGAGCAAACCCCAAAAAGGAACACTAATTTTCTACATTTACACTAATTCAACATCGGAGTTTTTATTCTATATAGGCTAAAATTTAGTCGACTATATTTTTTATCGATTTAATAGGTATTAGGTAAGACAAATTGAATAAAATTAACTTAATTTGTATATTGAAATAACCATACTTAGAAAGATTGAGACAGATTTAATTTCTGTATATTTTCAAGTTGAAATACCTTCCAATCGATCTTCTTCTGGACTTTATTTTGGCAAATGAGTAATAATAAACCTAGATGAATTTAGATAGTAAAATTTATATTGCTGGCCACCGAGGTATGGTGGGATCTGCTATTTTTAGAGTACTAAAATCGAAGGGTTTTCAAAATATTATATTTCGAACCTCTAGCGAACTTGATCTCAGAAACCAGCAGGCGGTTGCCGACTTTTTTGTAAGGGAAAAACCTGAGTATGTTTTTTTAGCAGCTGCCAGTGTGGGTGGTATCCTAGCCAATAGTACTTATCGTGCAGATTTTATTTATAATAATTTGATGATTGAAAGTAATATTATTCATTCGGCCTGGGTAAATAGTGTTAGCAAGTTGATGTTTTTAGGTAGCTCTTGTATTTATCCAAAATTAGCTCCTCAACCTTTGAAAGAATCCTATTTATTAACAGGAGAATTAGAGCCATCGAATGAACCCTATGCTATTGCAAAAATTGCAGGTATAAAATTGTGCGAAGGCTACAGGGATCAGTATGGCTGTAACTTTATCAGTGTTATGCCTACTAATTTATATGGTTATGGTGACAATTACGATTTAAAAAATTCGCATGTTTTACCTGCTTTGATTAGAAAATTTCACGAAGCAAAACTTACTAACCAACCTTTTGTAGAAGTATGGGGAACTGGAAAACCTAAGCGAGAATTTTTATTTGCTGATGATCTAGCAGATGCATGTTTGTTTTTGATGAATACCTACAATGAAAAAGAATTAGTGAACGTGGGGACTAGTGTGGACTTGAGTATTGGTGAATTAGCAAATGAAATTTCATCAATAATAGGATATGAGGGTCAGATTAGTTGGGATAGCAGTAAACCAGATGGCACTCCTCAAAAATTGTTGGATGTATCCAAGTTGCGTTCACTAGGCTGGGAGGCAAGTACTTCATTGCAAGAAGGAATCAAGATAGCGTATGCAGATTTTTTAAAAACAGTTTCTTCAGATTCATCAGTGATTTCTTAAACGAAATTTCAAATACCGAATCCTAAAAATTATAAAACTAATATAAATGGATCAAAAAAAAGTAGCATTAATTACTGGTATTACCGGCCAAGATGGAGCTTATCTTGCAGAACTCTTGCTAGAAAAAGGTTATAAGGTACATGGTATCAAGCGCCGATCTTCTCTAATTAATACAGATAGGATTGATCATTTATATGAGGATCCACATATTGAACATGCCAATATGCGTTTACACTATGGTGATATGACTGATAGTACTAATCTAATTCGTATCATTCAGGAAACTCAACCCGATGAGATTTATAATCTTGCTGCAATGAGTCATGTACAAGTAAGTTTTGAAATGCCTGAATATACTGCTAATGCAGATGGGACAGGAACCCTTCGAATTTTGGAGGCTGTCAGACTATTGGGCTTAACTAAAAAAACAAAGATATACCAGGCTTCTACCTCTGAATTATATGGTCTTGTGCAAGAAGTGCCCCAATCAGAAACAACGCCTTTTTATCCTAGATCTCCATATGCAGTAGCGAAATTATATGCTTATTGGATTACTGTAAACTACCGGGAGGCTTATGGTATGTTTGCTTCTAATGGGATTTTATTCAACCACGAATCTCCTTTGAGAGGTGAAACATTTGTAACTAGAAAAATAACACGTGCTGCTGCAAAAATTGTATTGGGGTTGCAGGAAACTTTGTATATGGGAAATATCGATGCTCAAAGAGACTGGGGGCATGCGAAGGATTATGTAGAAGCGATGTATTTAATCCTTCAGCAGGAAAAATCTGAGGATTTTGTAATTGCAACAGGCGTAACTACCCGTGTAAGGGAGTTTATCCGTAAGACTTTTGCTTATTTAGGACTTGAACTAGCATTTTCAGGTTCACATGAGGAGGAAATTGCTACCATAGCATCTGTTAATAAAACCCGCCTTGAGGAATTGAGAATTCCTTTTGGTAAGCATCTTTCATCTGGAACAGTAGTGATGCAAATTGACCCACGTTACTACCGGCCCACAGAAGTAGAGTTATTGATTGGAGATCCTACTAAGTCTAAGACCAAACTTGGATGGAAACCAAAATACACACTAGATATGTTAATTGAAGAAATGGCATTATCTGACTTACGACTTTTTCAAAAAGATCAGCTTTTGAAAAAGGAAGGCTTTAATGTGCTGAATTATTTTGAGTAATATTTTCTTCTAAATATGTGATAAGAAGGTACCTTAAATTACAAATCCCTCATTTTACAATGAGGGATTTGTATTATCAGAAGATATCTTAATTAATAATCTCTGTTGTAACCGCCGCTTCCGCCGCTTCTGTTACCGCCACCACCGTAGCCACCACCACTGCTTCTTCCACCACCACCACCGCCGTAACCACCGCTACCGCCGGGCTTTTTGTAGCCACCGCCGCCGCCGCCAGTTCCAAAGCTACGTTTTTTGAAATCTCCTTCCTGACGTGGTTGAGATTCGTTTACGATTAACTTACGACCCTGAACTTCGGTTTCATTCAAACCTGCGATAGCAGCCTTTGCTGCTTCGTCGTCTTCCATTTCAACAAAGCCAAATCCTTTGCTGCGGCCGTTCATTTTGTCTTTCAAAATTTTAGCACTTGAAACAGTACCAAATTGAGTGAAGAGATTGCTTAAGTCTTCGTCGGTCATTGTCCAACTTAGATTTCCTACATAAATGTTCATTGTAAAAACTTTTTAAAATTAAAAAAAAACCTAATGACTTAGTGGGTACAATGAACTGAAAACGGACATCTAATAAGAGTTCAATCAGCTAACGACGAAATACTAAAACCATTAAAGCATTACAAATGTAACTATTTATTTAAAATAACAATAAAATTCAAAATAAATCGTAAATAGGCCATTTGGGTGATGAAAGTGAGATGTTATTTGAAGGGAAACCGTTTCCCCAAACCCTAAGCGCATAAAAAATCCGTCCCTTTTAACTGGGACGGATCATATTTCATACTAAATGGAATTATTCTGCTGTTACTTCAAACTCAACTTCGCACTCGTTACCGTTGCCAAAGTCGATTTTTGCCTTGAAAGTACCTAATTCTTTTACTTCATCAATGATAGTAATTCTACGGCGATCAATTTCGTAGCCCTTTTGTTCTTTAATTGCACGAGCAATTTGAACTGAAGTTACACTTCCGAAAATTTTGCCAGATGTACCTGTTTTGGCTCCAACTTTAAGAGGACCATTAGTTAAAGTAGCTATTACACTGTTAATCTCAGCTAATAATTTAGCTTCTTTCTTAACTTGTTGCTTTACTTTTTCTTCTCTTTGCTTAAGATTGCTCGGACTAGCTTCAATAGCTAGTTTAGAAGGAATCAAAAAGTTACGACCATAACCATTTTTAACTGTTACCAGTTCGTTGGCACCGCCGAGGTTGTTTACGTCTTGTATTAATATTACCTGCATTTTGATTGCATTTTTACCCAATCCTCGATACCCATTTTTGGGGCGAGACTTTCATCCTATTAAGGAATTAGGGTGGTGAAAAAATTATTTCAAAAGATCTGTAACGTAAGGTAAAATCGCCATTTGACGAGCTTTCTTTACTGCTTCGCTTACTTTACGTTGAAACTTCAATGAGTTTCCAGAAAGACGGCGAGGTAGTAATTTACCTTGTTCGTTTAAGAATTTTTTTAAGAAATCGGCATCTTTATAATCAATATAATGAATACCCATTTTTTTAAAGCGGCAATATTTTTTTGGACGCTTTTCAGCTTTGATTGCTGTGAGATATTTTATCTCGTTAGGTTTTGCCATGATTTATGCCCCCGCTTTTTCGTTAGGAGAAAATTTTCCGCCACTTCTCTTTTTGTTGTTGTAGTCGACGGCGTATTTATCGAGTACAGTATACATGTGACGCATCACTGATTCGTCACGTAAAAGTTGAGTTTTCAACTTTTCATTGAAGCTGGTTGGCGCTTTATACTCCATTACCCAGTAAAGACCAGTAGTCTTTTTGGCAATTGGATAGGCCAGTGATTTTAGTCCCCAGGGATTGGTGTGCACTAATTCGCCTCCGTTATCTTTAACGATTGCTGCGAACTTGCTCTGGGCGGCTTTAAATTCCTCCTCAGACAGCACAGGGGTAAAAATCACCATCAATTCGTAATTGTTCATTTCCCTGATTTTAGTTTAAAAATTTAGTTAATCCTCGTACACATTTGTTTACGGGGCTGCAAAGGTAAGGCTTTTGTAGATAATTTGACAATTGATATTGGATCTATTTTTATAGTAAAATAATTCCTAATATATTATGGCTTTTAAGTGAAAACCTGATCCTATTAATTTAAAATTCTTTAATATGTTGGGAGCTATAAACCTATCTATTTCCGATCCTCTACCTCTATTCTGATTTCATCGCTGTAGCTTGCAAAACCAGGAGAATACATACTTTCAATGCTAGATAAGCCATTGCTGAAGTTTCCAGAACTTATAACCAATTGTTCAAATTCAATAAAATAACTACCCTTTGATAGCCTGCCAATAAAAAAATGGGTACTGGCTTCCCCATTGCTTTGATAATACCCCCAACTGCCTTTTGATTGATACCTATTCTTTGTTTCTATTGGCACCAAACAGGCTGCTCTTTGGTCTTTTAATTGCAGGTATTCTAAATCTCGGGTGGCTTGAATTTGTAATCGTACTTTTATTTTATCACCTACTTGAAGGTTAGCAACCTCTTTAATAGGTAATAAAAGAATGCCTTTCTCTGTATTTTTTTCGACAAATATTTGTTTGGTTAATTTTAATGGACTTTCATTCCTCTTTAATTTATCCAAGTCTTCGAAGTATTGCCAATAAACTGCTCCCCAAAATGTATGAGGACTAAATTTTGCATCTACTGCTTTAACGGAGATCGAAATATTACCCATCGAAGGAATAACTTTTTCTGCTTCAATGCTGTATTTAAAATATCCAGATTCTTTATCTGATTTCATTTTGTAAGTATCAGTTGAATAGTCAATCTCTTGAGAATTAAAGTTGAACCCTCCTATTTTTTTTCCACCTATTGAAATGACTGCAGTATTATTTTGAGATGGTAATAAGGTATTAAGTTTTCCATTTTCTTGATTTACTAAAAGCATCGCATAACAAGCAGCTGCAGTTGCCTTGCTTGTATTCCAGTGATGGATTTGTTTTTGATGAAGTAACCAAACTTTTAATTCATTTATCGTTTCAATATTTTGATCCGCATTAGAAAATGCTTCTATCATTATGGACTGACTTTCAACGGGTGACCAGTGTAGCGAGTAGCCGCTATTATTCCACTGTTTCCAATACATACCCAAGTCTTTATTATTAGTAGCATTTTGCTTTAGTGATTTGATGATTGCTTTAGCAGTAGCCTTTTCATTCGATTTGTTTAATGCCAATGCAATCATCGCTTGACTATTTTTTTTAAAGCTTGGCCAATATTTTTTTTCTTGATAAAGAAAATAATCATGCGCTTTTTTAAATGATTCAACCAATGGATAGTCTGGGTAAAAACTACGTAGGTACAAGTAATGAATAGTAGTATAATTCAAATTATTTTTTGAAAGCAATGAAATATTTTTCGAAAGCTGCTTATACTCTTCTAATACTTTTTTATCGAGGTATGAAATAGCTTTGTCTACTATTATTTTAATATATTGGTAGTCTTTATTTTCTATAGCATTTAATTTGAAAAGCTGTCCTATACCAGCGATGATGTATTGAGTCAATTGCCTGTCCTCAGGACCTCCCTTCCACCAGCTAAAGGCACCACTGGGTCTTTGTAATTCTATAAGTTGTTGAATCGTATTTTCTATATCGTTGGATATTTTTGTACTATCAAAAAGGGAAGCAATATTTTTGGCTTGGGTGGTTTCATCTATTGCATCCATTACCCAAGGAGTTTCTTGAAGTATTGCTAGTTTTAGTTCTCTATTGTTTTGAAGATTTGAAAGCAGTTCACTTTTCGTTGGGTTTTTATCTTTAGGATGGTATACACCCGCAGATAGCCATTTTGAAAATATTTCTTTTAATGCGGGAGTACTTCGATTGATATGCATCGCCAATACGTTGGCATAATATTGATTAAAAATTTGTTCGGTAGATTCAAATACCGACTGCATTAAATACGGTAATGCTTGAATAACATACCAGTTCGGGTTGGCAGCTAATTCAACGGTTAATCCTTGGTTTTTGATAGAAGTGTTTTCTTCACTTTGAATTAATTTTTTAATTATAAAATTATTTTCTCCCATATTATTTATATTCAATGGAACATTCTCTGTAATTAAAATCCGATTGGTTAAAATTGGAATAGTGAATTCTTTGAAATCGGAAAAAATACTTTCTATATTTTCTTTTGATTTGGAATTATTTTTATTGGAATTAATTAAAGAATCAAGAGAATCGTTTTTGTTTATCGGCTCTTTAATTAATTTAGGTGGATTGGTAGTTGCAGTAACTTGGTATTTTAGCGCAGAATTATAATTGTAAGGAATCTCTATAGGAAATTTGATGTCCAAACTTTGTCCTGCTGCAACTGTGAAGTATTGTGTTGGGAATATATTTTTAAACCATCCGTCTACCGATTGATTGGTAGCTGCATTTAATAAGGTCAATTGGGTTGTTCCAGTTAATTCATGGTCGCTGAAATTAGTAACTTTTGCACTTAATTCTATTCGATCGCCTTCCCGCAAAAAATTAGGTATTTGGATCTGAACTATAAGAGGTTTTTGAGTAAGTTTATTTTTATTGCTAGCTTTCTGGGCAAGGTCTTTTTTGATTGTACTTTGTTTTTTCCAAAAATCAGAATAGGTAATAATTGGACCTGCTTTAACTGATTGAGTGATTGAAGTTGCTATTAATAAGATTAAGCATATTTTTTTTAAAAACATAGTAGGTGCCATTTACTTACAAGATACCATTTGTTGAAATCAATTGACAAGTTTCTGCTTTACGAATGATTATTTTTAGGCCGTATTTAAAATTATTTTTTTGATAAATTACATGATTGACTTTCATTAAATCAAAGAACCCCCGGCAGAAACCGAGGGTTGTAAATACAATATTATTTAAAATTATTTTTTTAGAGCCTCAGCCATTGTTTTACCAATATCTGCTGGACTTGCAACAACATGTATTCCACAAGCTGTCATAATTTTCATTTTAGCTGCAGCTGTATCATCTTCACCTCCAACAATTGCTCCTGCATGTCCCATTCTACGTCCTGGAGGTGCAGTTTGTCCAGCAATAAACCCAACTACAGGTTTTTTATTACCAGTTGATTTTATGTAATTGGCTGCCTCAGCTTCCATGCCACCACCAATTTCGCCAATCATTACAATTGCATCCGTTTCAGGATCGTTCATAAATAATTCAATTGCTTCTTTAGTAGTTGTACCAATGATAGGATCACCTCCAATGCCGATTGCAGAAGAGATACCCAAACCTGCTTTGGCTACTTGGTCTGCAGCTTCATAGGTTAAAGTTCCACTTTTAGAAACAATCCCAATTCTTCCTTTTACAAAAATAAACCCAGGCATGATGCCAACTTTACATTCGTCAGCGGTAATAACTCCCGGACAATTGGGACCTATTAAACGGGTTGTTTTGCCGACTAAATAATTTTTCACTTTCACCATATCTTGAACAGGAATACCTTCAGTGATGCATACTACGAGTGCAATGCCAGCCTCTGCGGCTTCCATAATTGCATCTGCTGCAAATGCAGGAGGAACAAAAATGATACTTACATCTGCACCTGTTGATTTAACCGCATCGGATACGGTATTAAAAACAGGTTTTTCCAAATGAAGGGTACCGCCTTTTCCAGGAGTAACACCACCAACTAGGTTGGTTCCGTATTCAATCATTTGTGTAGCATGGAAAGTACCTTCTGTACCGGTAAATCCCTGTACAATAATTTTGGAGTTTTTATTAACTAAAACTGACATTGATTAAAATTAGTAATGAAAAGTATAATTTTCGCAAAGATAGGGGATTGCTAAAAGTGAATACATTAATTTGATAATTTGTCACCGTTTTTTAAAATTTCTTCCATATCTCGATCATCAGAGATAATGCCTTTTGCTTCCAACATTCGCATGTCTTTTGCATCTTGAAGAAATTTAGATGCGAAGATAAATTCATTGAGTCGCTCATTTTTTGAAAAGATAATTTCATCATTGTTGCCTGTCCATTCTTTCTTCCCTTGGTACATATACAGAATATTTTCCCCAATTTCCATCACGCTGTTCATATCATGGGTATTGATAACAGTAGTCATATTGAATTCTTTCGTAATGTCATATATAAGTTTATCGATTACCAAACTAGTCTGAGGGTCTAATCCAGAATTAGGTT
>CAMBTV010000016.1 GCA_945870835.1 Chitinophaga pinensis
TTTTTGGCTTAATTATTATTTCATTCTTTATATAATATATAATAATAATGTTTAAATAGTACGAATTGATGTCATTTTTTATTAAATCAGTGACTACAGCTATTTTTTAAAATGTGGAAATAATTTAAAAAGAAATGGCCAAATTTAAGAAGTGAGAAATACCCAAGAAACTTTTAAGGTTTGGTTCTTATCAATTTGTATATTTTAATAGCTCCCATTAAAATACCTGAAAATAAGAGTAGGCTAATAATTCCCCATACCCAGCTCAAGCTATTTTTAACAGACACCAAAAGAACAATCGCTATTAAAAAAACAGTTGCCAATTCATTCCAAATTCTCAACTGATTAGAGTTATAACGAAAGATTCCTTTCATCTGCGCAGCATAAATTTTTTGAAGTGTAAAATGATAAACATACAAACCGACTACAAAACCAATTTTTACCCAAAGCCACTGGGGTATCGGCTGAAAGTAAGTAGCCATCAAAGTTCCAAATATAAGAGTTAAAATTGCTGAAGGCCATGTTATGCCCAACCATAGCCTTTTGATCATAATTGTAAACTGATCCGTTAAAATCTGTTTTTCCACAGCTGTTTTTCCTTGGGCTTCGGTATTGTAAATAAATAGTCGGACAATGTAAAACATTCCAGCAAACCAGGTTACAATAAAAATGATGTGAAGCGCCTTTATGTAGAAATACATGTTGGATATTTTTTGATGGCGAATTTAAATGTCTGATGTATGATGTCTGATTTGGTTAAATTTGGCAGATCTCTTTTTTTACTAGCATAAGTAATTCATTAAAAGATTTTGAATGAAGAAAAATATTCGATCCGAAAAAAATCAGACATCAGACATCAGACATCATACATCAGACATCAGACATCAGACATAAGACATCCTTAAATCAGAAATTAAGTACCATTTCCCCGCTACCTGCTTCAAAATCCTTCACCCAATTTTGCAATACACTAACCCACAAAGGATTTGTGTTTAGACAGGGAATCATTGTATAGGACTCCCCACCTGCATCCATAAAAGATTCTTTTCCTCTTTCATCGATCTCTTCCAATGTTTCTAAGCAATCGCTTACAAAAGCCGGACAAAGAATCAGTAATTTCTTTATACCTTCTTTGGGCATTTCCTCCAAGCGCTTATCCGTAAAGGGCTGCAACCATCCTTTGCCTAATCTTGACTGGAAGGCGATGCTGTATTTATCTTCAGGTATTTGTAAGGCCTGCATCACCAATTTAGTAGTGGTAAAAACTTGGTGACGATAACATTGTGCATGAGCAGGAGAAGGAATTTGACAACAGTTCTCCACTTTCAGGCAGTGGCACCCAGTAACATCACTTTTACGGACATGCCTTCCCGGTATACCATGATAACTAAACAAAATATGATCGTGGGATTGCTCTAGAAAGGGCTTAATATTTTCAGCTAAAGCTTGTATAT
The DNA here is from genome assembly GCA_945870835.1 of Chitinophaga pinensis. Classification (GTDB taxonomy): domain Bacteria; phylum Bacteroidota; class Bacteroidia; order Chitinophagales; family Chitinophagaceae; genus Ferruginibacter; species Ferruginibacter pinensis_A. Next base: position 1,455 of record CAMBTV010000016.1, read on the forward strand.
AATTAGGTTCATTATAGAAGGGCTTCAAAAATTGTAATTTGAAAGGATAACTTCCTGCAGCATAAATCTCCTTAGCATATTCTACTGCGGTTTCAAAGGAAGACATGGCATAATGCGGATATAGAGCAATAGCCAATACCTCGTCTAAATCTGGATGATTGTTCATCAAATTATCGAAAGCCGAAGCTACTGTTGGATTCCCATACCGCATGGCAATCTCCACAGGTACATCAACTTGTTGCTGCAGGGCATGCTGCAATTGCTTTGTCAATACTACCAATGGAGATCCTTCCTTAGTCCATATAGTGGAATACGCTTCAGCAGATTTTGGCGCTCTAAAGGGCACTATAATTCCATTTATCAAAATATACCTTAACAAATAGGGTACGTCAATTACCCTCTCATCCATCAAAAATTGTTTAAGATAAGTACGTACATCTTTCACCGAAGTTGAATCAGGCGATCCTAGATTCATTAAAACAACTCCTATTTTTTTTGCCATGAAATTAAATTTATACTGCAAATGTAACCCCTCGTTTAGCTTAAAGTTCAATGATTTCACAAAAAATTGTAAATAAAATGTTAGCAATTGCATAATTCATGATATATACCAATTATCACAATATATTTTTTGAAAATTCATTCAGCAAAATGACAATACAATGACATTGAAATTAGATTTAAACCTTGGGCAGAATTACTTTTGTATTGAAATTAATTAAAACACATTTTTAAAGAAGATGCTCGAATTAAATCCAATTAATTTATCGAATTTTTTCCTAGCGGGTATCAATTATAAAAAAACAGATGCTAACCTAAGAGGACAATATGCAATCAATGGGGATCAATACCAACAAATGATTGCAGTTGCGCTTCAAATGGAGGTCAGTGAATTTTTCGTTCTCTCCACTTGTAATCGTACAGAGATATATGGCTTTACAAACCATTCTTCAAATTTATCTAACTTATTGTGCACCCAAACAAAAGGTTCTATCAATCAATTTAATGAAATAGCTTATATAAAAAATGGCTTACAGGCAATCGAGCATCTTTTTAATGTTGCCGCTGGTTTAGATTCTCAAATTTTAGGCGATTATGAAATTGTAGGTCAGATAAAACAAGCGATGAAATTTTCCAAGGAACATCATTTTATTGGTGCATACTTAGACAGATTGGTGAATGGTGTTTTACAATGCTCCAAATCAATCAGAACTTCTACTGCCTTAAGTGGAGGGACTGTTTCAGTTTCCTTTGCTGCTGTAAAATATATTAAAGAAAAATTTATTTCCATCAAGGATAAAAAAATTCTCTTATTAGGCACTGGCAAAATTGGCCGAAACACTTGTAAGAATTTGGTAGATTATTTAGAAACAAAAAATATCACCCTTATCAACAGAACCGAGGAAAAAGCTGCTGAACTTGCTACTGAACTTGGATTACGATATGCCTCAATGGATGAATTACAGAAATACATCCATCAATCAGATATTATTTTGGTAGCTACCAATGCAGTCGAGCCAGTTATATTAGCCTCCCATCTGATCAATAGCGGACAGAAACTTATTGTTGATCTCTCAATTCCCTACAATGTAGAAAAATCTGCACAGGAACTATCTAGCATCACGCTGGTAAATGTGGATGAACTTGCAGAAATAAAGGATGAAACCCTTCACAAAAGAGAAGCAGAGATTCCACAGGCTAAAGCAATTATTGCTGCTCACATCCAGGAATTTTTGGATTGGGACGAGATGCGTAAAAATGTACCAATTTTAAAAGCAGTAAAACACAAACTACAAGCAATGGATAGCTGTAATTTTTATACTACTTATTTTTCCAATCTAACCACTGAGTTTACTCAAACAAATGCTGCTGAAAAAATTCAGAAAGTAATTAACGGAATGGCAATAAAAATGCGTCACCAAAATTACAAAGGTTGCAATTACATAGAAGCAATCAATGAATACATCACCATTGGCAAAAACTAATTTACATGAATAAGCTGATAAGAATTGGAACAAGGGAAAGCCAATTGGCAGTTTGGCAAGCAACACATGTTCAACAACTCTTATCAAAAAATGGATATAACTCTGAATTAATTTTTATAAAAAGCGAGGGCGATATCAATCTACAAACTCCTTTATACGAAATGGGAGTTCAGGGTATATTTACAAAAAGTCTTGATATCGCGCTACTGAATAATACAATTGACATTGCTGTTCACTCTATGAAAGATGTACCCACACAGTTAGCAACTGGCATCATTCAATCAGCTGTGTTAAAAAGGGCTTCTTACAAAGATATTTTTGTGTTCAAGAATCCATCAATTGTTGCAGACTGGAAACTTTCAGATGATACCCTTATAACAAAATTGGATACAACTGGCATCATTGCTACTAGCAGTATTCGTAGAAAAGCACAGTGGCTAAATCGCTATCCTAATCATACCATTGAAAACCTAAGAGGCAATGTAAATACCCGTTTACGCAAAGTGCAAGAAAATAATTGGAATGGTGCCATTTTTGCTGCAGCGGGTTTAGAAAGAATTGATCTTCGTCCAGAAAATTCAGTCGACTTAGATTGGATGTTACCTGCTCCAGCACAAGGGGCCATCATGGTAGTTTGCAGAGAAGATGACGCCATTAGTTTAAATGCTTGCAAGGTTTTTAATGATGCCGAAACAGCGATTTGTACAAAAATAGAGCGTGATTTTTTAAGAACCTTATTGGGTGGTTGCTCTACTCCCATCAGCGCATTAGCCCAAATAATTGAAGGACAAATATATTTTAAAGGAAATATTTTATCGGTTGATGGAAAGGAAAAAGTTGATATTGAAAAAAACATTACTTCAAATAATTCGGAGGATGCAGGCAGTTTTGTCGCAAAAGAACTATTACAAATGGGAGCTGATAAAATTGTGAATGCCATTCAACATGCAAAATAGAATTCAAATATTAAGTACTCGACCTTTGCATGAAACACTGCTACAGGAAGCCAAACAAGCTAGTATTGATATCGACGAACTTTCATTTATCCAAACAACCCCAATACAATCAATATCTATACAAAAAGAAATTGACGAAGCTATACTTCAATCTATAACAACCATATTTACAAGTATGAATGCGGTGGAGGTAGTTGCATCGCAAATCAAAGAAAAAAAACCAAGCTGGAAAATATATTGCATAGGAACAACTACCCAGCAACTGGTAGTTAAATATTTTGGACAGGATGCAGTCATAGGGACTGCCAATGACGCAGCAGCACTGGCAAAATTAATTGTTGAAGAACAACCAAAAGGAAAGCTAATTTTTTTTTGTGGAGATCAACGAAGAGATGAGCTACCTGAAATATTACAACAAAATTCATTGGAAGTAAAAGAGATTATAGTCTATCAAACCACCACAATAAAACATAGTATACAAAAACTATACGATGGAATCCTTTTTTTTAGCCCTAGTGGAGTAGAAAGTTTTTTTTGTAATAACCAGCTATCAGAAAAAACAATCCTATTTGCTATCGGTAATACTACCGCTAAAGAAATAAAAAAATATTCCGACAACCAAATTGTTATTTCAGATCAACCAGGAAAAGAAAAGTTGGCTAGCAAGATGATTGATTTTTTTAATCAAAAACTGAACAATTCAATTTAAGTGATATAATTAGACGGGCAAATAATATCAATAGAATAACGATATAATAAATAAATAAATAAGTAAAAAAATATTAATTAAATATGATTCCAATTAAAAACGACCTTCTACTTAGGGCATTAAGAAAAGAAACTGTTGAGCGACCACCTGTATGGATGATGAGACAGGCAGGAAGATACTTACCTGATTATTTAAAATTGAAAGCGAAATACGATTTCTTTACAAGAGTGCAAACACCAGAATTGGCCTGTGCCATTACTTTGCAGCCTATTGAACAGGTAGGAGTAGACGCTGCTATTATTTTCTCTGACATCTTAGTCATTCCGCAAGCTATGGGATTGGAAGTATTGATGGAAGAAGGCAAAGGTCCCTCTCTTCCAAAAGTTATTGAAACACAAAAAGACATTGATGCACTGATTACAGATGGTGCAGAAGATAGTTTACGCTATGTGTATGATGCATTGTCACTAACGAAAAGAGAATTGAATGGAAGAGTTCCCTTGATCGGTTTTGCTGGTGCTCCCTGGACCATCCTTTGTTATATGGTAGAAGGTAAGGGCAGCAAGACCTGGGAAAAGGCCAAGCAGTTTGCCTACACCCAACCCTTGCTAGCCCATCAGTTATTACAAAAAATTACACAAATCACCATTAGTTATTTGAAATTACAGGCACGTGCGGGAGCCGATACGGTTCAAGTATTTGACAGCTGGGCAGGTTCACTAAGCCCTGCAGATTTTAAAATTTTCGCACAGCCCTACCTGTTACAAATAGCGGATGCACTAAAAGATGAAGTACCAGTAATTCTTTTTCCAAAAGGAAGTTGGTATGCGCTAAAAGAGCTAAGTGAAAGTAGCGCAGCAGGTATTGGTATAGATTGGTGCATCGCTCCAGAATTTGCTAGACAACTCACTAATAATAAAATTGTGTTGCAAGGTAATTTTGATCCCGCAAAATTACTAGCCCCTATTCCTGAAATTAAAAAAGCAGTAAAAGAAATGATTGATGCATTTGGTGTACAAAATTATATTGCTAATTTAGGACATGGTATAACTCCCAATATTCCGGTTGACCATGCTAGGGCATTTGTAGATGCGGTAAAGGAATATAGACAAGATTAATAAAAATATAAATAAGAAAAGTAATAAAATTAATTGTGATAGAACCTAACAGCATTGAAGCGTTAAAAAATACCACATCCTTTGGCGATGGATTGCAAGGGAATTTTCGCAATCAGTGGATCAGCTTCATTCACCAGCTTCAGGATGACATTTGCAACGCTTTAGAAATCTCGGATGGAGTTGCAAAATTCGTGGAGGATGCTTGGGACAGACCAGAAGGCGGGGGTGGCAAGACAAGGATTATCAGCAACGGAAAGGTAATTGAAAAAGGAGGTGTGAATAGTTCCATCGTTTTTGGAAAAGTGACAGATATTATGCGTGCGCAATTAAAAATTGAAGGGGATAGTTGGTTTGCCTGTGGACTTAGTTCGGTGATACACCCAATGAATCCCTTTGTTCCCACCGTACATTGCAATTATCGAATGTTTGAGTTATATGATGCTTCAGGAAATCTGATAGACCGATGGTTTGGAGGGGGAACCGATCTTACCCCATATTATTTATTTGAAGCTGATGCGAAACATTTTCACCAATCTTACAAAAATATTTGTGACCAATTTGACGCTAGTTTTTACCGAGATTTTAAAAAAGTATGCGATAATTATTTTGTAAATACCCATCGAAACAATGAACGAAGAGGAATTGGTGGAATTTTTTACGATTACAAAAGGTCAACAGAAGAAAAAAATATTGAATTCTGGTTTTCCTTTGCAAAAGCCTGCGGAAAAGGATTTATAGAAGCCTATATTCCAATTGTTGAAAAAAGAAAACAGTTGACTTACAGTGCTGAAAATAAATTCTGGCAAGAAATCAGGCGGGGTCGATACACAGAATTCAATCTAGTACACGACCGTGGAACTTTGTTTGGATTAAAAACAAATGGAAGGATAGAAAGTATTTTAATGAGTCTTCCGCCCACAGTAAGATTTGAGTATGATTACCAACCCATTCAAGGAACGGAGGAAGATAAATTATTACAGGCTTGTTTGAATCCGGTGGATTGGATCTAATGTCTGATGTATGATTTTTTGATGTATGATGTATGATGTCTGATGTCTGATTTGATTAAATTTGATGGATTTCTTTTTTTACTTGGAAAAGTAATTCATGAAAAAGATTTCGAATGAAGAAAAATATTCGATCCGAAAAAAATCAGACATCAGACATCAGACATCAGACATATAAATCAGACATACAAATCAGACATTCATTGCTCATAAAATATTAAAATACAATCAATGCATTTACAAAGAAGAAACAGGATACTAAGAAAAAATGCTGCTATCAGAAGTTTAGTTGCAGAAACGGTTTTACATCCTTCCGATTTTATTGCTCCTTTATTTATTGATGAGGGTAATAATATTGCTTTCGAAATCCCGTCGATGCCCGGCTATTACAGAAGATCCATTGATGGTACGGTGAAAGAAGTAAAACAATTGTGGAGCATGGGAATTAAGGCTGTTTTACTTTTTGTAAAAGCTGCTGACGATACCAAAGACAATACTGGCAAGGAATCTTGGAATCCGAATGGACTAATGCAAAGAGCCATTAAAGCGATAAAAGACGCAGTACCTGAAATAATAATCATGACGGATGTAGCGTTAGACCCCTATTCTAGTTATGGGCATGATGGTATTGTAAAAGACGGTGAAATTGTAAATGATCCAACAGTAGAAGCATTGGTAAAGATGAGTCTGAGTCATGCAAAAGCAGGTGCCGATATGATAGCACCTAGTGATATGATGGATGGAAGAATTGGCGCTATTCGAGAAGCTTTTGAACAAAATAATTTTACCCAAACTGGGATTATGGCTTATAGTGCGAAATATGCTTCTTGCTTTTACGGTCCGTTTCGGGATGCCTTAGATAGTGCACCGGGCTTTGGCGATAAAAAAACTTATCAGATGGATTATTCCAATCGAGTAGAAGCTATCAAAGAAACAATGATGGATATAGAAGAGGGTGCCGACATTGTTATGATCAAGCCTGCGATGAGCTACCTAGATATTATTAGAGAAGTAAAAAATGCAGTAGACGTTCCCGTTAGTGCCTATCATGTGAGTGGTGAATATGCGATGATAAAAGCTGCTGCAAAAATGGGATGGCTGCAAGAAGACAAAGCTATTATAGAAAGTCTCACTTCCATTAAAAGAGCTGGAGCAGATTTGATTGCAACTTATTTTGCAAAAGACGCAGTGAGGTTGTTGGGGTGAATGGGCAATGGTGAATTAATAGACTAATACTCATAAATTAATTATCTGTTGGTTGTGATTGAACTAAATTTAATGTACTATTATGATTGACTATTCAGCATTCACCATTCACTACTAAATCATGTTCTTAACACTCAATCACCAAAAGCTAGACCTATACAATTTTTCAAGAAGATTTGTAGCCGAATGTTACCAATTAACCAAACATATACCTGCAGAAGAAAAATTCGGAATGATTTCCCAAATTAGAAGAGCTGCATTATCTGTTCATTTAAATATTGCTGAAGGTGCTTCAAGAAAATCGGAATTAGAAAGAAAAAGATATTATGAAATTGCAAGAGGTTCAATCATAGAAATTGATGCAGCGCTAGATATAGCCAATGACCTTCAATATTAAAATAATCATAATCTAATTATATTGGGTGAAACAATGATAAAATGTTTTAAAATGCTAAGCGGAATGATTCAATCAAAAACGATTTAACTTTGTCAATAAACCTATTCACCATTCACCATTCAACATTCACCATTCACCATTCACCATTCACCATTCACCAACAAATGATTAATAAAAGCATTGAATTATTCGAAAGAGCCCAACGGTCAATTCCCGGTGGTGTAAACTCACCTGTTAGAGCATTTAAAAGTGTAGGTGGTACCCCTATATTTATGAAAAATGCAAAGGGCGCCTACTTGTATGATGCAGATGGTAATCAATACATCGATTTCATTGCTTCTTGGGGACCAATGATTCTGGGACATGCACATGAACCCATTATAAAAGCCATACAGGAAACTGCTGTCAATTCTACCTCTTTTGGAGCGCCTACAGAATTGGAAATTGATATGGCTGAGCTGATCATTAGTATGGCTTCCAATGTAGACCAGATAAGGATGGTAAGTAGTGGGACAGAAGCCTGTATGAGCGCCGTTAGACTAGCAAGAGGATTTACAGGAAGAAATAAAATTATTAAGTTTGAAGGTAATTACCATGGCCATGCCGATGCCTTTTTAGTAAAAGCAGGAAGCGGTGTTGCTTCCTTTAATATTCAAAGTGTACCAGGTATTACAACCGGAGTTTCCAATGACACTTTAACTGCACCTTATAATAATTTAGAAGCAGTTAAGAAATTGATTGATGAGAATCAATCTGAAATTGCGGCTATTATTATTGAACCGGTAGCAGGCAATATGGGTTGCATACTTCCTCAACCTGGATTTTTAGAAGGACTTAGAAGATTATGTGACGAGCAAAATATTGTATTTATTTTCGATGAAGTAATGACAGGATTTAGGTTAGGAGCGGGTGGAGCACAGCAAAAATTAAATATCGATGCAGACCTTGTAACCTATGGAAAAGTTATTGGCGGAGGCTTACCAGTTGGAGCATTTGGAGGAAAAAAAGAAATCATGCAGCACATCGCTCCAGTTGGAAATGTATACCAAGCTGGAACGCTCAGCGGCAATCCAATCGCAATGATTGCTGGATATACCCTCCTAACTGAATTAAAAAATAATCCATCTATTTACGAAGAGCTAGAAGCAAAAACCAAGTATATCGGTGATGGCATTGAAAGGGTACTTTCAAAAAAGGGAATTAATTTCCGTATCAACCGAATAGGCAGTATGATTAGTCTGCATTTTTGCAATCATGAAATTATTGATTTTGATTCAGCGTCAAAAGCCAATATTCCAATTTTTAATAAGCTATTTCATCACCTACTTAAAAATGGCATTTACCTACCTCCTTCCGCCTATGAAAGTTGGTTTTTAAACAATGCCCTTAGTTATGAAGATTTAGACAAAACCATCAATGCTATTGACAGTTTTGATCAATATTAAATTAGATCATAAGTTCCTTTTGACTATTCTAGGTACAATCAATCGTTTAAAATACAGAAGCAGCGTGGGTTTTGAATTTTATGAATCTAAATATGCGTTTTTTTGCAATTGGTTTTGGCTATTTTAACTTCAAAGACTAAATTTGCAGTCTCAAAAGAATTTTTGAGTATCCGATTGGGTTATAGTGTAATGGTAGCACTACAGATTTTGATTCTGTCCGTCTAGGTTCGAATCCTAGTAACCCAACTTAAATCCTGAATTAAGCAATGAATGATGGTTGCAAGATTCAGGATTTTTAATTTCACCACTACCCTTTCCCCCTAATCATTGGTTAAATCTCTAGATTGGCAATTTCAATATCAATCTTATGATATTATAAAAAATTAGAGTTTGTAACAACTATCAGTATTCTTCTCATTTGGGTTAATAAATTCTATGCTTATAAAAGGCGACATCAAGTTTAAAAAATTTTATCCGCCACTATATTTTAAGTAAATATTTTTACTTATTTTTAATTATTATTAAAACTAGTTTCTTATGCCAATATTTAAACTGTCAATTAATGGTAAACAATACCAGCCCGATGTAGCTGAAGATACTCCCTTGTTATGGGTTTTGAGAGACCACCTAGGGCTAGTGGGAACCAAATACGGCTGCGGCATTGCACAATGTGGCGCATGCACGGTTCATGTAAATGGAACTGCAGTAAGATCCTGCGTATTACCAGTATCTTCTGTCAAAAATTCTGCCGTAACCACCATAGAAGGCCTCTCGGCAAATGGTGATCATCCACTGCAGACCGCTTGGGATGAAGTGGATGTAGCTCAATGTGGCTATTGCCAATCAGGTCAACTGATGACTGCAGCAGCATTGCTTAAAAAAAATCCACACCCTAGTTCAGAAGAAATTAATAATGCAATGCAGGGAAATATCTGCCGCTGTGGTGCTTATCACCGCATTCATGAAGCCATTAAAGTAGCAAGCAAAAAAATATAATATCATGTCTACAAACACTCAAAATAGCCGAAGAGATTTTCTGAAAACCCTCACTAGTGGCGGTCTACTACTAGGTTTTAGCTGGCTTGATACGGATGCTGCTGTTCCAGTGGCAATTGCCGACTTACTTGCCGCTGAAAAAAAAGGATTCAATAGTTATTTGTCAATCGATACAGATGGTATTATCACCATTCTATCACCCAATCCAGAATTGGGACAAAATATTATGACCTCTTTCTCTATGATCATAGCCGAGGAACTTGAGGCCGATTGGACAAAAGTAAAAGTCATTCAAGCTCCCTTAGATACAAAAAGTTTTGACCGACAACTTACTGGTGGTAGTGGCGCTATTCCTCACTCATGGAAAAGATTAAGAACTGCTGGAGCTACTGCAAAATATATGCTGATTCAAGCAGCAGCCAATCAATGGAATCTGCCTGCCAGTGAATGCTCTGCAAAAAAAGGCATGGTGATTCATGCTCAGTCTGGTAAAAAATTAAGTTATGGTAGTCTAGCTGTTCAAGCGGCTTCCATTGAAGTACCTAAAAATGTTCCTTTAAAAGATAGAAAAGATTTTACCCTTATTGGTAAATTAGTTAAAAATGTTGCCAATAAAAGCATTGTAACTGGTAAGCCTTTATTTGGACTTGACTTTTATAGAGAAGGTATGTTGTATGCAATGATACAGCGACCAAAAGCTTTTGGTACCAAAATAAAATCAGTTGATTCTGCTGCTGCTAAAGCAATGCCTGGTATTGTAGATGTAGTAGTTTTTAAAAATAATGTTGCCGTAGTTGGTAAGTCAACCTGGGAAGTTACCAAGGCAAGAAAATTATTAGTAATCGAATATGAAAATGATGGAGGAACACCAGAAAGCACCTCCGATCACAATGCTATTTTCTCCAATTTACTTGACAACGGTAATGTTACTGTTAAAAGAAAAAATGGTGATGTTGCTGCTGCTTTTGCAAATGCAGCAAAAATTATTAAAAGTGAATACCAAGGGCCTTTCTTGTCGCATTCACCCATGGAACCAATGAATTTTTTCGCTCATGTGCGACCTGACGGAGTTGAGTTGGTTGGACCAACACAAACACCTGCTAGCGCTCGGATTGCAACTTCTAAATTATTAGGTATTCCTGAAGATAAAATCACTCTACAAATAACTCGTTTGGGTGGAGGATTTGGAAGAAGGCTCAAATTTGATTATGTAGTAGAAGCTGCTGAATTATCAAGTATCGTTAAGGCTCCTATAAAGCTAATCTGGACAAGAGAAGATGATATGACTGGTGGTAGTTACCGTCCTGCGGTGCGTTATAGATTTGAAGCTGCCATTGATAGTAGTGGTAATTTAACAGGATACAAATGTCGTGGTGTGGGTATCAATTCAGGTAGTCCTACCCGTGAGGATAATTTTCCTTCTGGTGCCATTGATAATTTATTGATTGAAGCAGTAGAACATAAGTCTGCAATTACCACAGGCGCTTGGAGAGCTCCTATCACTAATTTTTTAGCTTTTGCAGAACAAGCGTTTTTGGATGAAGTAGCAACAGCAATGGGTAAAGACCCCGTTCAGTTCAGACTGGATTTACTAGCAAGAGCAAAAAGCAACCCTGTAGGCGCGATTAAATACGATATTGCTAGAATGGAAGGCGTAATCAAATTAGCTGCCGAAAAATCTGGATGGGGGAAAAAGAAAGGTGTTTCGCAAGGTTTTAGTGTTTACTTTTCTCACGCATCTTATGTGGCGCAGGTTTGTGAAGTAATTATGCAAGCTGGAAAACCAGTAATTAAAAAAATATATGCTATTGCAGATTGTGGTGAGGTAGTTAATTTAGGTGGTGCGCGTCAACAAGTTATGGGTGGAGTATTAGACGGAATGGGACATGCCATGTATAGTAAATTAACATTCAAAAATGGTGCAGCAGAACAAAATAATTTTAACACCTACCGTTTAATCAGAATGAAAGATGTACCTGAGGTTGAACCCCATTTTGTAAACAATGGCATTGAACCAACTGGATTGGGAGAACCTGCTTTACCACCAACAGGAGGTGCAGTAGCCAACGCTATATTTAAAGCGACTGGTAAAAGATTAAGAAATCAACCTTTTATAGAAGACGAAATATTTAAAACCACTTAAAAAATATCGATCGTCTCTAGTACTCAGCAAATGATTACTTGTGTAAATTTTATCAGCGGAAAACTTCAGGAAATATATTTTATTTCCGAAATTTTCCGCTGATTTTTTTTAGTTCTTATTCACTTTTCGATAGAAAAAATTTCCTACTGAACTACCGTTACTTTCTCTAACTTTTTCTCGGCACATAATTTATTGAAACCTCCAATATGCTTACCAACTATGGAGGCTAATTCATTCTTTAGTAGGAACCATTTATCAGATAGTTCCTTTACTATTTGTTGCTGTCCATCTGTAACAAAGGGAATATTAGTATTTGCCTCCCCATGAACAAATATAAAATCAGCACTCAATTTATTTTCGAAATTGATAATATCATCATAAGACTGTGATTTAGGCTGGACGAGCTTTTCCTCCCAAATAGTAATTATTTCAACTACTCTCTTACCTGAATCAACCACTGCTTTTAAATCAGGCTGGTCATTGACCAAGGATAATAAATAATTAACTTGTTCCCTAGCTTTTCTAATACCGGTAACTGCTAAATGAATTTCCTTTACACCCGTTTCAATAGATGCTAATAGCTGATGTTGAGTTGCATAAGCTTCCTTAGAAGCTTTTATTCTTGGATCAGGCATAACGGTAATGGGTACTTGCTTTTCTTGATTGCCTAATTTTAAATGGACAAAATACTTTCCTGGAGCCACTCTATGTCCGATGTAACTACCTTCTATATAAACTCCGCTAACTCCCGGCATAGTGGAATAACGCAGATCCCAAACAAAACGATTAAGTCCATTTTTTACTGTCAGCAAAGGTTCTGCAAAAGGACCACCAGGATAGGAAACAAATTTTTCATCCGACTTGCTACTATACCTTCTAACTAAATTATTTTGTTCGTCGAAAATTTCTAAACTGAGGGTAGCACCAGAATCGATTTTTTGTGGCAATTGATAATAGATAACTAGCCCCGTAGAAGGATTCGTCCCCGCATCACCTGTAGGCTCAGGCCCAATAGGATCCTCACTAATCACTTTATTTAAAGCACTTCCACCCGAAACACGATAAGCATTTTCAGGTAAGTACAAATGAAATTCTTTTTTTGAAATAATAGATGGATTGTACTGTCTAATTAAACCAATGTCATCTAAAATCCAAAATGCACGTCCCCCTGTAGCAGCTATCAAATCGCCCTGATGCAATTTTAAATCGGTAATAGGTGTGATAGGAAGATTTAATTGAAAAGGCAACCATTGGGCACCTCCATTATAGGAAATATACAATCCAGTTTCTGTTCCTGCATATAAAATATTTTTTAGTTCCGCGTCTTCTCTCACCACTCGAGTAAATGCACCGTCAGGTATTCCATTGATTATCTTAGTCCATGTTTTACCATAATTAGTAGTTTTATAAATAGCAGGTGTCAGATCATTAAACTTGTATCGAGTAGTAGCGATAAAGGCTGTAGCGGAATCATGGGAAGAAACTTCAATGCTATTAATCAAACATTCTGATAGTCCTGCAGGGGTAATATTAGTCCAAGTAACTCCACCATCTTTTGTAAGATGAACTAATCCATCATCACTGCCCGTATAAATCACCCCTTTTTTAAAAGGTGATTCACTTACATAAGAAAGGGTACAATAATTTTCTCCACCTGCTCCTTCATTGGTAAAAGGAATACCGCTGATACCCATCTTACTAGTATCATGTCTGGTAAGATCAGGAGAAATAGCCTGCCAAGTTATTCCTAAATTAGTAGTTTTAAAAAGTACATTTCCGCCATGATAAAATGTAGTACCATCATGCGGAGAACAAATAATCGGTGCGTTCCAGTTAAAACGGTAACGCATATCTTTTGGTTGCAAAGATTGATACTGCAAGGGTTTTTCCATGATGGGCTTACCCTCCATTGTTTCTTGATCTAGTACTTCAATAGTACCTTGATAACTTCCACCCATTACATACCTTGGTTGATCGGGATTGAAAGCTAAAAAAGCACTCTCTCCTCCTGCAGAAAAATTCCAATCCCTCACATCAATTGATGAACGGCTGGTAGAACGACTGGCAATTTTTACAGAGCCGTCGTCTTGTTGGCCTCCATATACATTGTATGGAAAAAGATTATCCGCGTTTACTCTATAAAATTGTCCGGTAGGTTGGTTTTGAAGCGTACTCCATGTTTGACCGCTATTAAAGGTAATTGCAGCACCGCCATCATCTGCCAAAATAAAATTTTTACTACTCTTTGGGTTGATCCACATACCATGGTGATCACCATGCATCGTGTTCATCATGGTGAAATTTTTTCCACCATCAATTGATTTAAGCATGGGTGAACTCATTACATAAACTACTTCCTCATTGAGAGGATCCACAGCAATTTTGATATAGTACCATGCGCGGTGAACTGTATTGTGATCTTTACTCACTCTACTCCAGGAAGTACCTGCATCATTAGAGGCAAATACACCTCCTAGCTCTTTTTGAGTATCCGATTCAATTACTGCATACAATTTATTGGAATTACTTCCTGAAACGCTGATGGCCATTTTACCCATTTCTGTTGGCAAACCCTTCTCCATTTTAGACCAAGTTTCACCCGCATCAATTGATTTAAATAATCCACTTCCTTTTCCACCACTTCTTATTTGCCAAGGCAAACGCTGATGATCCCACATGGCAACATATAAAATTCTTGGATTGTTATTATCCATTACTAAATCAGTGCAACCCGTGTTTACATCGACAAATAAAGATTTTTTCCAACTTCGACCACCATCGATTGATTTATAAATGCCTCTGTCCTCCGAAGCTCCATAAGAAGCCCCCTGTGCCCCAACAAAAACAATATCAGGATTTTTTGGATCCACTCGAATAGCTGCTATATGACGAGTCATTTCCAATCCTAAATGTTTCCATGTTTTACCGGCATCGGTAGACTTGTATACACCATCGCCATAAGAAGACATTACACCTCTAACAGCATGCTCGCCCATACCCACATACAATACATTCGGATCACTGGGTGCAACAGCGATTGCTCCTACAGAAGAAGTTTTGAAATTTCCATCAGAAATATTTTGCCAGCTGACACCTGCATCTTCCGTTTTCCAAACACCACCACCAACCGTACCCATATAATAAGTCAGTGGATTATTTTCTACGCCCGCCACCGCAACAGAACGACCGCCCCGAAAAGGGCCGATATTGCGCCACTTTACCCCTTTAAAATAATTACCAGGAGCTGGATTAACAGTAGTTGAAGAAGGTTTAGTATCTGTCTTTTTTTGGGCAGATAAATTAGATATAAAAAAAATTGTAACGAATAGTAAAGAGTAGACTTTCATAAATTTTAAAAATAAAACTTAAAAATACAAAGAAATTTTTTACCAATAAATTAACTAGTTAGCAAAAAAAACCAACCATTTTACAATGGTTGGTGCAAATTAAGTTGATTGAAAAACTAGCCCCTCATTTTTTCAGCATCTGCTAAAAATTGTTTTAATCCTAAATCGGTCAAAGGATGTTTTAATAGTGCTAGAATAGAAGAAAGCGGACAGGTACAAACATCGGCTCCCGCTTCAGCACAAGCAATGATATGATTGCCATTACGAATAGACGCCGCCAAAATTTCTGTCTCGAAACCTTGTATGCTATATATTTTACTAATCTGAGAAATTAACTGAACTCCATCCCAACCGCTATCATCGATACGACCGATAAAAGGAGATACATAAGTAGCACCTGCTTTTGCAGCTAAAATAGCCTGTCCCGCACTGAATACCAAGGTACAATTGGTTTTAATGCCATTGTCTGTAAACCATTTGATTGCTTTGATACCATCTTTTATCATAGGTACTTTTACTACAATATTTGGATGAATAGCCGCTAATTTTTTTCCTTCCTCTACAATTACAGAAAATTCTGTCCCTAATACTTCAGCACTAATATCGCCATCTACAATATCACAGATAGTTTTGTAATGATTGGAGATAGCAGCTTCGCCCCTAATATTTTCTTTTGCCATAAGAGATGGGTTGGTGGTAACACCATCCAAAATACCTAATTCGTTGGCTTCTCTAATGTCTGCAAGATTGGCCGTGTCGATAAAAAATTTCATAATTTTATTTGATTGATGAAAGCTATTAAATAATGTACTTAGTTATTGAATATTTAAATTTATTTGTTAACTGAAAGTTTGTACACTGTGATAGAATGATATTTTTGACCAGGCAACAAAATTGTAGTAGGAAAATTAGGCTCATTGGGTGAATCAGGGAAATGTTGAGTTTCCAAACACAATGCTGCATGTTGTTGAATTGCTTTACCATCGCTTGTTTTCAATGTGCCATCTAAAAAATTTCCAGTGTAAAACTGCACACCCGGCTCAGTAGTGTATACTTCTAATAACCTGCCAGATTTTTGTTCTGAAACGGATGCTACTTTGGTTAAACTAGAATCTAATTTATTGAATACATAATTATGATCATAGCCACCTTTGACAGAATCAATTCTTAATCCAACTTTGGTTGGCTGAGTAAAATCAAAAGGAGTTCCATTCACTGAAGTGATTTCTCCAGTTGGAATTAGAGTACTATCAACAGATGTAAAATGATCTGCATCGATTTGCAACTCATGATCTAGAATAGAATTGGCAACATCGCCCGTTAAATTAAAATAGCTGTGATTGGTAAGATTCACTATTGTTTTTTTATCAGTAGTGGCAATATATTCAATTTTTAATTCATCTTGATCAGTCAATGTATAATGAACATCTACATTTAAATTTCCAGGATATCCCTCATCTCCATCCTTACTTAAATAACTTAACAATAAAGAAGGTACTGAATCATTTTCAACAGTAGGTTCCCAAACTACTTTGTCAAATCCAACTACACCACCATGCAAATGATTGGGACCGTTGTTAATCGCCAAAGTATATTCAACACTATCAATTGAAAATTTACCCTTTGCAATACGATTTCCATAACGACCTACAATTGCACCAAAATAAGGATGAGTCGCAAGATAACCAGATAGACTATCGTACCCCAAAACGATATTTGATTTTTGATTATTTTTATCAGCAGAAATCCAAGAGGTTACGATACCTCCAAAATTGGTAATTTTTACCTCAGTTCCTTTTGAATTAATCAGCGTGTAAAGAAAAACTTCTTTTCCACCAGCAGTTCCAAAGGAAGACCTTGTAATACCCTTAGTTTTTTCCATTTTAACTTTATTGATTTGATTACAGGAAGTAAATAAAAATGTAAAAATAGTTGCTATAAAGATACCAAGCAAGGTTATTGTTTTCATAATTAAAATTGATTTACTTATTATTAGATAATTAATTTTTTTTTAATATAATATTTTAAAGATATTTAAAAATAACTGTATTTATTCAAACACCACCCCTGCCTTATTTAATACTTCTTCCATTATTTTGCTAACTAATAAGGTCAAGTGATGAGGCCATTTTTTACTCTGTAGCAAACCATTATCCAAACAGTGCATCACTTCATTAATTTCGTGTTCAAATCCATTGCTCTGGTGTTCAATGGAGAAATCTTGCTTTGTGCCATCATTTAAAATTACCGAAAATTCGGTAGCCTTAAACCAAGGACTTTTAATTTCAATTCTTCCCTTAGCACCACTAATCATAGCTTGAATAGGAGTGTTAAAACTAATTGTAGATAATAAATGAGCGGTTTGCCCTTGAGGATATTTTAATACAAGATTGCAATATTCATCCACGCCTGTGGCAGTAAGTTTTGAAACAAATTCTATTCTAGATGGTTCCCCTAAAATTAGCGAAGCTAAAAAAATAGGATAAATGCCGATATCTAATAAGGATCCACCTCCTAAGGTCTTACTAAATAATCTACTTTCAAAATCAACAGGGGCTGTAAAGCCAAAATCAGCCTGTACGAACTGAGGCGAGCCAATTAAATCCTGTTTTATTATTTCCTGAATTTTTTCAATAAAGGGCATACAAGAAGTCCACATACCCTCCATCAAAAAGACATTGCTTTTCTTTGCCTGCTCTATCATTTCCTTTGACTTTCGGTAATTGATAGAAAGAGGTTTCTCACACAATACTGCTTTATTACGTTGCAAAGCTCTCATGGCAAGCTCATGATGTAAATGATTGGGAGTAGCGATATAGACAATATCAATATTGTCATCATTAATCAATTCATCATAATTGTCGTAACACTTAGTAGCATTAAATTTATTAGCATACAGCTGAGCTTTTTGTAGATCGCGAGAAGCAACGGCATACAATTCAGATCCTTCTACAAAATTAAGTGCAGTGCAGAATTTGTCTGCAATTCTTCCAGCACCTATAACTCCCCAACGATAACTATCACCCATAATTAAATAATATTTTTAATCAGACAGATTTTCATAAAAAATATGGGAAAAAATTTAATCCAAATGCTAGTAATTCAAAATAAGTAAGTTGTCCAAATTATTATACAATAAATTCAAAAGCAGGTAAACCTTTGAATCCACAATTTTTAACTACGAAAAATTCACCTGCCAAAGGTTGCGCTGCTAAGGCTTCTTCAGTGAGTCCCACTCTAGCGGTGGTGATATAAAGATCATCTAAATTTTCTCCACCGAATGTACAAGAAGTTACTCTTGAAGCAGGTAATTTAATACTTCCAATTTTTTCACCAGTCAATGGATTCCATCTAGCTACTTGCCATCCATCCCAGTGACCAATCCAAAGCATCCCTTCTTCATCAATTGTCATACCATCAGGATATCCTTCTTCTTTCACATTAATTTTTATTACTGATTTTTTATTACTGATTTCACCAGAGCTTACATCATAGTCATAAGAAACCACTTCAAAACTAGGTGTGTCGATATAATAAAGTGTTTTGTGATCTAGACTCCAAGCTAATCCATTGGATATAGAAACATGCTCAATTTGCTTTCTACATTTCAAATCCCTGTCTAAAACATATACATTTCCTTGATGCAATATTTCTGAAATTGCCATTGTTCCTGCCCAAAATCTTCCAGCAGGATCACATTTTCCTTCATTGAAGCGATTGGTAGGTATTTCAGATTCAGGGTCTACTATCATTTTTAATTTACCATCTGGTCTGCTGATAAAAGCGAATCCATGATGTAAGCCTGCGACTAAATCTCCATTATTACAAACAGCAAAAGATCCAATCATTTGATGAACACGAATTTCTGAATAGACAGAAGTAAACGGATCATATTGATGAACTATTCCGTTTAAAATATCTAACCAGCAGATTAATTTTTTACCTGCATCCCATACAGGTCCCTCTCCCAACAAACTAGTTTTTTGTAATACTTGAATTGGTTTCAATTCGCTTAAATTTTTCATACAAAAGATTTTAAAAAGGTGAAGGACTAATGGATGTCCAACCTCCGTCAACTATTAATGATTGTCCAGTTATATGTCTTGCTTTATTAGAAACAAGAAACAAAGCAGCGTTTGCAATATCACTTACATCTGCAGGTCTTCCAATAGGTGTTATCCTTGACCAGGTAGCAAAGTATTTGGGATCACTTAAGGTTCGCTCTGTAAGGGTAGCACCTGGAGCAATCGTATTCACATTTATTTTATACTGGGATAATTCAATCACTAAATTTTTTGCAAGCATCTCTAGTGCTGCCTTACTCATTCCATAAGCTGCAAGATCTTTATGAGCCTGATGTCCTGTAACAGAAGAAGTAAATAAAAGTGAGCCACCCTCTACTTGTTTTTTCATTTGATTAGCAGCTGCCTGTGCTAAAAAAAATGTTCCTCCAAGATTCACTTGCATCACTCTAAAAAATGATTCTGATGAATACGTAAAAAAATCTCCAAACAAAGTAATTCCTGCATTGGCAATTACTACATCTAGACTTCCGAATTTTTCTACTGCAGTATCAACCATTTTTTGAATGAATAAAACATCACTTGAATCACCTGCCAAAGCAATACAAGTCCCACCGGTA
The DNA here is from genome assembly GCA_945870835.1 of Chitinophaga pinensis. GTDB lineage: Bacteria > Bacteroidota > Bacteroidia > Chitinophagales > Chitinophagaceae > Ferruginibacter > Ferruginibacter pinensis_A. Next base: position 21,406 of record CAMBTV010000016.1, read on the forward strand.
GCCTCCGTGATTTTTTTAGCCCCTTGTACTGCTAAATCTTGATCCACATCATTTAAAATCACCTTTGCCCCTTCCATTACAAGATGGGTGCAAATTTCAAGACCAATACCTTGACCTGCTCCGGTTACGATGGCAACTTTTTCTTTAAAAGACATTGTATGTTTATTAAAATAATTTATTTAAAATTTTAAAATACTAAGGTAAGATTTAAGTATTTCAAAATATTCTAAAGCCATTTAAGAATTCATTAAAAGAAAAATTTTGAATAATTATCTTAATGAGAATCTCTTGTAACCTTACTACCAGAAGCTCCCTTTAAAAAATCCATGTCTGCACCAAGATGCGCTTGCTCCACATGAGTTTGATAAAGATGTACATATCCACGTGGGTGAATTATTTCTTTTAAAGTCCAAGCCTTCCTACGAATATCCAATTCCTCTTCAGAAACTTCTAGCTGCAAAATTCTTTTGTAAGCGTCTAAAGTAATGATATCACCATTTTGAACCAATGCCAATACTCCACCCACAGCAGCCTCTGGAGATACGTGAAGCACTACTGTTCCAAATCCTGTACCACTCATTCTTCCATCACTAATACGCACCATATCGGAAACACCGGCTAAAAGCAATTTTTTAGGCAAGGCCATATTTCCTACTTCCGCCATTCCTGGGTATCCTTTAGGGCCAACATTTTTTAACACCATAATACTACTCGCATCAATCTCTAATTCAGGATCGTCTATCCGTGCATGATAATCTTCTATATTTTCAAACACTACTGCTTTTCCAGAATGTTTTAATAACTCAGGACTAGCAGCCGATGGTTTAATCACAGCACCATTGGGCGCTAAATTTCCTTTTACTACCACAATACCAGAATCCGGTTTAAATGGATCTTGCAAAGTGCTAATCACCTTTCGATTGTATACTTCAGAAGTAGCAGAATTCTCTCCTATTGATTTACCATTCACAGTAATCGCATCATTGTGAATGAGCGATGACATTTCTTTGATTAGCGCAGGTAATCCACCTGAATAATAAAGATCTTCCATATAGTTTTCACCTGATGGCTGAACATTAGCAAGCAAAGGAATTCCCTGTGAAAATTTATCGAAATCATCAATATTTAATTCTATACCAATCCTTCCCGCAATCGCTAATAAATGAATCACAAAATTGGTAGATCCACCGATCGCCGCATTCACCATAATTGCATTTTCAAATGCCTCCCTAGTAAGAATTTTAGATAAAGTAATATCTTCTTTAACCATTTCTACAATGCGCCTTCCTGATAATTGAGAAAGAACTTTTCTTCGTGCATCAGCTGCCGGTATAGAGGCATTGTCTGGTAATGAAAGTCCCAATGATTCCACCATTACCGCCATAGTGGATGCGGTACCCATCACAGCACAGTGACCTTGTGTTCTAGCCATACAAGCCTCTGATGCAACAAACTCTTCAGGTGTAATTTTACCCATTTTATTATCGGCATCAAAACGCCAAATATCTGACGTACCAATATCTCTTCCCTTCCAATGCCCTTTTAACATTGGACCTCCTGAAATAACCAAGGTAGGAATATTTACGCTACAAGCACCCATCACTAAAGATGGTGTCGTTTTATCACAACCACAAAGAAGCACTACCCCATCCACAGGATTAGCTCTTATAGACTCTTCCACATCCATACTTACCAAATTACGGTAAAGCATAGCGGTAGGTTTCATCAAGGTTTCACCTAATGACATCACTGGAAATTCTACTGGAAATCCACCCGCCTCAAGAACTCCTTTTTTAACCGCTTCCGCCAACTCTTTAAAATGGCCATTACAAGGAGTAAGTTCACTCCAAGTATTACAGATTCCAATTACTGGTCTACCATCAAACATATCCGGAGGTGTCCCTTGATTCTTCATCCAGGCTCGATAAATGAAGCCGTCTTTACCTTTTTTTCCAAACCAATTTTGGCTCCTATATTTTTGATTTTCCATGTTCGATTAAATAACTTTTAAAAACTTACCCCACTTTTTCATTTGTAATTAGATTCATTTACAATTTATAAAGCCCTGTCCAAATGGGTGTATCCACCGTCTACATAAATTAATTGACCAGTAGTATGACTGGATCTTTCTGATAAAAGAAACACGGCCATATTTGCGATTTCTTCGGCAGTAGTCATCCTATTTTCTAAAGGTATTTTTGCATTGATTTGCTGTAATTTTTCAGCAGGATTATCAAATGTTTTTATCCAATTCTCATACAAAGGAGTATAACACTCAGCAACAATCACAGCGTTTACTCGGATACCATATTTTAATAATTCAACCGCCCACTCTCTTGTCAAGGCATTACGGCCACCATTAGCAGCTGCATAAGCTGAAGTATTTCCCTGACCGGTTTCTGCAGTCTTTGAACTGATATTCACAATAGCCCCCTTTGACTTTTTCAATTCAGGCAATGCAAATTGCGCTAACAAATAATAATGAATAAGATTTTTATGTAAAGAAGCTACAAAGGATTCATAATTACCTTTTTCTAATCCTACTCCATCATTCACTCCAGCATTATTGATAAGTCCATCAATGTGGCCAAATTCAGCTATCACTTGCTTTACAGCCTTTTCACATTCTGATGGATTGGTTAATTCTGCAGTAACACATTTTGCCTGACCACCCATCTTTTCTATTTCATTTACTGCCGCCAAATTATCTTCAGCACTTCTACCAATGATAAAAGGGATAGCTCCTTCAGCAGCTAAAACTTTACAAATACCCAATCCAATTCCCTTTGCTCCTCCGGATACTATAATTACTTTTTTAGTGAGATTAAGTTGCATACTATTTATTTAAGTTGAATATTAATATTTTGAATTTGCTGCGAACGCATAATAGTTCCCTTCATCTTTCCCATCCAATTTACCTTTTGATAATGATTGAACAAATCAAAGATATTATTTATTGGCTTATCATCTGCAGCCAACAA
>CAMBTV010000017.1 GCA_945870835.1 Chitinophaga pinensis
CATAAAGGAACTTCCCTTTTAGAAATTTATCAAAACTGCAACATCTTTAATGATGGAGCTTTTGAAGTGTTTACTGAAAAAGGCTCTAAGCCAGAACAAGTTTTATTTTTAGAGCAAGGCAAACCATTGATATTTGGAGCCACTCAAAACAAAGGAATTAAATTAGACGGATTTAGTCCAGTGATCGTTGAATTGGGAGAGGGTGGTGATACTGCAAATGACCTTTGGATACATGATGACAAAGATTTTTATAAAGCTCAAATTTTGGTTCGCATGTTTGATGATCCAAAATTAGTGGGACATTTACCAAGACCATTTGGTGTGTTTTATGAAACTGACCGCGCTTGTTATGAAGATGGTATGGCAATGCAGATAGAAGATATAATCGCTAAAAAAGGAAAGGGTGATTTGGATAAATTACTTAGAGGTAATGAGACTTGGACCATCAGTTAGTCTTTTAAATTGAAGATGACTGAATTATTTAACAACGATATTTTATCAAGAAAGCCATCTATTAGATGGCTTTCTTGATGGGTACTAAATTATAAAAGTCCCTTCCCCATTAAATATTCTGCTATTTGTACTGCATTGGTGGCAGCACCTTTTCTTAGGTTGTCACTTACAATCCAACAGTTGAGGGTATTGGATTGTGTTTCATCTCTTCTAATTCTACCTACAAATGTTTCATCCTTTTCATGTGCGGTTAGTGGCATAGGATAAATACTGTTGGCAATATCATCCTGAACAATAACACCAGGCGCTTTGCTTAACAATGCTCTTACCTCATCCAAATTGAAATCATTTTCAAATTCAATGTTTACACTTTCACTATGACCACCCATCACCGGAATGCGAACAGTGGTAGCCGTTAGTTTAATATTTGAATCACCAATTATTTTTACAGTCTCGTTGGTCATTTTCATTTCCTCTTTTGTGTATCCATTATCAAGAAATACATCAATTTGCGGAATCGCATTTAGATCAATCGGGTATTTATAAGCCATCTCACCTTTTACTCCTTTGCGCTCATTCATCAACTGCTCAACAGCCTTTACGCCAGTACCAGTAACACTTTGATAGGTAGATACGACTACTCTTTTAATTTTATATTTATCATGTAGCGGCTTCAATACCACTACCAATTGAATGGTAGAACAATTGGGATTAGCGATGATTTTATCGGTTGCTGTTAGTATGTCTGCGTTTACTTCTGGTACTACTAGTTTTTTAGAAGGGTCCATACGCCAAGCACTTGAGTTGTCAATGACAGTGATACCAGCTGCTGCAAATAAAGGAGCTAGCTCCAAGGAGGTACTACCTCCTGCTGAGAAAATAGCTACATTTGGTTTAGCAGCGATTGCATCGACATAGCCTACGATGGTATATTTTTTGCCTTTAAATTCTACCTGTTTGCCGATGGATTTCTCAGAAGCTACTGGAATTAATTCGGTTACTGGAAAATTTCTTTCGGCTAATACTTGCAACATTTTGGTGCCTACTAAACCTGTTGCTCCAACTACAGCTACTTTCATTGTTTGGTTGTTTTATGAATAAATGTATTCAGTTTCAAAAAATATTTTATGATTTAATATCCCTTAGAATCTCGCAATAATAGAATTGTTTCAAAAAAAAGCCTTCCGTTTTGCGGAAGGCTTTGAATATAGTGTAACAAACAAAATACTAAATTACCTTCCCGATAGAGGAGCGTTTCTTCGTAAAAAATGTATGTTTTATAATCATCATTGCAGTGCAAAAATAATAACAATGCACTAGTTGACCAAACTAAAATAATGATCTTTTCAATTACTCTTTCATTCGAAATTAAATTATATTATTTTGTCATGGGTTTTAGACTTGTTGCAAGCTTGGTTTAAGGGGCGACAGATTGCAGCAGCAAAATCAAAATCTACCTGCCTAGTATGAAATTAAAATCATTGATTTGTTTTTCCATCGGTTTATTATTTGCTTTTGTTGCATTCGGTCATCCTTCTAAAGATTTTGTAGCAACCAATAAAACAATCAGCTATACTATCTGTTTTAAGCATCGTTGGGCAGATGAAATATTTGTGCGACATTATTTTACAGATACGATTGCTCGTCCATTAGATGTGCTAATACATGAAATGATGATCGATCCTTCACCAATGGTAGGTTTACCCAACTTTGAATGGATAGAATTAAAAAATAATGCAACCCATGCTATTAATTTAAAGGGTTATCGATTAGGGTATGGTTCTGGTCAGAGCGGACCAATGCCTAATTATATTTTATTGCCTGATAGTCTGGTTATCCTATGCAGTAGCAATTCAGCAATTGTATTGTCTTTATTAGGACCCTCCATAACCGTTACCAGTTTCCCCTCTCTTGGTAATAGTGCTGGGCTACTTGTTTTGAAAAGTGCAAAAAATGAAATTATTCATTCAATAAGTTATTTAGATAGCTGGTATGAGAACCCTTTAAAGAAACAAGGAGGATGGACGCTGGAAATGATTGATTCCCATAACCCTTGTAGTGGAGGAAATAATTGGAAGGCTAGCATTGACAATAGTGGTGGTACCCCCGGAAAGAAAAATTCAGTAGAGGCTTTAAATACAGACCAATCAAAGCCGAAGCTATTGCGTGCATTCGCTCTCGATAGTCTAAACTTAGTATTAATTTTTGATGAACCAATTGATAGTTTGAGGGCTGCTAAAAAAGAAAACTATATGGTTGATGGTGGAATAGGAATTCCTTCATTTGCCTCAACCTTAGGTCCAATGTTTGACAGGGTAATGATAAATTTGAGTAGTCCTTTAGCGCGTAATAAAATATATACGCTAACGGCAGCATCTATTATTGATTGTGTTGGCAACCTGATTGGAACTAGCAATTATAATACCCAAGTTGGACTATCAGAACTGGCCTCAATGAATGATATGGTGATCAATGAAATTTTATTTAATCCAACTCCATCGGCAACAGATTATGTGGAAATATACAATCGTAGCAATAAAATTTTTGATTTAAAACAACTATATATTGCCAACAGAAACAGTTTGGGAGTTATAAGTAATCTTGTACAACTAAGTGCTGAAAACAATTTGATTTTCCCAGAAGAGTTTAAAGTCATTACAGAAAATACTGCAATGGTTAAGTCAAATTATATTGTTCTGAATAAAGAAGCCGTTATTGAAATTGAGTCAATGCCCTCTTACAATGATGATAGAGGCACTGTTATTATTTTAAATGCTCAAGGTGAAATAACGGATGAATTAACTTACAATGAAAAATGGCATTTTAAACTCATTGATAATTTTGAAGGGGTTGCATTGGAAAGAGTGAATTATAATGCTGTGACTCAATCTGCTGAAAATTGGCACTCTGCAGCTAATGCTGTGGGATATGGCACTCCTACCTACAAAAATTCACAATATCAGATCAAGAATGGATTGGCAGGAGAGATAAGGCTGTCTCCCGAAATTTTTTCACCAGATAATGATGGTCAGGATGACTTTGCAACAATAAATTATCGTTTTTCAGCGCCAGGTTATGTTGCCAATATTACTATTTTTAATGCAATGGGAAGGCCTATTCGATATCTTCAAAGAAATGCATTGTGTGGAACATCAGGAACTTTTCGCTGGGATGGGCTAGGAGAAAAAAATCAACCACTTGCAGTGGGAGTATATATTATATTTACCGAAATATTTAATTTAAAAGGGAATAAAAAGCAATTCAAAAATGAGATTGTATTGGCAAAAAGAAATTCATTTTAATGATTACACAAAACAATTCTTTTAATTAATAGGTAAGTTCAAGTAATAAGTCCAATTTTTCCTTGTAGCAATTGGTTATTAGATAGATTGCTAAAGAAAATTATTGTATAATTTTTTCCTCTCTCGTTAATTGCCCGATTTCATTGATTCCCTCAACAGTAACTCGAATTTTTTTGCAATAATCACTGTTGTAAAATGGAACAGTGACTCGTCTTGTATTTTTATCAAAACGTAAATTGGGATTCCAGTAGAGGGTTGCTCTGAAATCGTTGATATCGGTTTCAGGCTTTGTATCATAATCGGGCGAATAAAATTGTTTGATAATTGAATAGCCATTGATATTTGCAAAAGCCAATCCTTTCACTTGTGAATAATCACTGCCTCCTTTTTTTGTGTAGATCGCAATGGCTCCACCTGAACCTCCACCAACTGAGCCATAAAAAGGTGGTCTAAAGATTTTGATCATGGCTACATCGTTCATGTTGATCACCTGAACTCTTGATAAATCTGTTGTCAATTCATTGACAAAAAAACTGGTAGGGCTTCCCCTCCAAATAGCGCTTCCTTCTCCGGCAGTATTAATTTGTAATCCAGGCACCTTACCTTGTAGATAAGCTAATACACTGGATGCTGTCATAGCAAAAGGATCATTTTCGGTTGAAAATAAATAGCCGTCTCCACCCGCAAAAAAGCCAGAAGTATACTCCTCATCTAACTTTTGCTTAGCTGATTTTTGGAAACTTTTAACCAATACGTTATCAAGTGTTTTTATTTTATTTCTTTCAGTCTGATCGCGAAGTAAGTTGGCCATCAAACTACTTTTCTGTAAAATGGCACTGTCTATTTTCTCGGGCATATATAATCCTGAAAGCATCGTTAATGGATGCTGTGGTGATTTAATAAAACTATTTTTAAATGCAAAACTGGCAATGGTCGTCAGCTTTTTGTCTTTGTCGTTATTGAGTTGATAAAATAATTTCGCAGTATCAAAAAAGTAAAGTCCTTCATGTGAAAATTCACCTAGGCTATTTACAGGCATAGTGAAAATAGAAGAGCCTCCATTTTTTGTCTTTAAAATACCTGTTAAATCTTTTTGAAATAACAATGATTTGGTTAGACCTAAAATTTGACCTTTAACGAAAAGTTGGTCCTCTGGAATAAATTTAATTTTAGGCCAATTACCTGATAAAATATCTGACCACTTAAACCTTCTCCATCCATTGGTCATCATTACAAGGTCAAGATGCTGCTTTACAGAGTCTGCATCACTTGAAAAGTAATAGGCTGAATTATAAACATAACCTTTTAAGTCGCTGCTTAATAATAAATTCGAATAAATACTTTCTTCATTTTTAGAAATTGGATTGAGGTCTGCATCGGTTACAGAGATAGATAAATTAGAGAGTAAGCTGTCTCCTAAATCAATTTGAATTGAATTGCGACCACGCTTGGCGAGGCTTTTATCAGCAGAATGTATATCTGTAATGAAATAATAATTATTGTGATTAATAAAAACAATGCGTTCAGCAACTGGTTGTAGCGCCGCGTTAAATATGGTTAATTGTAAAACACCATTGGGTAAGCTGTCTGTTTCTATTTTTGCTGTAACGCTGGTCTTTTTGGTCAAATTTATTCTGGCACTGTATACCAAGCGTTGGTGCATTTGTGCTTCTACCTGGTAGGTGGTATAAACAGCGTCTGCACTATCGGGCCTTTTAATTGTATAACTTAAAGCATAGTCGCTTAGATCGGTGCTGAGCACTATTCCTATTTTATTTGCCTCGGGCAATGGATTTTCATGCTGCAATCCTTTTTTATCTTTCCAGATAGCACGGTATTTTTCTTTTGCAGATGGTTTTAAAGTAAGGTACCCCATACCATCATGCATAGAGGAAAAAGAGGTTACTTTTTTTCCTTTGCTATCGATGATATCTCCTTTTATTTCAAAAGGAGTTCCCTTATTGTCGGTAGCTTTAAAAGCAACTCTTGAAGAAATATCATTGATTAAGTCGCCACCTTCTGGAAAGAACTGTAAGCTATAAGCAACTGGTGTAGGCGCTTTTTTAACCACTAATTTATTTGGAATAATTTGTATTGGTTTTAAATACAAAAGAGACGAATCAAAGTTGAGCATCCAAGTTGTGTAGGCTCGAATGTATAATTTGGTGTAGTTGACTGAATCAGGCAAATCGAAATTAGAGGATGCGCCAGATTGAATGATAGGCATCATTTTTTGTTGCAATATCATTCCCTTCTCATCCATCAACTCTGCATAAAGTGTCTTACTGATTGGGCTCGAAAGGTTATCTGCGGTAAGATAAGCTTTGAACCAGATAGTTTCTCCAGCATTGTAGTAGGCCTTATCCATCTGCATATAAATTTTCTCTTGTACATATTTTGTATCCAATATGTCTAAAAGAGAATCAATTGTCTGAGCTTGTAAACAATTAAAAGATAGCGCAAACAACAGTAGTGTTGTAATTTTAAAGGAAAGCGTTTTTTTTGTCATATCAATCAGATATTTTTATTCAATCGATTTTAACTCGTATAAAATCCAAACTTTACTTTTAATTGGTGTAATAGTTTATTGGTTAGTTTCTTGGAGGCTGAAGTTCATCCACTCTAATCTGATCTATGTCATCCTTTTTTAAATCCGGCCTTTTTTCAAGTATAAACTTAATGATTAAATATCCTCCAAACGCACTAATGAGTCCCAACAACATTATAGGCTCCAAATTATTTTCTCCATAAAATATAATTCCCAATACCACTCCAATCATTTCAGTTAAGATCCAAGCCAATATCGTGTACCATTTCCATGTTCGAGCACTAAGTCCTTTTTGACTAGCTAGTATTCCAATTTTCTTACATAAAAAATAAAGTGCAATTACTTCTAACATATATTGTAAAATTTAATTGTATACTCAAACCTACTTTTTAATTTCAAAAGACTACCCGAATATAAAGATAAAAAGCGCTAAAAAATCTATTGCTAAATTATAAAAATAATCAAAAAATAGTTAGAATTGATTGCTAATCACTTCAATAAAAAACCGAAGTGTCATTCACTTCGGTTAAAGATATTTATTGAGTTTAATTATACTAAATCTATTTCAAAGTTTACGAGTTGAACAAATTCTTTTAGTCTTTGATCAATATCAGTCTTGGTAATTTCTTTCATTCTGTTAGGGCCAAATTTTTCTACACAAAAACTTGCCAATGCACTACCTACAATAATTGCTGTCTTCATATTCTCAAAACTGATATCTTTTGTTTTGGCTAGGTATCCAATAAATCCCCCTGCAAAAGTATCGCCAGCGCCTGTTGGATCAAATACTTCTTCTAGTGGTAATGCAGGTGCGTAAAACACATGGTCTCCATGGAATAACAAAGCACCGTGCTCACCTTTTTTGATTACTAAAAATTTCGGCCCCATTTCAAGAATAGTTTTCGCAGCTTTTACCAAGGAAAATTGTCCACTTAGTTGTCTTGCTTCCGCATCATTGATCATCAATACATCTACTTTTTTTAATACTGCCTCCAAATCACTCATTGCAATATCCATCCAAAAGTTCATGGTATCCATCACTATTAATTTGGGTCTTACTTTCAATTGATTGATGATACTCAATTGAAGATTGGGAGCCAAGTTTCCTAACATTAAAAATTCAGCACCTTGGTAACTATCTGGAACAACAGGATTAAAATCTGCAAGAACATTAAGATCAGTAACAAGCGTATCTCTATTATTCATGTCTAGATGGTATTTACCGCTCCAGAAAAATGATTTTTTATCTGGAACTATTTCCACACCTTCTAAGTCTACACCTCTTTTTCTAAGTTCTGCCATTTCTTCTTCTGGGAAATCGAACCCAACAATGGAGATTTGCTTGATGTCACTAATAAAATTGCTGGCTGCATAGGCTACATAAGTTCCAGAGCCACCTACAATTTGATTTACTTTTCCGAAAGGTGTTTCAATGGCATCAAAAGCCATGGTTCCTACTGAGATTAAAGACATATTGATATTGTTTTATTGAACCAACGTGCAACGACACGTGGAGTGGTTAAAAGTTTTTACAAAAGTAGTGCTTTACCCTTTGTTATAGGTATCTTAACCATTTTTTTCTGTTAAAAATCGTATTTTTTAATTTTATAAATATTATTAAACACTTGAAAAGTACGGGTTTTCGCATCATTTTACACTAAACCTAATCCGTTAAATAAGTTTCGCAATACTATGAGTTTATTTGTATAATAATTTTCATTCTTACTACAAGTTGTTTACCTTACTAGAGTATGAATACAAATAAAAACCTTACTAATATTGGTTGAGTGATATCTGCATTAAAGCAGCTTAATTTTGTAAATATGCTATTAAGAATACATCCAGAAAATCCCCAGCCAAGATTGATTAATCAGGTTGTTGAATGTTTAAAAGATGGGGGTGTTATCATCTACCCAACGGATACTATTTATGGCCTTGGTTGTGATATCAAGCATGCCAAGGCGATTGAAAGAATCTGTCAAATAAAAAACATGGATCCCCAAAAGGCTCAGCTATCATTCATTTGCAGCGATTTAAGTCATTTAAGCGAGTATAGTAAAAGTATCGATACACCACTTTATAGAATGTTGAAAAATTATTTACCAGGCCCTTACACATTCATTTTACCTGCAAGTAAGCAAGTGCCAAAAATATTGCAAAGTAAAAAAAGCACTATCGGCCTTCGTGTACCCGATAATAATATCTGCCAACAAATTTTGACTATGCTTGGTAACCCTATTTTGAGTACCTCTTTGCCTGGCGAAATGGTAGAAGATTATACAGACCCTGAAATTATTTATGATAGATTTGAAAATCTAGTTGATTTTGTAATTGATGGCGGCATTGGTGGAATGACACCATCTACTATCGTAGATTGCACGACTGATGAATGGACTATTCTTCGTCAGGGCTTAGGAGATTGGGAAGGATAAGTTAAAAAGCAGTAAGCGTGCTTTTTAAATTTATTTGAGCTTATAATTAGTTACCCTCAAAAAGCAGTGTTAGGCAATTTTAAATAATAATAGTTAGAACGCCCTTTAAAGTAACGCTGTGTTTTTAATTTCGCATTAATAGTCAGTCAATTTTCTATTTGGCGCCCTCGAATAAAAAGTGCTAGAAATTTGAATTATCAGCCGTTAAAAAATCAAGGCTGTCTGAGCGGGCACTTCCTTTAAGGAAAAAAACTCTACTCGCGAGTTCCTTGATTTTAGGCTGATAATTCAAATTTCAGCCTTTTTATTCGCAGGATTGATTTTTTTTGTTACTTTTTTGCATCAAGGCAAAAAAGTAAAAGCACTCTATTCCAAAGAAAATCTCAAAACTAAACACCTAACTTTTTATTTTACTAGAAGCAATACGAAAAGGATATTAATCTCTACGATGATTATCTGATAATTATTGTAGAGATTAATTTTAATCAAAAGCTCTACCGAATGGGCGTATAATACTTTTTGAGGGTTAAATACTTAACTACTAGTTGGATTTATATTAAAACTAATTCGATGGTATTTGCAAAGCCCATATTTTTCAATGGCCTTGCGATGGCTTGCAGTTCCATAGGCCTTATTTCTATCCCAGCCATAATGTGGAAATTGCTGGTGAAGCTTTTGCATGTATTCATCTCTGTATGTTTTTGCTAAAATACTAGCAGCGGCTATCGAAGTATATTTTCCATCTCCTTTAATAATACATTCATGGGGTATTTTTTTGTAAGGCTTAAATCTATTTCCGTCAATGAGCAGTTGGCCTGGCTTTACTGATAATTGATCGATTGAAAGATGCATGGCTTTGTAAGATGCCTGTAAAATATTGATCACGTCTATTTCATTGTTGTCTATCGAAGACACGGCAAATGCTATACTTTCTTTTTCAATGATTGGTCTAAGCAAATCGCGTTGTTTTTCCTTTAGTTGTTTACTATCATTGAGTAGAGGATGATGAAAATCTACAGGTAAAATAACAGCTGCAGCAAATACTGGCCCGGCATAGCAGCCCCTACCGGCCTCGTCTAGTCCGGCTTCTGGTACAATGTTTTGAAAGTAAGAAAATAACATATGTTTAAAAAAACTGAAATGTAATAAAAATTTCGATCGATTGACTAAAATCAACCATTGCTGTGCTAACTTTGTTTTTACTATGATTAAACATTTACAAAATGATGGGATTGACGATTCCTCTTCTAAAGCTGTAGCAAAATGGCTTTTAATAGGAGTAGGGATGATAATCATTCAGATTTTGATTGGTGGGATAACTCGTTTAACAGAATCTGGACTTTCTATTACAGAATGGAAACCGGTCACTGGAATACTGCCTCCTATGGATTCCATTACTTGGCAAGCGGAGTTTGATAAGTACAAAGGAACGGATCAATTTAAATACGTACATCAAAATTTTACTTTATCTGAATTTAAATCCATTTTTTTTTGGGAGTGGTTTCATCGTGTTTGGGCTAGAATGATGGGAATGGTTTTTTTATTTGGGTTTATTTATTTCTTGGTTAAAAAGAAATTTAAAAAAGAAATGGTATTGCCCATGGTGATACTTTTTTTATTGGGTGCGCTTCAAGGAGCCATTGGATGGATGATGGTAAAAAGTGGATTGGTGCCCGAAAAATATTTTGTAGGTCATGTTGAACTCGCAACACATTTTATTGCCGCTATGGGTTTGTTAAGTTATACCGGCTGGTTTGCCTTAAGATTTCTTGTTTCGCCCGAACAAAAAATTGTTAATCCGTCTTTGAGAACTTTACTTTTATCAATTGTCTGCGTTCTCTTTTTTCAGCTTATCTACGGTGCTTTTATGGCTGGGCTCAAGGCGGGGGCATTAGCAGCTACTTGGCCTAGCATTAATGGACAACTGATTCCTTCCAATTTATTTGAATCAATGCCCTTGGTAAAAAACTTTGTTTATAATCCCATCACAATTCATTTTGTTCACCGTGGTTTAGCCTATGTTTTAATCGGTTTAGTTATTAGCTGGTTTTGGAAAGCAAGGGTAGTTAAGGAGAATCCAGTTTTCTCCAAATTGAGAATATCTTTCCTGATTTTAGTTTCCTTTCAAGTAATACTTGGAATATTAACAGTAATTAATTCTACCTATGCCAATCGACTAGTTTGGTTAGGAGTTATGCATCAATTCACTGCTATGCTTTTGGTAATGGTAGTGGTAGGTCTGTTGTATGTGGTGAGACCCAGTCCTGCCAAATAGTCTATTTTATTTTCCTATATATTAAAAGGTTATTTTTAGCATTGTATATTTAGTAAAATGATGCAAATGCGCCTGTTATTAAAAAATATTTTTTATTCTTTTCCAATTCAGCTGCTAATATTACATTTTCGCAAGTATCAAATATTATTGGTTATATGGGCAATTTTAATCAGTACAATCAACAGTGGCTTTCTTGAAAATTTTGGTGCGGACTCCTTATTTTTTGTTCCTGAATATATGGGTAAGGTAAATGCCTTGAGTAATGCATTGGTAGGTATTACAATGGGGGTATTTTTTATGAGCTGGAATATTACTACTTTCATTTTACATACCAAAAGGTTTAAATTTCTGGCTACTACTTCTAAGCCCTTTCTAAAGTATTGCATTAATAACTCCGTTCTTCCACTACTTTTTTTATTTTTTTATCTTTTTAAAGCGGTTCATTTTAATTTAAATAAAGAACTCATAAGTGTTTCTGATGTAGCGCTTTTGGTTACTGGATTTTCTGCAGGTCTTATATTGAGCATAGTTTTTTCTTTTGCTTTCTTTTTTGGTGCCGATAGAACCATTCTTCGTACAATAGCTCCTGTAATTTCTAATCCCAATGAGTTTAAAAAATCTTTTCAAACCGAACTAGCCACACCATCAGATACTTTTGGACTAAAGGTGACTTACTTTATTTCAAGCCGTTTTAAATTTAGTAAAGTGAGGCCCGTATTTCATTACAGTCAACAGTTTTTGGATACTATTTTTAAACGCCATCATTTTGCTGCAATACTCGCAATAATTATTGCCTTTATTTTTTTGATAACGGTTGGATTTTTCTTAGACATCAAATTTTTTCAGGCTCCTGCTGCAGCTAGCATTTTTATATTTTTTGCCATTATGGTTGCCGCAATTGGAGCACTTACTTATTTTCTAGATAGCTGGAGTGTATTGTTTTTGATTGTCCTGATTTTGGGGTTTAATTTTCTTTTTAGTAATGAAATTATTAACCCTAGAAATAAAGCGTACGGACTCAACTACAATGAAAAGACAGGACGTCCTAATTATAACAAGCAATCGCTTCAACAATTGTGTACGCCCGAATTAATTAGTCGGGACAAGGTTAATATGATTTCTATTTTAGAAAATTGGAAGAGAAAACAAAATTCTGAAAGGCCTACTATCATTTTGATGAATGTAAGTGGTGGTGGATTAAGAAGTAGCACCTTCGTTATGAATGTCTTGCAACAACTAGACAGTATTACTAAGGGCAATCTGATGAATCAGACATTTTTAATTAGTGGTGCAAGTGGTGGGATGTTGTCTGCTACTTATTTTAGAGAGTTGTATGCAGAAAGAAAAAAATCAAAAGGTATTAATTTGCAATCCAATGAGTACACCGAAAATATTACGGAAGATTTATTAAATCCAATTTTTTCATCGATGGTGAGTCGGGATCTTTTTGCTCCCGCTCAAAAATTTTCTATTGGTCCTTATGAGTATCTAAAAGATCGTGGATATGCATTTGAAGAAAAGTTAAATGTGAATACTGGAGGTATAATGAATAAGCAATTAAGAGATTATGTTGCTGATGAAAAAGCTGCTAATATCCCTATGATTATATTTAATTCAGTGATCACACTCGATGGTCGAAAATTAATGATTGGTACTCAGCCGCTGAGTTTTATGATGAAGCCACCTACTTTTTCAACAGATAAGTCTTATGGTCCAGATGCAGTAGATTTTACTTCTTTGTTTGCCCGGCAAAACCCTGGAAATATTCGCTTGCTTACTGCTTTGAGAATGAACGCAACCTTTCCTTATGTATTACCAAATGTTTGGTTGCCTTCCAATCCAGTGATTGATGTAATGGATGCGGGAATAAAAGATAATTTTGGACAGGAAACTTCGTTTCGTTTCATTGATCATTTTAGAGATTGGCTCATCAATAATACTTCAAGGATAATTATATTGCAAATAAGAGACAGAGGTATCGACTACGGTCAACATACAAATGAAAACATATCAATGGTCGACATGATTACAAGACCCGCTACTATCTTGGAACATAGCTGGCATAATTTCCAGGATTTCAATCAATCAAATGAATATAATTATTTAAAAAGCTCATTGGGCGACCAACTTCATCGGCTTACTTTTACCTATGTTCCAAGCAAAGAGGAACAAGCCGCCGCCCTAAATTTTCATTTAACTGCTTCTGAAAAAAGAGATGTAATTAATTCTTTTCATTCTACAGAAAATCAAAAAGTATTGGTATCACTTATGTCATTGATTGAAAAATAAATTTAAGGTATAATTATTTTATTTCGATTTTATGAAATAAAAATTATACAATTATTTACTAGAGCTAATTGGCAGCGTGTAAGAGTTTGAAAGCATTGGGAATTACCTCTATTTTAAATTCACTCGAAGTATTGCAGGGGTCTCCATCAATATGAATTGGAGCAGCATCTTTGTTTATAATTGTTAACCGATCTGTCTGAAAGTATAGCACTTCTTCATTATTAAAAGAGTGCTCATCATGGTTATTTAATTTTCCACTAAATACCTGTTTTAAAACTGACCAAAGAAATCTATACTTTGGCATTTTTTTTACAACTACAATATCTAGTAATCCATCCGTTAAGCTTGCCTTTGGTGCGATGGTAAATTGATTACCAAATTGATTACTGTTGGCTATACTTATAAAGAAGGCTGAAGTAACAATGGATTTTCCACCATAGTTGATTTCAAAATCCGATGGGCGCATACTAATAAAATTTATTATTATTTGCTTGATGTAAATAGCCAGTCCTCTAGACGATTCTTTTGAAAAATCATGAGCTACTTGGGCGTCAAATCCAAGCCCGCAGAGCATACAACTAAAAGTACCGTTAATGGTAAAGGAATCAATGAAGGAGGAATTTCCTTTGAAAATTATCTCTAGTGCAGAATCAATTTTTGTCGGAATTTTTGCGGCCAAAGCCAATCCATTTCCTGAACCCATAGGGACAATTCCAATATTTACATTTTCATTTAGCAATGATCCAGCTACTTTACTCACGGTACCATCTCCACCGCAGATTACAATATCTGTAATTTTTTCTCGAAGTACTTTTTCTCTTAAAAATTGATAATCGCCCCCGGCATTGGTGTCTAAAATTTCAAATGGAATACCTTGAAGGGTGGTTTTTTCTTGAATTTTTTTTATTAAAGCGCTCTTTCCACTAGTACCTGAAATGGGATTTATGAAATAAATTATTTTTCGCTTCATTACTTTCAAATTTAGCTTACTGTCTGAAAAGCTTTTAAAATTCTATGAGTGTTTGAAAAACTACCATCTAATCAATGCACTGGCCCAAGTGAAGCCACTGCCGAATGCTGCTAAACAAACCAAATCGTCTTCTTTAATTTTGCCTTGTTCCCAGGCTTCACACAGGGCAATAGGTATAGAAGCTGCCGTTGTGTTTCCATATTTTTGAATATTATTAAACACCTGATGATCTTGTAATTCTAGTTTTTGTTGTACGAATTGACTGATGCGCAAATTGGCCTGATGAGGAATTAAAAGATTTAAATCGGCCGTGGTAAGTCCATTAGCTGTTAGGGCTTCTTTGATTACTTCGGGGAATTTAACGATTGCTTTTTTAAAAACTGCTTGCCCATCCATGTAGGGATAATTTTGTGCTTGATCAATCATTTCTTTTGTCATGAACGTATCCCCAATTTCGGCATCACTATAGGTTGCTAATTTTTCCTTCACCCAATGGTTTGCATGTGTTCCAGGGTTATACATCGCTAGCAATTCTGCACTTGCGCCATCACTATGTAGATGGGTACTTAATATACCTTGTTTTTCTTTATGAGATGGTTGAAGTACAACGGCACCTGCACCATCACCAAAAATTACAGAAATATTTCTTCCTCTAGTGGAAAAGTCTAATCCGAAAGAATGTTTTTCGCTGCCAATTACTAGGATATTTTTATACATTCCTGTTTGTATAAATTGGTCGGCTATCGATAAGGCATATACGAATCCACTGCATTGATTTCTGATATCTAGCGCTCCAATTTCATTCATCTCTAGGGCTCTTTGAACTAGTACTCCGCAACCAGGAAAATAGTAGTCAGGACTGAGGGTTGCAAAAATAATGAAGTCAATTTCTTTGGCAGTTGTGCCTGCTCTTTCAATAGCAATTTTGGCAGCTTCTACCCCCATGGTAGTAGTTGTTTCTTCCGTTCTGTGTGCATAATGCCTTTCCTTAATACCTGTGCGTTCTTGAATCCATTCGTCACTGGTATCCATGTATTTTTTAAGATCTTCATTGGTCATCGTATTTTCTGGAATATACTTTCCAATACCGGCAATTTTACTCTTCAACATGGGATCATCTTTTTGTGAATTAGCAAATTACATTATTGTGAATGAATTGCAATTCTTTTCACTTGTTAACTTGCATATAATAAAGGTAATTTTCAGAAATATAAATTTGTCAAATACCAAAAACATAGATTTTTTAGTAGCGCTTTTGGTAATTATATTCTAATTCTCTTTAGGGGGAGCGTTTAAGGTTTTCCATAGCAGGTCTTTTAGTTCTGGTAGCCCTTGTCCGGTAATAGAGGAAATAAAAATATGAGGAATTTTTTTAGGTAATTCTTTTGAAATGGCCGCTCTTAACTCGTCGTCAAGCATATCATTTTTACTGACAGCGATTACAAAATCTTTCTGCAGCATCTCCGCATTATATTCTTTGAGCTCATTTACTAATATTTCAAATTCTTTTTTGTGATCGGCACAATCCGCCGGTATTAAAAAAAGCAAAATTGAGTTGCGCTCTATATGTCTTAAAAATCGATGACCCAATCCTTTTCCTTCTGCAGCTCCTTCGATGATGCCGGGAAGATCTGCTATGCAAAAGCTCTTACCATCTCGGTAATCCACCATACCTAGTTGGGGAACCAATGTGGTAAAGGCGTAGTCTGCAATTTTTGGTTTAGCAGCTGTAATGACAGAAAGCAATGTTGATTTGCCAGCATTTGGAAAACCAACAAGGCCTACATCTGCTAATACTTTCAACTCCAGTACTTTCCATCCTTCGCTACCTTCCTCTCCGGGTTGAGCATATTCGGGTGCCTGGTTAGTGGAAGTTTTGAAATTGCTGTTGCCCAATCCTCCTCGGCCACCCTTTACTAAAATAATCTCTTGACCGTCTTCTAATATTTCAGCCTCTATATTTCCAGTTATTTCATCCCTCGCAATTGTGCCCAGTGGCACTTCAATGATAATGTCCTTTCCAAACTTTCCTGTACTATTATTTTTGTTACCACCTTCTCCATCTTCAGCCAACACATTTTTATAATACCTGAGGTGTAAAAGAGTCCATAGTTGAGTGCTACCTCTCAAAATAATATGAGCCCCTCGTCCTCCATCACCCCCATCGGGCCCTGCCATTGCATTGTATTTAGTACGCATGAAATGCCTACTACCAGCGCCCCCATGGCCACTTCGACAAAAAATTCTGATGTAATCTATAAAGTTTGACTTTTCCATTGCGGTGCCAAAGGTCGGCTTTTTTGACGGCTTAAACTTAGAAAGTAATCTGTGGGTTGTTTTTATGAGTTAAAACTTTACCCTCTTTTATATAAGTATTTGTTTTGAGCGGATGTATTTTTTGAGAATTTTTTTGATGGGTAAACCTTAGTGGATAAGATATAAATACAAAATATATTATAAATAAATATTATATAAAAAGAAATTAAAATTGTACATTTACTTCCTGCTCTGTTATATATTTTTCTTCGATCTCAATGAAAGCCTTCTCCAATTATTTTCTGATTTTTTGATTCATTATTTGTAATTATTTTATTGTTATAACATATTGGTAAACTTTTTTCTTGTGGTTTCAGAGGTAAGCAAGGCCGGAGATTTTTATCTCTGGCCACTCTTTTTTAGATTATTTCTATGCAACAGCAAGATTTAAAAAATCAATCATGGTTTTCATTACACTAAAAGTTTCTGCTAAATCTTTCACCAGTGTTTTACTTAGTAATTCCTCATCAGTAAAGGGTCTGCTGACTATAAAATGTTTCATTTTTAAGTAGTGAATGGCAGGATTATTTTCATCGTATCCTTTGGGAGGTCTCACAAGCGATTCGATTCCGTCCACTCCTTCAGGAAAAAATTTTTTGAATTTTTTTTGAGATAGAATTTTTTTCCAGTCATCAAAACTGTAATCAATTTCTTGTCTGATTTTTGAAAGCTCCTCTGGTGCTGGACTGTAAAAGCCACCGGCGGCATAGCTTTTTCCTGGTTCAAAGTGAAAGTAATAACCTGCTACAGAGGCCTTTTTTCCACCGTTGCTATAATAAGATGACATATTAGTTTTGTAAGGGCTTTTATTTTTGCTGAAGCGCACGTCCCGATTAATTCTGAAAATACATTCTTTCACTGCCAGGTTTCCAATCGGTGGATCAAACGCTGAGATACTCGAAATTAATTCCGATACCAATGATTGAATATCTGCTTTAGCTAATTCGTATCTTGGCCGATTGATATCAAACCATGCTTTATTATTGTTCTTTGCTAAGTCTTTTAAAAATTGCAAGGTGATTTTGGTTGGCATATGAAATGTTTTAATTAAAATAAAAGCAAAAAAAAAAAGAACTATTTAGAAAGCATTTTTATAAAATCTTCTTCATTTATAATTTTAATCGATTGGATATTCTTGGCTTTTTCTAGTTTACTTCCAGCATCTTCACCCACCACTAAATAATTTAATTTACTGCTTACGCCACTCACTATTTTTCCGCCATTTTTTTCCACCATTTCTTCGGCATCACTTCTTTTTAATTTCATCAAACTTCCCGTAAATAAAAATGTTTGTCCTGCAAGTGTATCATTTTCTGCTACTTGTTTTTTTTGATTTTTTAAGGAAATACCTAGCCCTTCAAGTTCTTGCAACATTAAAAGATTTATTTCATCCCTAAAAAAGCGGTGGATGCTTCCAGCAACTTTTATCCCAACGTCCTCTAGTTGAATTAACTGCTCCTCATTAAATTGATTGAAATCAAAAAGGTGATTAACAGAATTAGCCAGAGTTTTGGCGGTGGTTTCTCCTACATACCGTATCCCTAGTCCAAAAATTAGACGGTGAAGAGGTTGCGATTTAGATAATTCAATCGCAGTTTGCAAATTATCAATTGACTTTTTACCAAAGCCTTCCATCTGTCCAATCTTTTCAAAATCTAATCGGTAGATGTCTGGGATATATTTTAGTAATCCAATTTCATAAAATTTCCTAACGTTGGCTTCACCAAAATTTTTAATATCCATCGCATCTTTGCTCACAAAATGAATAATTCTTTCTACTACTTGGGCTGTACAATTAATGTTAATACATCGCCAAACTGCTTCTTCTAATGGTTTAAAAAGTTCGTGATCGCAAACTGGACAATTTTTTGGAAACTGAATATTCATTTCATTACCAGTCCTTAATTCGGTAAAAGATTTTACTATTTGGGGAATTACATCACCACTTCGCTCTATCAATATGGAATCACCAAGCATCAAGTCTTTTTCATTAATGTATTCTTCATTGTGGATGGAGATACTACTGACCGTTACCCCGCCTACCATTACTGGATTAATCTTGGCAACAGGAGTCACAGCACCTGTTCTGCCTACTTGAAATTCTACAGAAAGTAATTTACTCGTTCCCTGCCTTGCTTTGAATTTAAATGCAATTGCCCATCGAGGATGATGTGAGGTCATGCCTAACTTTTCCTGTAGTTGAAGGTCGTTTACCTTCACTACCATGCCATCAATTTCGTAAGGAAGGCCATCTCTTTTTTCTTCAAATTCTTCAATGTATTTGATTACTCCATTGATCCCTTTGACTACTTTCATTTCATTTTTTGGACTTCTAAAACCAAGGTCCCATAGCATTTCTAGCATTTCTGAATGCGATTTAGGCTGCTGAATAAGGGGACTTTTTTCAAAAAGAAGTTGATTAGAAGTAGATTTTTCTGTATTGGTAATAAAGCTGACATGGTATAAAAAAACCTCTAAGTTTCGGTTACTCACTACAAGAGGGTCTTTGATTCGAAGAGAGCCAGCAGCGGCATTGCGTGGATTAGCAAAGGGGGGAAGCCCTTCCTCCATCAGCTTGTCATTATAGGATTTGAAATTTTTTTTATTAATTAAAACTTCGCCTCTTATTTCAATTTGCTCAATTCCATAACTGCTAAATTTTGCCGATAGGGGGACCGATTTTATTTGTTTTGTATTCAATGTAATTTCATCTCCTACTGTTCCATCTCCCCGTGTTGCAGATCTTGTTAGTAGATTGTTTTCATAAATGAGAGAAATACTAGCACCGTCAAACTTGGGTTCAACACAATATTCAAGTGTTTCTAATGTAGACAGCTCGCGTGCTTTTCTATCCCAATCTAGTAAGTCATCGGCATTGTATGAATTTTCTAAAGAAAGCATCGGTACTAAGTGTTCTACTTTTGCAAAATCATTGGTAAGTCCAACCCCTACGCGCTGTGTAGGAGAATCGGGTGTAATGATTGCAGGGTTTTGCTGTTCAAAATTTTGTAAAATTTTAAATAAACTATCATATTCTGCATCACTAATCAATGGATCATTTTGAACATAATATCTGTATTCATGCCATCTTAAAATATCCCTGAGTAGTTCGATAGCTGATAATTGAATGGAATCTAGATTAGATAGCCATTCGGATGTTTGTTGATGGAGTTCTTTTGTACGTTGTAACTGATTCATAATTGTTTTACAATGCCGAAGTTAAAATTAAAAGTTCAGCGTACCCTATTTAGGATTTAAATTATGTATAAGTTTAATTTTTAAAAATTGGATAAAACAAAAAATGTAGGTTGCTATTAATAGAGGGTAGGCGGATGAGTAGAAAAGGTCTTTAACTCGAATGGCTTTTTAGGTATTTTTTTAATAAGCACTGGCGAAAATGTTCTAGTTGTAACTCTCATTCCATGCTTTTTTCTGTAATTATGGGGGGCTAATCCAAGGGTATTAAAATTTTTAGTCAAAATTATTATTGAAAATCAATTAGTTACAAAGCTTCGATAAAAATACTTTCTAAAATTGTAGGAAATTAAATCTCCCCACCCTACCTTCGCCGTCCATTTAAAAAAAGCCTCTGGGATAGCGGGGGCGTCACTTAAAAATAAATACAATGAGTAAACTACATTTCACCACCAAACATGCGAACGAGGCTACCGTAATTCACAGCTGGTATGTGATCGATGGTACTAATCAAACCGTTGGACGTATGTGTTCTAGGATTGCGGCAATTCTTCGCGGTAAGAACAAAGCTTATTATACTCCTCATGTTGATTGCGGAGATTTTGTTATTGTAACCAATTGCGATAAAGTAAAATTTACCGGCAATAAATTAAATGAAAAAATCTATGACAACTTCAGTGGTTACCCAGGTGGCCGCAAAGAGGAAGTTGCTAAAGATCTTTTGAAGCGCAGACCAGAAGTAATCATTGAAAGAGCGATTAAAGGAATGTTGCCAAAAAATCGTCTAGGACGCAAGATGTACAAAAAGTTATTTGTATATGTTGGAACAGAGCATCCTCATGGAGCTCAAAAACCAGCAGAATTAAAATTTTAATCACTAATGAATTGAATATTTACTAATTGAATAGTAGATTTTCAAATTTTCAAATTTTCAAATTGAAATAATGGAAAAGCAAAAAAACGCAGTCGGTCGTCGTAAAGAAGCTGTAACCCGAGTTTTCTTAAGCAAGGGAGATGGTAAAATAACGGTCAATGGCAAGGATTACAAAAATTACTTCTCTTTGATTTACTTACAAAATCAAGTAGAGGCACCACTTAAAACGGTAGAATCTTCCGACAAATTTGACATTGTTGTCAATGCGCAAGGAGGAGGTATCAAGGGTCAAGCAGAAGCTGCTAAACTAGGTATTGCACGTGCGTTACTTGAAGTAAGTGCTGACTATCGCCCGGCTTTAAAGGCCGCTGGATTACTGAAAAGAGATCCACGTTCTGTAGAGCGTAAAAAACCAGGACGTAAGAAAGCTAGAAGGAGCTTCCAGTTCAGCAAACGTTAAGCTTTTTTCTCCGCTTTTGTGGAGAGCAATGCCCGTTTGTTTTCAAATTTTCAAATTTTCAAATTTTCAAATAACTATAATGGAAAATAATACTTCCTTACAACAGCAACTTCTTGAAGCAGGCGTTCACTTTGGTCACTTGAAAAAGAAGTGGAATCCTAAAATGTTGCCTTACATTTTTGCTGAGAAAAAAGGCATCCACATCATTGACCTTAATAAAACCGTAGAAGGTTTACAGGAAACTGCTGCTGCATTGAAATCAATTGCAAAAAGTGGTAAGAAAATCATGTTTGTGGCAACCAAAAAGCAAGCAAAAGAAATCGTTTCTGATTGTGCCAAGCGTATTAACATGCCTTTCGTTACTGAGCGTTGGTTGGGCGGAATGCTTACCAATTTTAACACCGTTCGTAAAAGTGTTAAGAAGATGCAGAGTATTGAAAAGATGTTGAACGATGGCAGCATCGATAACTTAACTAAGAAAGAGCGCTTAACACTTACCCGCGATAAAGATAAAATGGAGAAAGTGTTGGGTGGTATTGCACAAATTAGCCGTGTACCAGCTGCCTTATTTTTGGTAGATATTGGGCATGAGCACATTGCATTAGCGGAAGCCAAGCGTTTAAATATTACCACTTTTGGTATGGTAGATACCAACTGCGATCCTAATAAAGTTGAATTTGCAATTCCTGCAAATGATGATGCTACCAAGTCAATTGCAATTATTGTAAACTACATCGTTGCTGCAATTGCAGAAGGTTTGGCCGAGCGTCAAGCTGAGAAAGATGAAGATGACAGCAGTGCGGATAGTGAAGAAAGTGCAGAAGCTAAAGCAGCTCGTTTTGAACAAAAAGCAGATAGTGGAGATGACAGAGCTAAAAGAGCAAAAGGTGGAGCACCTACTAAGCGTCGTATCACAAGTGCAGGACCAGGTGGAGCAAGAAAGCCAGCTGGTGGTGGTGCTGGTGGAGCAAGGTAGTAATGTAATTTGCGATAAGAAAAAGAAGGATTGATTTTTTAGTTCTTTAATTAACAATTTTATAATTCAGTAAAAATTCATTTGTGGTAATACAAATGAATTTTTGCAGTTAAAAATATTATTATGAGTGCAACTATAACAGCAGCAGACATTAATAAATTACGTCAGTCAACTGGCGCGGGTATGTTGGATTGCCGCAAAGCATTAACAGAAAGTAATGGTGATTTTGAAGCAGCCATCGATTGGTTGCGTAAACAAGGGCAAAAAGTAGCCGCTAAGCGCAGTGACCGTGAAGCAAAAGAAGGTGTTATTTTAGCAAAAACTACCTCAGACAACAAAACTGGGATGATTGTTTGCATTAGTTGCGAAACAGATTTTGTAAGCAAAAACGCTGAGTTTGTTGCTTTTTCACAAAGCATCATGGATGCAGCTATTGCCAACAATGTTACTTCAGTAGAGGCTTTGAATGAAGTAGAAATAAATGGAGCTAAAGTAGCTGAATTAATCAATGATAAGTTAGCTGCAATCGGTGAAAAAATTGCTATTAAATTAGAGCGTGTTGAAGCCGATTATGTTGCTTCTTATATTCATGGAGCCAACCGCATGGGAGTTTTAGTTGGATTCAACAAAGATGCTGGAGATGCTGGTAAAGATGTAGCTATGCAAATTGCTGCTATGAATCCACTAGCCATTGATGAAACTTCTATTTCACCAGAAACGATTGCTAGAGAAAGAGACATTGCTATTGAACAAATTAAAGCAGAAGGTAAGCCAGCAGAAATGGCAGAAAAAATTGCAGTAGGAAAAGTGAATAAGTTTTTTAAGGACAATACCTTAATGGCACAAGCTTTTGTAAAGGATAACAGCAAGAGTGTTTCGGATTATCTTAAGAGCGTAAATGCTGATTTAAAAGTTACCGAATTTAAGAGGATAGCCCTGGGTTAATCTAAATAATATTATAAAAAAAGCGAAACTTTTAAGTTTCGCTTTTTTTATGCCTAGGCTAAAATCGCTGTATATTTTTAAGCTTTTTTGTTTTAGATAAGCTTTTTAAGAGGGTTACTTCCAATAATCACAGTAAAATAATTTTAAAAATATATCTTCGTAAAAATTTTAAATAATATGGTACCAAAATTTAAGCGTGTTCTTCTGAAGCTTTCCGGTGAATCATTGATGGGAGATAAAAACTTCGGTTTGGATAGCCAGGTCATCAGCAGATATGCTAAGGATATCAAAAGTATTATTGAAATGGGCGTTCAGGTGGCGATTGTTATAGGCGGAGGAAATATATATAGAGGAATGAATGAGGCTGAAACGGGCATCGAGCGCGCGCAAGGTGACTATATGGGGATGCTAGCAACAGTGATCAATGGAATGGCATTGCAAAGTGGTTTGGAAAAGGAAGGGGTTTATACTCGTTTACAAAGTGCCATTAAAATGGAACAAATTGCAGAACCTTATATCCGTAGAAGAGCAATTAGGCATTTGGAAAAAGGCAGGGTTGTAATTTTTGGAGCAGGAACCGGTAATCCATATTTCACTACAGATACAGCAGGCTCTTTGAGAGCCATTGAAATACAAGCGGATGTCATCCTTAAAGGAACAAGGGTGGACGGTATCTATTCAGCCGATCCTGAAAAGGACCCTACTGCCACAAAGTACTTAAACATTTCTTTTGCAGAATGCATCAATAAAAATTTAAAAGTCATGGATATGACAGCATTTACTTTGTGCATGGAAAATGAATTACCCATTATAGTATTTGATATGAATACTCCCGGTAATTTACTAAAAGTTGTTTCAGGCGAAAAGGTAGGAACCTTGGTAAAGGGCTAGTAAAAAATATAACTATAAAGAAAGAAGCTTCCGAAATTTCGGAAGCTTCTTTCTTTATAGTTATATCTGATGGTTTTGAATTTCTTGACAAAAGAAATCCGTCCAATAGATGTTTATTTTTAATAAGTAGATTTGGAATGTAA
>CAMBTV010000018.1 GCA_945870835.1 Chitinophaga pinensis
TTATGCCACGATGGTAAAGTGGTTGATCGCAAATAAACAAGCTGATCCTACAAAAATATGTATCGCTGGATTTAGTTATGGAGGATATATTGGATCACTGGCTTTAACAAAGGGGGCAGAAGTATTTACGCATGCTCTAGTGGGTGGCCCAGTTACTGATTGGACCTTATACGACTCTCACTATACTGAACGATTTATGGACTTGCCATCAGAAAATCCAGAGGGATATAAAACGGGAAATGTGATGAATTATGTCGACAAATACAAAGGAGTAATGCAAATAGTTCATGGCGAAATTGATGACAATGTACACATGCAAAATAGCCTTCAACTAATTAGTAAATTACAAGATGCTAAAAAAGATTTTGAAATGATGGTATATCCTGGTGGAAGACATGGATGGCCAGGAAATAAAGCGATGCACTTTCAAAATTTAAAGACTCAATTTATATACAAACATTTACTAGAAAAACCAGTAAATACTTTGATGCTAAAATAAAAACTTGGTTTAAACAAATAGATCTGTATACAGCTGTGCACCAGGTATAACAGAATATTTGCCCAAATCAACAATACCTTCAGCAGCTAATACTTCTTCGTCAATAAAAGTATTGCCAGTACATTGCGTGGAAGCTTTTGATAAAATATAATAAGCCGCATCAGCCATTATTTCTGGAGTACGACTCATGTTCATGAGCATTTGTCCGCCTAGTAAATTCTGAACCGCGGCAGTTGCGATGGTTGTTTTAGGCCAGAGCGTATTGGCAGCAATGTTGAATTTTTTTAATTCTGTCGCAAGTCCTAAGGCAATCATCGTCATGTTATACTTGCTCATCGTGTAGGCCAAATGATTAGAAAACCATTTCATATCCATATTAATAGGCGGCGATAAATTAATTATATGTGGATTAGTAGCTTTTTTCAAAAATGGGATACAAGCCTTTGAAACAAAAAAAGTTCCACGCACATTGATATCATACATCAAATCAAAACGCTTAGGTTCGGTTTGCTCGGTATTGGTCAATGAAATAGCCGAAGCATTGTTAATTAAAATATCAATGCCTCCGAAAGTAGCAATTGCTTTATCAACTACATTTTGTACCTGGTCTTCAAATCGAATATCACATTGCACTGCTAGCGCCTTTCCCCCTGCAGCCTCCATTTCAGCGGCAGCAGTAAATATAGTGCCTCCCAACTTAGGATTTTCTTCCACACTTTTAGAAGCAATGACTACGTTGGCGCCTTCTCTTGCAAGTCTTAATCCAATTGCTTTACCAATTCCCCTAGATGCCCCCGTAATAAGGACTGTTTTATTTTGAAAAGACATTTTATATTATTTAAAATTTTAATAAAAATAATTATGCTAAAGGTACTAATCATTTAATTGCCAATATAGGCAAAATATGGTTCACAGAAGTACGCTCGCTAGTAAATTGAATGTTAACAATCCTTCTGTTCAACAAAGAGTTAATGCAATGCAGCAAAACTTTATCAGTAAAGGAATAAATTCAGAGGATGCTTAAAAAGCAGTTACTCAACAATGGATCACATCGTTTCCAAACAGGCTGCAGTATTATCGTATATGGATGTATTTTTTTACCTAGGAGTTATTTTCTTGGTGTGCGTTCCTTTTGCATTAATGGTAAAAGGAAATAAAAACTACTAGTGCCTAATAATAAAAAGGCTTATTTGTTTAGGTAACTTTCGTTTAGCCCTACCATTATCTTTCCATTCATTTCTATTACCGGCCTTTTGATTATACTTGGATATTGAGTCATCAGTTGAATCGCTACTTTTTCATTTTTTACCAATTGCTGTTCCTCAACTGATAAACTCCGCCAGGTAGTACTTTTTTTATTTAGTAAAATTTCCCATCCTACCGCTTTACACCATTCAATCAGCTTCTCGCGTTTTATTCCATACTTCTTGTAATCAATAAAGTCAATCGGAATATTATTATGCTTATACCAATCCAGTACTTTTTTTACTGAGTTGCAATTGGGAATTCCGTATACAATAATATTAGCCATTTTAAAATTTAAAGTATCTTTTTTAATTCGGAAACTGCGAAGCAGGGACTTTTATAAACCCTACTGGTCGAATGATATGCCACTCAGAAAAGTCTTGCTTAGCCTCCATTCCAATTCCATCAATAATTTGAGTTCTTGTTCTTATGCGAACCGGTTTATCGGTATAAAACTCCGCTCCAGTTTTTTTAAGATCCCAATTTAATTCGTTGCAATAAAGAGTATCTCCTAAAATATTAATTACGCGAACACTATCTTTTAAAAAAACATTGCTTTCGGTTTCCTTGTATTTTGCGTATCTAGCATCTAGCTTACTTTCTATCATTCCCGAAGCATCAAAAAAATCAACATGGATTGTTTTAGGAAACTCAATATAAGGAACCGCCTCTTGCACACGAAACATCAATGGACTTACTAAAACTGCTTTCTTTTTACCCCCTAGTGAGTAATTAACTACTACCATTTTTGCCTCTTCTACTCCTACCTTTTTCGCATCTAATTCCTTGATGGCCTTGATATCATTCTCGCAACTAAATAAAAAAAAGCAGCCGATAATAAAGGCTGCTGAAAATTTTATATTTAACTGAATGGACATGTTGTAAAGAAAATAATTATTGGTATTTAGCTCTTCCAAACCACAAATCACTTAATGAAAAACCAAAACTAAATCGTAAAGTATTTTCTCTAAAATTTGTTTTACTGTCTCCGCGACTTCCAAACTCAATGGCTGCATTTAGAATAGAATTTTGTGTTTCGTAATAACCTTTTCTCAATTTTAATGGAAAAGCACCGCCAAATGACAAACCATATTCAGGAAGAGAATTGGTTAATTTTACATAATCTGGACCATAATAAAATCCAAAACGATATCTTACAAAATTAAAATACTTTTTATAAGGGGTATTTTCTTTTAAAGGAAAATATTCAGTTCCTACCCTTACCTTCCAGCTTCTTTGTACTGATTCACTCTGGCCAAAAAATCTATAATCTTGCCATTGCGTATTTTCAAAATCAAGACCAAATAACCAATTCATTGTTTGGTAAGTAGCGCCAACACCAAGTGAAGCAGGATAAATCACTGTGCCATTGGTATTTTTTGCATACACACTATCGATTCTAAATTTTTCTCCATTCGGATCAAAAAAAACTGTTTCTGCAACAACGTCCCTATTAGCTGACAGGGATTGTTTTAAATTTCCATAAGCTCCAAGTCGAAGAACACTTTCACGTTTGTTTTTTTTATTGCGCAAAATGAATTCATATTGTACACCGCCGTTCAAAAATAATCCCCCAAAATTAGATTTGGTTTGGTTATTTGACCTAGCATACTGAACCGAATCACTAATAAAACTTAATTGAGAACTATAATCTTTATTTCCAAACATATATCCCCCATTTACTCCAAAGCTGAATTTTTTGATACTCACAGAGGTTCCTATATAAGCTTGATTGATTCCACCAGCTCCTTCAAAAATCTTCTTAACACTATCTAAACCAGATAATTTTTCTTTGTAAGAAATTTTATAATTGATTTTAGATACAGGTCGAAGTCCCATATTCATAGCCCAAAAAATACCCTTCTTATTAGCATTTTTCAACTTTATCGGAAACCCAAGTTGGATGTATGATATAATTGTATTGGTGGAAGTATACCTAGCTGCTGGAGAAAGACTTTTTAATGTTCTAGTGTCTGTTTCTACAGCGAATTCAAAAATGGTCGTCTTTAAATTGCTATAACTTGCAGGATTAATAAAGTTGACACTCTGGTAATCGGAATAACCTGCCGCGATTCCACCCATTCCTCGAGATACAATATTTGCTTTAGGAACAATATCACCCAATCCATAGCGAGAATAAGGCGAATTTTCTTGTGCAAAAACCGCATGCTGCAAGCCACAAGCCACAATAAGTACGGGTAAAATTTTAGTAATTGTTTGTCTCGCTAAGTGCATACAGTCCTTTGAATAAAAAATTTAAGTCTGCAAATATCCTATTTTTAAGTTGACGGGCAAAATAGCCAGCATCACCCCCGGTTAAAACCACGTTAAAGTTGTCATATTTATGGGCATAAAAGTCAATAAATCCGCCTATTTCATAGGTAATTCCTGCAATTACCCCACTCTGTAAATTAGTTTTAGTGTCATAGCCAATAACTGGGAAATTCCAGTCTTTTTGAACCAATGGCAACAAAGCGGTATGCTCATTCATTGATTTAAATCGCATCGCCATCCCTGGAGAAATACTTCCACCAAGAAATTCATGGTCTTGATTAATGAAATTATAAGTTATGCAACTACCTAATCCAACTACCAAATTATTCTTTCGGGGAAAATAATGAACTGCCGCAGCTACCAACGCCAACCGATCTGCACCAATCGACTCGGGCTTACCTACTGGAGTAGTAAAATTAACCTTTGTAAGATGTGATAATTTGTGAAAAGAAGTTTGCTCGGAAAGAAGGTTTTCAATCCCCTCATTGTGCTTAATCACAGATGATAAAATAGATTTCTGAGGCTTGTATTGATCTAATAATTTTTGGATGGTTTCATTGCTATCATTTTCCAACTCCAATTCTAGTTTGAAAACATCCTTTTCAAATAGAGCTGCCTTTAACCGTGTATTTCCAAAATCTAGACAAAGTGTTGTCGTCATATAATAGTAATTAAAAAAATATTTGCAAAAAATATCTTTTATCAAAAATCAAAACCCGTTAAATTTTTAAAATGTCCGTTTAACTGTATTCTACCTATTAATGTTTCCATTTCTGTTACCACCGGCAATACTTTCAATAAGTGTTGCCTCAAATATTCCTGCCTTTGTAGTTCTTGTTCTAATTGTAATAAATCATATTCTTCAATCAAAGACAATCCTGCATGATGCGCTACATCATAGCTACCAAGAGCTTCGTCAGTTTTTTTAAACTCTTTATTCACTTTTAAAATAGAATGAAGCTCTCGAATTCCTGCAACTACTTTTTTCATTAAAGTCTTATTGCCGTTGTCAAAGTCTTCTAAATAATTTACTATTGCTCCTCCATACAGTTTGTCAGGTACAGACTTCACTAACTCTAAAATCCGAAATACTTTCACCCCTTTGGTTCTAATATCCATCTCGCCATTTTTATATAATTCTTTTATTTCTACCAGTTCAATCAAAGTTCCAGTTTCACTTACCTGCCCACCAATAACCGAAGGAATGCCGAATGGCTTTTTATTATTCCTTGTCTCAAGTATGAGTTGTTTGTACCTTGGCTCAAAAATATGTAGGTTTAGTTCCTCTCCAGGATAAACAACTAATTCCAGCGGAAATATCGGTATAAAGTTGGTCATTTACTTTAGCAAAAATTTCATCGAAGATAATACTCAAAATTCAAACAACTTTGAATGAAATAGAGTTGGCTAAATAGTTCACACCACAATAGGCTAGTGGATATTTTATTGAGATAAATAGCTGACCCTTTAAAGTCGGATTATGCAATTTAACGCAATAGTAATTTAAACGCACTCGAATAAAAAGTGCTAGAAATTTTAATTGTCAGCCGTTAAAAAATCACGCCCTTTAAAGTAAAGCTGTGACCAAATTTAGCCTAGAAGAAAGTCGAATCTTTAAAAGTAGCAATCGACCATTCAGCAACGCCCTCGAATAAAAAGTGCTAGAAATTTTAAATGTCGGCCGTTAAAAAATCAAGGCTGTCTGAGCGGGCACTTCCTTTAAAGAAAAAAACTCTACTCGCGAGTTCCTTGATTTTAGGCTGACATTTAAAATTTCAGCCTTTTTATTCGCAGGATTGATTTTTTTTGTTACTTTTTTGCATCAAGGCAAAAAAGTAAAAGCAATCTATTCCAAAGGAAATTCCAAGCCTATACACCTAAATTTAATTGCACTAAAAAACAACACGAATGAAATATTAAACCAATTATATGAAAATTCTTTACAGACTAATTTTGATCAAAAGCAATATTTACACTAATTATTTTTTGAAAATGGCCTAAATAATATATTTTCAAAACTAGAAACATCTTTTTGGAATTTGAATCAATAACAATCAATTTTGTTAAATGTGGCATCAATACCTCCATCAAATTCAACAAGGCGATGTCAAAGCCTTAGCAAGGTGTATTTCATTGGTAGAAAATGAAGTGCCGGGATACGAATTACTAT
Source organism: Chitinophaga pinensis (assembly GCA_945870835.1). Taxonomy (GTDB): domain Bacteria; phylum Bacteroidota; class Bacteroidia; order Chitinophagales; family Chitinophagaceae; genus Ferruginibacter; species Ferruginibacter pinensis_A. The sequence goes on from CAMBTV010000018.1 coordinate 6,189, forward strand.
TGCAATCGCTCCCATCCAACTCTATACCTGTTATTGGAATAACTGGTCCGCCTGGAGCAGGCAAAAGCACATTGACAGACTCATTAATAGGTGCAATTACCCAAGAAGGTAAAAAAGTAGGCGTTCTTTGTATTGATCCATCCTCTCCATTTAATCTTGGCGCGCTTTTGGGAGACCGGATTCGGATGAGTGACTGGTATAACAACTCGAATGTATTTATTCGATCGCTTGCTACTAGAGGATCTTTGGGAGGACTACATCCAAAAATTATTGAAATTACTGACCTAATGAAAGCTGCACCTGTTGACTATATTATTATTGAAACAGTAGGAATAGGGCAGAGTGAAATTGATATTGTTGGCTTGGCAGATATTACCGTTGTGGTAGTGGTTCCAGAAGCAGGAGATGAAATTCAAACTATGAAAGCAGGGTTAATGGAAATCGCAGATATATTTGTCGTCAACAAAGCTGATCGACCAGACGCTGATTTATTTGTAAGCAATCTCTCATTGATGCTTGCACCTGCTTTTCATTCAAAAGATATAACCATTCCCATTATAAAAACGGTGGCTACTACCAAACAAGGTGTCAAAGATTTGTATAACGCTATCGTTAATCAAATCGCTCATTCAACATTGAATGAAAAACGTTCATGGCTACTTACCGAAAAAGCATTCTACTTAATCAGCCAAAATAGAATGAAAGGAATAGATAAGAATCAACTAAAAAAAGAAATAGCTAAAGAAGGAAGTAAATTTAATTTGTATGAATTTATTAAAGGCTATTGAGAAAAGGGTCGCATGTCTGACACTAAGATTGCTCTTCAATCGCTTTGTTGTATTTCCACCAGCGAAATCCTATAAAACCAACTATAACAAAAGGCATCATCATTAAGTATAGGATACCACTATTCATGCCTTGGGCAGGTTTTTCTCCCATTTGTTGAGCAGTTTTCGTACACAACGAACATTGAGCTTCCACAGTAAACTGCGAAACTAGCAAGATTGACAGAATGAATAAAATAAGGATGCTTGTCTTTTTCATTGAAATACAAAGTTAAACCCTTTTGATAAAATTTTCACCTAGAACAAGATTTTAATTTTGAAAAATTAGGTTCTAAATATAATCAGTAATCAAAGAATACAGGACCGATCTTCTTTAAAGCATTTTTGATATTTTTAACTTCTGATTTATCTACCTTTGCAAATATCCTTTTTTACAAAAAATGTAACAATTATGCCCGGTTTTGAACTTTTTAGTGACGAAGAACGAAAAGAAGTAAATGATGTATTAGAAACAGGTATCCTTATGCGATACGGTTTTGATGGCGCCCGAAAAGGTATTTGGAAAGCAAAGGAAATGGAACAGGCTGTTTGTGCAACTTTTGACTGTAAGCACGCGCAACTAGTTAGTAGCGGGACCGCTGCATTAACTGCTGCATTAACTGCACTTGGAGTAGGCTATGGAGATGAAGTGATTATCCCTTCTTTTACTTTTGTTGCTAGTTTTGAAGCAGTTATTAGTGTAGGAGCAATTCCTGTATTGGTAGATGTAGATGACACGCTTACATTAAATCCATTAGCAGTTAAAAACGCCCTTACCCCTCAAACCAAATGCATCATGCCTGTTCATATGTGCGGAAGCATGGCAGACATGGATGAACTAATTGCCATCTGTAAAGATAACCATCTGGTATTACTTGAAGATGCTTGTCAGAGTATTGGTGGTACTTACAAAGGAAAAAAATTAGGTACAATTGGCGATGCTGGTACCTTTAGCTTTGATTTTGTAAAAACCATTACCTGTGCAGAAGGAGGCGTAGTAATGACTAACCGGGAAGATATTTATTTAGCTTGTGATGGTTTTAGTGATCATGGCCATGACCACAAGGGAGCAGATAGAGGTGCCGATCTTCATCCTTTTATAGGTTACAATTCTCGCATCAGTGAATTAAATGCTGCCGTAGGAATTGCACAAATAAAAAAACTACCTCAATTTTTGTCTATACAGCGTGCCAACAATAAAGCATTGAGGAATATTTTATCTACGATACCAGAGATTTCTTTTCGCAGAGTGCCCGATGAAGCAGGTGATAGCTGTACTTTTTTGAGTTGGTTTTTACCTACACCAGAAATTACAAAAGCTGTGGTGCACGAAATGAGATCGGAGGGAATTATGGGTGGGCATTTTCATTGGTTCGATAATAATTGGCACTATATTAGTAAATGGGAGCATTTAAAAAAATCAATCACGCTAAATAAATTACACCCCGATCTTAAAGCAGCAGTAATACATCATGCAAATAAAGATTTTTCAGCCAGTGATGCAGTGATGAGTCGATGCGTTTCTACTCTCATAAGTTTATTGTGGACTCCAGAACAAATTCAAGAAAAAGGCAGACAAATGACAACTGTAATAAAAAAGGTATTGAATGACCTTGCTGTAACTTACTAAATACCCTTCTAAAGGTGAAATATAAGTAAAGTGAAAAAAATAAATAAATGATTTCGATTAATAGAGCAACAACAGAAGATTATAAGATAATTGTAGAAATTGGAAACGTATCAGTTGAAGAGGCCCATCGAGCTAGCAGTCCAGCAAAAGACTTGAATGAATTCATAAAAAAGAATTATAACGATGAAGTTATAAAAAGCGAACTGAGCGATGAAAGAAATATTTATACTATCATTAAAGTAGATGAAGAGCCAGCTGGCTTTTCTAAGATTATTTTTAATTCAGAACATTCTAATATTCAGCAAAAAAATGTCACTAAACTAGATCGGATATATTTACTAAGTAAATTTTTTGATCTTAAATTAGGATATGAACTACTAAAATTCAATATTGATTTATCAAAGAAAAATAACCAATCTGGTATTTGGTTGTTTACCTGGACAGGAAACAATCGAGCTATCAATTTTTATCTAAAAACTGGTTTCGCCATTATCGGAAGTCACAACTATCAAGTTTCTGCAAACTATTCCAACCCTAACCATCAAATGTTTTTAAACATTCTTTAGGCAAAACTCCTGGAATTACATGAAGCGGCAATTGGTTTTTACAGTAAACAAAAAAACTTAATTAGTTTTTTGAAACTTCCCTTCTAAACGATCGCAATCAACTATACTGCCTAAACGAAAACGAAGAGGGACTCTAGTACTTTTTTCAAATTTTATTTCTTGCTTACAAAAATATCCTAATCTATCGGTATAATAATTGGGAGTAATCACCTGGATTGCAGTGGGGAATAGTTGGGGCAAAAATAAGCTGGAATTAATTTGCACAGTAAGCCTTTTACTCAAACTTAATTGTTGAATTTTAATTGGGGGATTTTTTAGTTGTTGTGAAAAAACATTTGACCCTACAAATGCAGTACAAAATAATATAATTTTAGCTTTTTTATTCACCTTTCATAGTTGAATGTTTGTAAATTTACGGCATATTAGATTATCGCATCACAATGCTTTAAACAATTAATACAATTAAAACTATTCCTTAAGAAAGGCTTCTATTACAATTATGGCTTTAAGTCAAGGTTTATATCAAAAGCAATTACAAAAATTATCTCCTCAGCAAATTCAATTAATGAAGTTACTGCAGGTGCCTACTGCATTATTGGAAGAACGTATAAAGGAAGAGCTGGAAGAAAATCCCGCTCTAGAAACAGGGGAAGAAGAAGTTACTGAAGAATTTGAAAATGATCCCACTGAAGAGTTTGAAACGAAAGAAGATGAGTTTGATTTAGATGGAAGTAAAGATGAATATGAGAATATAGATATCAGCGATTATGTTCAAGATGGAGATGATGATATTGCGGATTATAGAATGAGAGATGAGAATTACCCTGAAGCCGATGACAACAAAGTAATTCCACATAAAGTTGAAACTGGCTTTAATGAAACCATGCTGGAGCAATTGGGGCAATTGAATTTAGATGAACATAAACAATTGGTAGCGGAACAGATTATTGGAAATTTAGATGATGATGGATATTTAAGAAGAGAAATCAGTGCTATTGTGGATGACCTTGCCTTCAGACAAAATATACATACAACAGAAGAAGAGATTTTGGAATTGGTTATACAAATTCAACAGTTCGATCCCCCGGGTGTAGGTGCTAGAAATTTACAAGAATGTTTACTTATTCAATTACAAAGAAGAATTGTTGAAGGCGGTGCAGTGGAAATGGCAATCAAGGTATTGACGAAATATTTTGAAGAGTTCACGAAAAAACATTACGAAAAAATTCAACGAGGACTAAATATTTCTGATGACCAGCTTAGAGAAATTATTCACCAGATTGTTAAACTAAATCCAAAGCCTGGTGGAAATATTGGTGGAAGCGGAAAAGGAGAAGGATATGTGATCGCAGATTTTTTTATAGTAAATAATATGGGTAAATTAGAGCTTACCCTCAATAGCAGAAATGCGCCTGATCTTAGAATAAGTGAAGGCTACCGGGATATGTTAAAAGACTATGATCGGGGGACAAAAAAAGACAAAAGGCAAAAAGAAGCTGTTTTGTTTATCAAACAAAAAATTGATTCTGCAAAATGGTTCATCGATGCAATTAAGCAACGCCAGCATACCCTGCTAAGCACAATGGAAGCCATCATGAATTATCAATATGATTTTTTTGTTACTGGAGACGAGACGGAAATGAGGCCAATGATTTTAAAAGATATTGCTGAAAAAACCAACCTCGACATAAGTACAATTAGTAGAGTTGCCAATAGCAAGTTTGTACAAACAGAATTTGGCACCTACCGTTTAAAGTTTTTTTTCAGTGAAAGTTTGCAAACTGACAGTGGAGAAGAGGTTAGTACAAGAGAAGTAAAGAAAATCTTAAGTGACTTAATTGAAGAAGAAAGTAAAAAGCATCCTTTGAGTGATGAAAGATTGACTGAGCTATTACAAGAAAAAGGATATAATATTGCAAGAAGAACAGTAGCAAAATATAGAGAGCAACTCAATGTGCCAGTAGCAAGATTAAGAAAAGAATTATAATTAATACCCAGCTCAATAAAAAATTTCCCATGCAGCGCCAGCCCTTTGAAAACAAAGAAATGCTATCAAGCCCATCAGAAAAACATTCGCTGATTATAAAGCTATTGGCTAACTTTTTTTCATATTTATTTCACCCAATTTTTATCCCGCTGTATGTTACCTGGATGCTAGCATTCATTCATCCTAATTATTTTGTAGGCTTTAGCACAATGGGGAAATATAAAATATTGCTATTGGTGGCAATTAATGCTTTTGCATTTCCCTTGATCACTGTTTTACTTCTTAAAGGTTTAGGATTTATCAATTCTATCTTTTTAAGAACTCAAAAAGATAGAATCATTCCATATATCGCGTCGATGACATTTTTCTTTTGGACACAATATGTATTGAGAGAGCAAAACTTTGTGCCTAGAATATTAGTAGCATTTATGTTTGGAGTTTTTATATCCTCTTCAGCTGCATTAATCGCAAATATTTATCATAAAATAAGTATGCACGCCATAGGGATGGGGGGGATGCTTGGCTTATTTTTAGTTGTCATGCAACAAAACACCATGTTAATGACAGGTCCATTAACTTTTGTCCTATTAACCACAGGTATTGTTTGTACTTCTCGTATGATTGTGAGCGATCACCAACCAAAAGAAATTTATACGGGGCTGATGGTGGGTTTAATCTGCCAATTTATTGGAGCAGCGATTAATTTATAAATAATTAAACGCCAATTTTAAAACTTTATATTTCCCGATGCTAGTCACTGAAATAATAGGTAACATTAATTTTTTTAATACCAATAATCGAAAAATTGATTACTTGATTTTGGAATGGCATGAAACAAATAAAAGAATATTGCACAAAAAAACCATCGGTGGTCTTGATGTCATCATGGAGTTTGTAAAACAAAATCCATCACTTTCTGAAGGCGATATAATTTACGAAGATGACTTCAATGTTATTGCAATTGAAATTAAAGAATGTGAAACCATTGTATTGCTACCAAAATCAATGTTAGAAATGGGTAGGATGTGTAATGAAATTGGAGAAAGTGGTCAACAAGTATTTTACCAATCAGATGAAATATTGATTGCGTTTGAAGAATCTCTGTTTCGCTCTTTGTCAGCAGCTGGCTATGATATGAGTGTTGAAAATAGAAAACTAGTTACGCCTTTGCTAAAATCGAAGGATTAATATCTCATTCGTATTGCTTTTTAGTAAAATAGAAGTTAGGCGTATAGGTTTGAAATTTCATTTGGAATAGAATTTAAAACCTATACAGTCAACTTTATTTTACAAAAAAAATGAGAAATTATTGATCTTTTGATCAGAATGAATCGTTAAAAAACTGCCTGACAACCACTTGACCGAATGAACACTCATTAGTTTTTAAGTATCAACTAACTAAAAAGGTACTCAACATCTGCCTTGCTCAATGCCTTTACAAAATTGATATCGTCAGATATCAGTTCACTTGCTAGTTTACGCTTGCGCTCCTGAAGCTGTAAAATCTTATCCTCTATGGTGTCAATACAAATCATACGGTAGGCGAAAATATTTTTCGTTTGTCCAATACGATGGGTGCGGTCAATAGCCTGCTGCTCAACTGCTGGATTCCACCATGGATCTACAATGTATACGTAATCTGCTGCCGTAAGATTTAAACCTACTCCTCCTGCCTTTAATGAAATTAGGAATACCCGACTTTCATCTTTATTTTGAAAATTATCTATCGCTGTTTGTCGATCATTAATACTTGTACTTCCATCAAAATACTCAAACGGCACTCCTGTCTCTATCAATTTATCTTTGATTAACGAAAGCATTCCCAAAAATTGAGAGAATATCAATGCCTTATGCTGACCAATATTTTCGCCTATTTCTCGAGTTAACTCATCAAGCTTGATGGAATGGTTAGGATATTTTTCTTCTTCGTTTAAGATTGCTGGGCTATCACAAATTTGTCTAAGTTTCATCAAGCCTTGCAAAATGGTAAGCTGCGATTTATCAATTCCCTGCTGGTCGATAACCCCCATGATTTTATCTCGATAGCTATTTCTATAGGCGTCATAAATTTTTCGCTGCTCCTTATCCATTTCACAAAATAAAATAGTCTCCGTTTTTTCAGGTAAATCTTTTGCCACTTGTTCTTTGGTCCTACGCAAAATAAAAGGATACAATAATTTTCGGAGATGCTCTTTTTGATCCTGCTCACCAAATTTATCAATGGGGTTAGCAAATTCATTTCTAAAAAAATCCATACTTCCTAGTAATCCAGGATTAAGGAAATTCATTTGTGCAAAAATATCAAAGGTATTATTCTGTAGAGGAGTACCACTCATGCAGACTCTGTTTTTTGCAGTAAGAAGACAAGCAGCCTTTGTTACTTTTGATGCTGGGTTTTTAATTGCCTGACTTTCATCCAATACAACATAATCAAACTCCATTTTCATCAGTAACTGAATGTCACTTCTTAAAGTACCGTAAGTAGTGATAATAATATTTGCATCTTGCAATACTTTCATTTCTTTGGCACGTACACTTCCATGGTGTATCCTCCAACTAAGTTCAGGAGTGAATTTCTTTATCTCGTTTTCCCAGTTATAAATTAAGGTGGTTGGGCACACTACAATTGCAGTTAATTTTCCCTCCTGCGTTTTATAATGCTGTAACATGGTAAGCGCCTGTACGGTTTTACCCAAACCCATATCATCTGCAAGTATACCTCCCCAGCCTACCTCATTTAGATAGTTTAGCCATTGATAACCTGCCGTTTGATAAGGCCTAAGAACTGCTTGTAAATTAATAGGCACATCAATGGCTGGTATATTTTTAAACTCTCTAATTCGTTCGAATTTTTCATCTAATGCAAAACTCAATTCAGTTGCATCTCGATTTTGATACAACTCATCAATCACACTCATGTGGTATTTTGATAAGCGAAGCTTGTCGCTTTTTCCATCCCCTACTTTAAATAAAAGGGAATATTTTTTTAGCCATTCATCCGGTAATATACCTAAAGTGCCATCACCCAATTGAACAAAGGATTGCTTTGAGGCCAATGCCCTTTTGATGTCGATGATTCCTACTCGCTGTCCCTCGAAATCCAATTCCACCTTTGCATCAAACCAATCGAGTCCACTACTTACGTGAATATGTGTAGAGGGCCTTGCTGTATTAAAACGAAAATTTCTTAGTGCCTCAAAACCAAATACAGGCACTTTAGACTCCTTCATCGAATCTACAAACAAGAAAAACCAATTGTTTTTTAAAACCTCCGGGCCTTTTAATATTAAACTATTTCCTTCCTCAGGTCTTATAAACTGCGAGTGCAAAGAATTGAGCTGGTCAATAAACCGCTGTTCAGACTCTTTATTTCGATGGACTATTAAAATTTTATCTCCATCAGGTATGGTAATAGTATCCTTGTCCGAAGCCTTTGTTTCAAAACCCTTGTAGGTAAAAATTGGTTGAAATACCAAGTAATCACCCTTTTCCTGCAACATCAATTTTACTTCAGGCTCACCACTCTTAACTTCCTTGATAAGCGATTTGTCAAACTCCACTAGATATTGTTGAGTCAAAGGCATAATAAGCTTTTGCATTTGACTTGACCAATTTTCTTTGGTAAGTGATAGGTTACCGCTTTTTATAAAACTTTCCGCCTGCAATGCATCTTCAGGTTTTTGCCAGAGGTAAAAAGTATGGTTGAATAAATAAAGAATACCATTACCGCATTCATTATCGGTTACAGGCTGTGTAGCTCCGTTTATATTTAACAGGCACTGCAGTTCAAACTGAGTTCCCTTTAATGCAATCTTAAACTGGGGTGCTATACAATTTGCGCTCAAAGACACTTCTACCAAATTGCCAGTTTTGAAAACCTTTTTTTCAGGCAAATAATAGATGAAGGGATTGTTGTTTTGCTCCTCAAATATTTTTTTAAGTTTAGGCTGAAAGTATTCCGTAATCAATAGCCTAGTTTCTTCAGGCAGCTCGTCACCATCGGTTTGAATTATATTTTCCCATATCCCACTAAAAGGGGAATTTCTATTTAGATATTTGTTTACCTCTGACGTCTGCAGTTTACGGATTTGCTGCAAAAGCATTTTATCATCCTCGCTGTATAAGTCAGTATTTACATATTTAGTGAGGTCTAACTTTTCAGCTTTTCCAAGCAATGTATTTTCTTTTTCATCTAGATCCCCCTGTATGGCATCGACTATGAAATAAGGATAGACAGTTGCATTAAAATTAAAAACTACTCCCAGTTTTTTGGTAGCAATGGCAATAACTTCTTGCTCCTCCAATTCTTGAGGTCTAATATCTTGAAAATAAGCAGGCCGTGGAGAAGGGGTTGCTGACTGGGCTACTCTTTTAATTGAAGGGTCTAGTAAAGTAAGAAAAGGCTTTCCTTCTTTGTAAATAAATTCAAACTTTCCTGATAAATCATCGGTTAAACTATAACCATAAATCTGTAGGAGCTTATTTTTTTCCTTATCCCAATTGCGAATCGAGTCAAAATAATATTGGCCGTTTTGTCTAAATATTTGAAGAAATAAGATTGTCTTATGAATACATAAGGGATAATTTTTTTCGTTGCATTTACAGGATGTATCAAAATTTCTTTCATCATTTTTTTGAATTACAACTGGAAAAACTTGGCCTTCAATTTTCAATTCTGCTTCTACTCTTTCATTAGCAGAAACTAAAATATTGGCTTTGGTTGTTTCCAGAACCTCTTCGGCAGCTTCGTAAATTTCCGGCGAACAAAGCATCCTAATTGTTTTTAACTCAACGGATTTCATCTTTGCCACAGTATGCCTTTGATTATAAACAGCGCTATTACTGCCCAGCATATTTTTATCAATCAACTCTTGTAGCTGAAAAAGTGCGGCTACTTCGTGGCGACATATATCACCTACATTATAAGGACAACTACAGCGAAGCGATAAAGTTTGAGGGTCTGTGTATTTTTGAAGATTAACTTTATAGTAGGTGCTGTAGATATCATCTTTTACTCTAAATACTACCCCACTTAATAGCTCATCATGCTCTAATAATTCAACGTTTCCAACTCCGTATATTTTTTTTCCTCTTCGGATAACGTCATCAGAACCTGTATTATAAATATGTTTTATTAAATGAGATAGCGCCAAAATAAAGTCCGGTTTAACTGTACAAAGTAAAAATAATATCTCCTTCCTTGGAATGATCCATTCAAAAAAGAGCAATTTGCAAAATTAAAGGAAACTGCTTGAAAGAGATGATATCTTTTGAACTTATTGACTAAATAAGTTCTTTTATTAATTTCCCCTCCTTATATAAGCACAATACGTTGGCTACATCGTCAGTTAGGCAGTATCGGATATCTTTTTCAAGCCCTAATCGGGAAAGTCGATTGTAATGAGAAGCGTTTTTATTCTTCATGAATTCAAATAAATCTTCTTTGGCATCCTGGTACATAGTTTCTGCCAATTGAGAAGAATCGCAATTGATATGAAAATGATCTTTAATGCGACTGATTACAGCGCCGGCAAATAGGGTGTCTTCAATATTAATTCTGTCCTTCCATGCGGCACATCCTAATATTACTGGCATATTCATAGCTACCAGGTAATCACAAACAGCTGAAATATTGGGAAATGTACCAGTAATAACCTCCTTTGCTCCCTTATCCAATGCCATATGTAATAATTTTGTACCATTGGTTGTAGTTAGTACTAAAGTTTTACCGCCAACAAATTCTGCTGGATATTCAAAAGGAGAATTTCCATGAGCCAACCCTTCAGCGATTAATCCGTCTCTTTCGCCAGCAGTAATTCCTTCAATTTGTTTGCCCAAACGAATGCATTCGGCAACACTATCTACGGGTATAATATCCTTTGCTCCATTATAAAGTGCGGTTGCAATAGTAGAAGTAGCTCTTAATACATCAATAATTACTACAATACTGGTACTAACATCATATAGATTTAGTAAGGCAGGAGATAAGGCAGTAAATAAGGAGGGTTTTTCTTCTTTCATTTATTTTATTTGAGTCAAAATTTCCGTCCACTTGGATGTTTCCGCATATTGCTTAATTATTTCGTTGCGATGCAATAGCAGTTTGTTTATATGATTCTTTATAAATATTTTATCTAATAATTTTCCAATCAAACCAAAAGATGTTTCATATTCAATTATATCAATTAGAAAACTGCCATTTTTAATAGCCTTAAAATAAAGATTGTGTTGAAAACTTGTAAACCCTTTCATTAATAATTGAATGGTAATCTGATGGGGAATATTCAGGCTAATAATTTTAAGCGTTAAATTTCTACTCCTGCTAAAATGCTTGGCTTGATAAACTATTGTGTCATTTTCATTGACTAGACCTGAACTTAGACCTTCAATAAATTTTTCGAAGTTTGCAGAGGAGGATATTTGAAACAGATTAACACTTCGACTTAAATCATATACACGCTTAGCTGGCGCATTAACAAAAGTAGTGACGTGAATCTTTGCCATTTATAATATTATCCGATATTTTTTAGGTCATTTAGACCAACTATATTTAAAAAAAATTAGCCTTTAAATACTCATTCCTTTTTTTAGCTAATATATTATTCTCTATGCAAAGGGCATTTTAACCACTTTTGCTTTCAATGAAGCGTTGCGAATACTGATATATATTTCACTTCCTATGGATGCAAAATCAGTGGCTACATAACCCATTCCAATGGCTTTACCCAATGAAGGAGATTGCGTTCCAGAAGTAACTTTTCCGATCAGCTGTCCATTTGAATCCATGATTTCATGATCATGCCTAGCAATGCCTCTATCAATCATTTCAAAACCTACCAATTTTTTTGTTACCCCTACAGACTTTTGATTTTCGAAAAATGATTGGTTGGTGAAGTCTTTGGAGAATTTAGTTATCCAGCCCAATCCTGCTTCAAGAGGAGAAGTGGTATCGTCAATATCATTTCCATACAAACAAAATCCCATTTCAAGTCTCAATGTATCCCTTGCGCCCAGGCCGATTGGTTTGATGCCTTGCGATGCCCCTGCAGCGAATATTGCATTCCAAATAATATCAGCTGCATTTCCATTGTCCTCAAAATAAATTTCAACTCCTCCAGCACCTGTGTATCCAGTAGCACTTATGATTACATTATCAATTCCGGCAAAATTTGCTCTAATGAAAGTGTAATACTTTAGATTTAAAATATCCGTGTTAGTCAAAGACTGAAGTATTTTGGTTGCATTAGGCCCTTGAACTGCTAATAAGCAAGTTCTATCGGATATATTGTGCATCTCAACATTTTTATCATTGAAACTGCTAATCCAATTCCAGTCTTTGTCTATGTTTTCTGCATTTACAACTAACATATAAGCCTTGTTGGGTTCCAAACAATACACTAATAGGTCATCTACAATACCACCTTGTTTGTTAGGTAGACAACTATATTGAGCTTGGCCAGCAATCAATTTTGAAGCATCATTGGTCGTAACTCTTTGGATTAAATCCAACGCATTTTCGCCTTTTAAAACAAATTCACCCATATGACTTACATCAAATACACCAGCATTATTTCTAACTGCAGCATGCTCATCGTTGATACCTGAATAACTAATGGGCATATTAAATCCTGCAAATGCTGCCATCTTTGCGCCTAGGGCTTGATGTTTTTCGGTAAAGGGAGTGTTTTTCATGAACGCTAGATTATAGAATAATTTTTTATATTCCGAAGACAAATGTAAAATAAAAAAAATTGGCAGCGCCATTTAAAGATAGCCTACCAATAGTAATATGCTCTAATTCAATAATCAACGCTGCCAGTTTTAAGTCAGGATATACATAAATAAAAAGAGGCGAAGGGTAAACTCCGCCTCTTTGAGATAATTGATACTTTATTTTAGGGAGAAATACATTAATCTATATTGATCAATAAATAATACGGTTTCAACAAAAAACCACCCAAAATTTCTGGCACAGTTTTATTGGAAGCTATCTTTTCAAGCTGCTGTTGAATTTCCTTTTTTGCTTTTTGTAATGAATCCCTCCTGCGCATTTTATCCATCTCTATTTTCATTCGAATAGAATCAATCAGCTTCTTCGATAAATCTATTTCTTTGTTTAGATCATTACCTTCTATGATTTCAACGCCATTTATATCAATCGAAATTTTATTTCCATTTTCGTCTATATGGATTCCTTTGCCATCAATTTTAATCTTATTTTTTCCACCTGTTTTTCTGTCATCAGCTGGCTCTCCATCCAAAGTATACAAACCATCTGAGTTCATTACATACTCTACATTTTGTCGCCATCCTTTTTCTTCTTGATCATTATTGAAATCGTCATTATCCCACTCATTGGTAGAATTATCAAAATGTATTGTATTATTCCAATTCAAACTCCGGTCAACCCTTATTCTTTTTCCTACTGGTACGTAAACGTTTATAATTACACCCTGATTACGAAATTTATTTTTTTGAGTAATGCCAATACCTTTATCTAATTGCAATAGAGAATCTTTTTGTGTTATACTGAAATTGATTAGGTTCGCTATTGTATCTGCTACTCTTCTGTTTCTGCCATTTGCCAATTTTACCATGGTAACCCTAAAACTATCATTAGACGATTTTAATATTTTTATTTCTACATTTTTTATAAAAAGGGTATCGTCTTCCAAACCAATGTTTTCAAAAGGCGAAAGATGAAAGATTTTATTTCGGTTGTACTTATTCTGCAATGTTTGAGAAGTTATTTCAAGTTTATTTACCAAAGGGTTAGATAAATAAATTTCTTGTTCATACAAATTATTAGTACTCCTAAAATCTCTTACTACTCCTGATAATAGACTAATAAAACAAACCCATCCGATCACCCAAAGGCCAATAAAAGTAAATCGCAATACGCTGCGATTAGATTTCATCTTTGCCAAGCGGCGTATAATCCAGGTAATAACGCCTATTACGGGCACTGCAATAAAAAGTACCAGCGTTCCCCAAGCAAAAATATTTTGCCAACCTTCCGCTATTAAAAAATCTTTCAATGGAAATACTCCGATAGAGAAAATGGCAAAAGCAAATAAGGCAATCACCAATGCAAAAGCAAAACAGCCAATGATAAAATAAACAAACGCTTTAACAATCAATACGATTATATCGCCGAGTGATTTACTAGATTTTTTTAACAAACTAGTTGCTTCAGCACCGACCACTTTTCCTTTTTGTTCTGCAAAAGACGTAGCTTCTTTGCCAAATTTTTCAGCACTTTTCTGAACCTCTTTACTAAATTTTTCAGCTCTTTGCTGTACCTCTTTCATTTCACCTACCACCGAATTCTTAATCGAATGCAAGTCTACTTTTTCACCTTTCATTTCTAATTTTTCAGATGTATTATTAGCTTGCGGAATTACTAGCCATAAAATAATATAAAGAAATAGAGAGCCGGGACTAAAAGAGAAACCAATAAAATTAGGAAAATCTAAAAATTCCCAGTGGGTTATACGAGACATAATACTTAAGAAAGGAATTAAAAATAACACCCTAGGAATCCAGGCGCTTGTTCCAAAGTAATTTCCAATTCCACTGCATACGCCTGCAATTATTTTTTCATCTGGATCCCTAAATAGCTTTTTACGAGAAGCTCCAATCACTGCTGAAGCACTGCTAGGTAAGGCTATCCACAAAATCAAATACGCTAATAAACCAGCACCTGTAAAAGCAACTACTAAAAAAATGATCCTTACCAAAATAGTATCTATTCCAAAGTAATTAGCAATTCCACCACAAACACCTCCAATTAATTTATCGTTCTCATTTCTAAACAATCGCTTAGTAATGCCTGAAATGGGAGGAGCTTGATCGGAAGATTTTGAATTTTCATTAGAAGAAGATTTACTAGATCCAACTTCTTCAAGCTCGTCCAATTCCTCTGGCCTACCCATACTTTTAATGATAGCATTTACATCCTCATCGGTGATACAGGTAGATCCTTTTTTTAGTCTTTCTTGAAATAGTTCTCCAATTCGACTTTCTATATCATTTATAATTTCTTCCTTCCCCTCTTCGTTGGCAAAATAACGAGAAAGGCTTTCAGTATAATTTTTAAGTAATTCAAAAGCGGTTACTTCTATGGGTACAACTTGTCCCTGGAAGTTAATATTGATGACTTGCTTCATAGCTGTTTTTTTATGATTGGTAAGTGGATTAGCCACTTCAATTTATAGTAGGGTTGTTTTTATAATTGAATACGAAAAGTTTATTCGGTTGGATTCTCAGGAAAATTTTGGTCCTCTTTTGAAACCTGCTCCTCAGTATGGGCTTGTTCAGCATTGGAAAGTTCTTTTACTGCATTGGCCAGTTCATTCCAGGTCGACTCCAATTCTTTATAAAAAGCAGCACCCTTTTCTGTCAAAGAAAAATATTTACGCGGGGGGCCACTATTGCTTTCTATCCAACGGTAAGTAAGAAATTCGGCATTTTTCAACCGAGTAAGCAATGGATATAAGGTACCTTCTAATATGTTTAAATTAGCTGATTTCATTCTCTCAATAATGTCGGAGGGATAAGCCTCCCCTTGCTTGATAATTGAAAGGATACAGAATTCCAAAACTCCTTTCCGCATCTGACTAGCCGTATTATCTATGTTCATACTGTCAATTTTAGTTGTTAAAATGCACCTAAACCAAGTAAAAAGCAATCTTGCCAATCGCTATCATAAGGTTTATTGATACTTTAAGATTACAAAGATATAGATTATTTAGTACTATGCAAAACATACTACTATTTATTTTATAGTACTATAAAATAAAATTTATCCCTTCTGCTGAAATTTATTACAGCAGTGGTCAATAAGGTTGGTTTGGTAAATAATTAGGAATTGGATGGATTGTTAAATAACTAGTCGATCCTTCAAAAAGTCACAATCGCCTATTTGACATCGCTTTTGATCAAAATGAGTCAAAATTTAACTGACAGATATTCAGCTAAATGATTAATATCTCATTTGTATTACTTTTTAGTAAAATAAAAGTTAGTTGCTTAGGATGGAAATTTCCTTTGGAATAGAGTGCTTTTACTTTTTTTTCTTGATAAAAAAAAGTAACAAAAAAAATCAATCCGCCGCGGCGGACTAAAATCAAGGAACTCGCCGGTAGAGTTAGTTAAATTAGATAGCGTGCCGGCTCAGACAGCCTTGATTTTTTAACGGCTGACATTTAAAATTTCTAGCACTTTTTATTCGAGGGCGTTCAAACTACTACTATTTCAAATTGCTTAACCCTGCTTTTTGAGGTTCATATAACTACTTAAACACTCTACTTTTTATTCCTTGAAATTAGCTTTCGTAGAACTTTTGCTAAAAATATAATCCCGGGATAGGGTAGGTGAGGTATAAAAAAATTAGTTGCCTATTGGAAAATCACATAAGTAAGCCAGCTCAATAAATAAGCCAACGCAGTCATATAAACCAATTGTATGGCTGGCCATTTCCAGCTGCGGGTCTCTCTTTTCACTATAGCTAGGGTACTCATACACTGCATAGCCAACATATAAAACACCATTAAGGATAGTCCAGACGCTAGATTATAAACCTTGGTTCCATCGGCCTTTACAGCCGCTGACATTTTTTGGCGAAGGGTATTGTTGTTTTCATCTGCATCATCTCCTACACTATAAAGAGTAGCCATAGTGCCTACAAAGACTTCTCTAGCTGCAAAAGAAGTAATTAATGCAATGCCTATTTTCCAATCATAGCCCAAAGGACGAATGGCAGGCTCAATCGCCTTGCCTAAAATTCCAGCAAATGAATTTTCTAATAGCTCCATCTGACGTTTCTTACTCAACTCTTTTTGTTGGTTAGGATTGGTTTGAAAGAGTTTTTCATAACGAGTAGATACTGCAGCCATTTTAGTTGGAGGGCCATAGGAACTTAATACCCACAACAACAAACTAATTACCATAATAATTTTACCCGCCTGAAATACAAATATTTTTGCCTTCTCCACCATTGTAGTCAGTGCATTTTTCCATCTTGGGCTACGGTACACCGGTAGTTCTAGAATAAAGAAACTTCTTTCTTTAATATCTATAAACCAACGCATTACAAAAGATACTAGCAATGCCATTATTGTCCCAAGTAAATACAATGCCATCATTACCAAGCCCTGCACACTTAAAAAACCAAAATACAATTTAGAGGGTACCACCAATGCAATTAAAATGGTGTACACTGGTAGTCTAGCACTACAGCTCATTAATGGGGTAACCATTATCGTTAGTAAACGTTCCTTTCTATTCTCAATATTTCTGGCGCTCATAATAGCAGGTACAGCACAAGCCAATCCGCTAATCAT
>CAMBTV010000019.1 GCA_945870835.1 Chitinophaga pinensis
TTTAATCAAAATTACTTTTTAAATATTAACAAGTAAATAGATTTCTATTGCAGCAAATTTCAAACGATCACTTACCTACATCTATTAGCGAGCTCATCAAATTTTTTACTCAATGCTTTGTTCTGAGAGAAATTAACCTTTTCCCAATTATCCACGCCGATTTCCTTACTTATCGCATCTCGACAGGCATCTCCGTTTTCTTTCATAAAATCTGAATCGCCCGGGGATGAAAGGCATTTACAAACATCTACATTTTTAGAACTGCTTTTACAGCTTATAAAAATAAATGAAGCAAATAATATCGCTCCAGAAACTACCAATACTTTTTTCATAATTATTTAAATTTTTTTATTTCTGATTCATCAAACTTATTGTGTAATCCCTTTCCAATTATCTGTTCTAAAAGAGGATGCCGGCAAATCAGAACCATTGTAAAGATTGGCATCTTCTGGATTGTTACTCCACGCATAGCGCACTGCAACTGGATTTTTCACTTCGGTTGAACTGATTTGAATACTATTGGTTCCAGTAATTTTTCCTATCGCCCAATGAAATTGATGATCTTCTCCAGCTATTGCAAATCCTTTCAAATATCCATACTTATCTTTTATTTTTAATCCAGTTCCAATTTGATCAAAGGTTATAGTAACCTTATTGGCTTCTACATTCATTGATTTATAAACTGGTCCAGTGTAAACAATATCTTTTTGATAAGCAACTTTCAATCCTGCTAAAGCCAATCGCATTCCTACTGTTTGTTTATCCCTAGGATGAATATCTAAAGCCTCGCCAACATCCGTAGTCACAGCCATTCCTGTATTCGGCAAAGCAAGTGTCATTGTCTGTGATTCCCTTAATTCAGCCCAAGTGCTTTCTACAGGAATCGAATCTGTTTTCATAAAATTTGCTAACTGAACAAACAAAAAGGGGAAATCTCCCTGATTCCAATGTGCTCTCCAGTCTTTGATAAGATCAGGAAATACTCGTTGATATTGTTTGGCCCTATCTGCATTGCTTTCCCCTTGATACCATATCGCACCTTTGATTGCGAAAGGAATTAATGGATGAATCATTGCATTGTAAAGTAAAGTTGGATATGAGTTAGGACTTAATACCGCATTGAATTTTACAATACCCACTTTATATTTCCAACTACCTACCAACGAAATAGTTTGATCTCCTGATTTTAAATACAAAGTAGTGGGATTGCCATATACACCTCCCATTCCTCCGATATCCTCTATTCGAACAGTGATAATATTTTTACCTGGTTTAAGTAAGCCAGCAGCTATCGGATAAGCTCTTGATTTTTCTGCTTGAAGCTTTGTAGAACCAATTAATTTACCATTTATATAAGTACTGTCAGAGTCATTTATTTTAGCCAAATAAAGGGTTGATTTTTGTTTTGCTTCAGCCGCAGTAAGCGTAATCTCTTTTCTAAACCATACAATCCCATCCACTCCTTGAAGACCATTCGACTCAATATAACCTGGCAACTCCATCGTTTTCCAATCAGCATCATTGTAAGCAGGTGCAGCCCATAGCGCTTGGCCATTTTTCATCCCCTTATCAATGGTAGATGTTTCGCCTACTCTTTGCTTCACTTCATTTTCAACCGATTTAGCATAGTCATCTAAATTTATCTTTTTTAGCTGCGCTAACTGATTAGTAAAATCTGGATTTTGGTTAACCGTCTGTTCACTAGTCCATGTTTCTGCAATAGTTCCACCCCAAGAACTGTTGATCAATCCAATGGCAACATTTAATTTTTTATTAAGCTCTCTCCCAAAGAAATAACCAACTGCAGAAAAATTAGATGAAGTAGCAGGCGAACACTGCGACCATTCGCCATCCTGGAGTTGTTCCTGCTGCTGATGCGATATCGTTTTTTTAACAGTAAAAAGACGAATGTTGGGATAGTCAGATGCTGCAACTTCAGCCGCTCCATTTTTAGAAGTAATCAATTGAAATTCCATATTAGACTGTCCTGAACATACCCAAACTTCTCCAATCATTACATTTTCAAAACTAAGATTTGTCTTTCCCTGAATGTTTAATTTATAAGGGCCGCCATAGTTCATAGATGGAAGTTTAACCATCCATTTACCCTCCTTATCGGCAGTGGTTGATAGACTTGATTTCTCCAGCGTCACCGTTACCTTCTCACCAGGCGAAGCCCATCCCCAAACTGGAATGGCTATTCCTTTTTGAAGTACCATATGGTTACTGAAGAACGTCGGTAGTTTTACTTGAGCCGTTAAAGAGCCAACCAAAATTAATAACAGAAAGGTTGCCCATTTTTTAGATTTGAATATCATAAGCTTCGTTTTACAATTAATTTTAAGAAAAAATATTTTACCGCAATTTAAATTTAGAAAAAAATAGGCTAGACTATTGCCTTTTCACTCTTGCCGAAGTGGTCAATTTTTTTCGACAAAATGAAGGGGAGTTTTTAGCAAGCTTTTCTTGGTTTAAAGATATGGCTTTTACTTCGAATTAGTTTTGAAGGGCAATCCCCTATATCCTTCCTTATTGATAACAGAAAAGGGGCTATGATTTTAAAATCATAGCCCCTTTAAAATTTATTTCGTCCAATTCTAGTCGTTGTCTTTTTTAGGTTTCTCTTTTACAAAGGCTGCCCTAACTGGCGAAGGTGCTGACTTGCCCTTAATTCCTTGCCAAAGAATTTCATTCATCACTAAGTCTGGCACCCTGTCTTCTCTGCTCCAATCATATTTTTCAGAGAGGATCGCCATTGCTGAGCCAGATTGGGCTTTGGGATTTCTATCGTTTAGGTTAATATTTGCAGGTAAATATTGAAACCCTTTAGTATCAGGCTGACTAGTAAATGAGCGCCACATTGGAGTGGCAGCAGCATCAAATTGAGTCATTGGAGGAATCCCTAAAATTAGTTCCATTGTTCTAAGCATACCGGAAGTAGTATACATCGTATGATCAACATAATTGCGTTTTACATAAGGGCCCACAAGATAGGCTGGGCTTCTATGTGCGTCCACATGATCGGGACCATTTTGTGCATCATCTTCTAAAATAAATACCACCGACTCTTTCCAAATATTACTCTTGCTCAAATGATCAACCAACATACCTAAGGCCAAGTCATTATCAGCAACATGCGAAAAAGGCGTTAGACTTCCTGCACGCATACCTTCTGTATGATCGTTGCCCATTCTAATGGTATTGAATTTCGGAACGGCGTTAATAGCAATCAATGAATCAAAATCTTTTTTCCATTGTCTAAATCTTACCGTATCTCTAACTGCAAGACCGTATGGAGAGAATACTGCTGAGTGACCTTTTAAAGATTCCAATCTTGGTTTTGTACCTAAATCATCAGAAACAAATTCACCATAAGAACGGTAACTCACGTTGTTTTTAGCACAAAAATCCCAGATAAAACCATCTTTATTGTTACCAATTTTTAAAGAGGCAGATGTTCCATGTGTTCCGCCTTTTCCGCCATAACTAGCTGGCCAGTTTTTTTCTACATAGTCATTTGCATAAGCACCCATGCTCCAGTTATGTCCATCCGCACTTACCTCTGCATCCACATAAAAATTGTCGAGCAATACATAGTCTCTTGCGAACTTATGTTGATTGGGAGTTACATTATTTCCAAATAACAATAGACTAGTATCTCCATTTCCCCCTTTTACATCACTCAAAACTTGATCATAGGTTCTATTCTCTTTGATGATATAAAATACATATTTGATAGGTGATTGATCCCCCACTTTCATAGGAATAGGATTGCCTGCTTTACCTTCTGCATTCAATTCTTTATTTTTGGTGTAGGGAGTATTTTTATAAACTGCTTTAGAAAAAATAGCCAATTGAGTCTTAGATGGTTCAGTGAAAATACTTAGCGAACCCCTAAACAAAGAACCAATATATTGCACAGTCACCGGCTTGGTACTATCGCCAGCATGGCTTAATACTACTTGCTTTTTATTAATTGGATTAGGGCCAAAAGGATTGGCATAGGAAGTCAAACCCTTTCCATTTAATACATACACATTTTTTCCTAAAACTTTCACATTGGTAGGATACCAACCAACAGGTATGAATCCTTTAGATTTACTTTTTGAAAGTACAGATACATCAAACACTGAAAGACAATTATTGTCTGCATTGGCTATATACAATGTCTTCTCATCTTCGCTCAGCGCTAAACCATTGCTAGTTGATCCAGAAGGAGACCCTGGATACAAAGCAGCACTCAATGTTTCAATTACTGTATTGTTTTTAGTGTTGATTACAGAAACTGAATTATCCTGAGAGTTAGCAACAAAAAGATAATCACCTTTTTTATTTAAAAGCAACTCATTCGGGTGGTCGCCCACAGCAATCTCAGCGCTAATCTTGGCGCTTTCAATATCATAAATCAATACTTTTTTATCTCCCCAAAGACTGATATACAATACTTTTTTATCAAGAGATAATTTACACGCATATGCTTCTGCACTTAATTTTAATTGACTAGTAAGTTGCTTTGTAGCCAAGTCAAATACATATAAGCTCTTTGCTTCCTTTGTAACTACAAACAATTTTTTATTAACTGTTTCATCTACATCTAGTCCTGCGGTACCTATTGCAAAAGGCCATGGTTTTCCCAATAAAAAAGAATCCACCAACTTCATTTTATTGTTATTGACTGAGTATTTATTTACTCTATTGTCATGGCCACCAGAAACATAAAGTGATTGATCATTACTACCGAAAGTTATCCCATACCATGCTTTTGGGATAAACATACTATCCACCACCTGAGCTTTTGCGATATCGATTAAATGAATACAATGAGTACTTTGTCCATTGTTAGTAACTGCCATCAATTTTTTATTGTTACTAATCGCCATATTTAATGGTAGGTCGGCCAAATTAATATTTTTACCGATTGGGGTAATTGACCAGCCATTGGGCAATAGTACACGCTTAGCGTCTAGCTCAGCACTCGATTGAGCAAATAATAAGTTACTTGCTGAAATGAATGTAAATAATATTACTAAAATCCAATTTTTCATTATAGTTTTTTGTTATTTATGTTAAAAATATTGCTCAAGTTATTTTTGAAAGTTGAAGTATCCAAAAATTTAAAAATATTAAATTGTTAACTCACAAAATAGATTCAGAAAAATTAAAATTACACTTACTGAATATAGGAAAATCAAAAGAAATACTACGAATGAATGCTGACCCGAGAATGTAAATCGGTCTTTTTGAAATGATCTTCAAAATAAAAATACTTTATATTTGTTTAACCTCTTTTAACAACACTGAAATTTACTAATGGAATACCGCAAACTTGGAAAAACGGATGAGAAGATATCCATTTTAGGATTTGGCGCTTCGCCACTTGGAAATGTTTTTGATGTTTGCGAAGAAAAAGTGGGTGTTAATGCCGTTCATTATGCTATTGACCATGGTGTAAACTTTTTTGATGTCTCCCCTTTTTACGGAATTACGCTAGCCGAAACAAGATTAGGAAAGGCTTTGGTGGGAAAACGTAAGTCCATTTTTTTAGCTACCAAATGCGGTCGCTACGACTTACGCGTTTTTGATTTTTCGACTAAGCGCATAATGGCAAGTATTGATGAATCTCTTCAAAGACTAAAAACCGATTATGTAGACTTGTTTCAACTTCATGATATTGAATTTGTAACGAAGGAACAGATATTAAATGAGGCAATACCAGCCATAGAAAAAATCAAAGCGGCTGGAAAAACCAGATTTATTGGTATCTCAGGTTTGCCAGTTCGTTACATAGCTGAAATTGCAAGGCAGGTAGAACTAGATACCGTTCTTTCTTGGGCACATTATAATTTACTTCAAAATGAAATAAATAATGAATTAGTGCCACTGTCAAAAGAAAAAAATTTTGGATTGATGAATGCTGCGCCACTGATGCAAAGAATTTTATCAGATGCCCCCTTGCCTGAATGGCACAATGCTCCAAAAGAAATGCTATCCATTCAACCTGTTTTATTACAAGTTTGCAAGAAATATGGGGTTCGTTTAAGTGATGTAGCCATGCGGTATGCGATGGATCATCCGCACATCTCTACTACTATTGTAGGAATGAATAGTATGAGCAATATTCAACAAAATATTGCCTCATTAGATTTTAAAATTCCTCCAGAACTTTTGGATGAGTTGACTGCTGCGATTGCTCCAGTTAAAAATTTAATGTGGTATGAAGGTCAACCTGAAAATAATTTACCTCGTCCATAACTTTATTATGAAAGCATTGTTTCTAACCGCCGTTGGCCAAACTGAGATTCAAGAAATTGACAAACCCATTCCTAAGTCGGATGAAGTTTTATTAAAAATTGGAATGGTTGGATTTTGTGGTGGAGACTTAAATGGATTTAAAGGTCTTTTTGAATTACAAGAATATCCAAATGTACTAGGACATGAAGTAGGTGGCACTATTGAGGCTATGGGAAATCAAGTACCCAATACTTTTAAAATTGGTGACAAGGCTACTGTATATCCTTATTTAAATTGTGGAAAATGTATTTCCTGCAGAAAGGGTAGACGAAATGCTTGTCAGGATAATAAAACAATGGGAGTAAGGCGCCCTGGTGCTATGACCCATTACATTAGCATTCATTGGCAGGATTTATTTCTTTCTGAAAAGCTTTCATTGAAGGAGCTTGCGTTGGTAGAACCCTTGACTGTAGGCTTTCATGCGGCTGCAAGAGGCAGAGTGACTAATAAAGACAAGGTAGCAGTAATTGGGTGTGGAATTGTTGGAATGGGAGCGATTGCTTCTGCAGTAAATAGAGGAGCCGAAGTAATTGCAATAGATATCGACGATTCTAAAATGGAGATTGCAAAAAAAATTGGAGTAGCGCATACTATTAATACAAACATTGAAAATTTACATGAAGCACTCATGCGGATCACTGATGGTGATGGTCCAGATGTAATCATTGAGGCAGTAGGAAACGCAATCACTTATCGAGCAGCTGTAGACGAAGTTGCTTATACCGGCAGAGTTGTTTGCATTGGGTATGCTAAATCTGCAGTAGAATTTAATACCGGAATTTTTGTTAGAAAGGAAATTGAAATATTAGGATCAAGAAATTGTACCGATGAATTTCCAGAAGTAATCGCTTATTTAGAAGCGGGTAAATTCCCTGGAGAGGAAGTAATTTCAAAACTAGTATCACTAGAAGATGCAGGAGCTGCATTGGCTGATTGGGCAACTAATCCAAAAAGCATAACAAAAATAATGGTCGATTTTGAATTATAAAATATGATAAAATCTTGTGCAACCATCGCCTTAGTTCCAGCAATAAAATCAGGCCCATGGATCTATTGGGATGATTTAGAAAAAAGTTTGGCGCATGCTTCCTCCTTGGGATTTGATGCAGTAGAATTATTTACCGCTTCAGCAGATGCATTAGAAGTGGAAGCAACAAAAGCAGTTCTTGAAAAATATAAATTGTCAATTGCTGCGGTAGGTTCAGGTGCAGGAAAAGTGCTTCACGGACTAACACTAACAGATCCAGATAAAGCGATAAGAGAAAAGGCAATTGGCTTTATAGCCAACATGATTTCTTTTGGTGCCTCATTCAATGCTCCTACAATCATTGGATCAATGCAAGGAAATACATTGGCTGGTGTATCTCGAGATCAAGCAATGCAATGGCTTGCTGAGGGATTAAGTTATTTAGGTAAGCGCGCTGCAGCTAATGGTATAAAATTAATTTATGAGCCATTAAACCGTTACGAGTCCAATTTAATCAATACACTTGGAGAAAGTGTTCAATTTTTAAATACCTTTCAAATAAAGCAGGTAGGTTTATTAGCTGATTTATTTCATATGAATATTGAAGAAGCAGATATGGCTGAAAGCATTCGTGCTTGTGGAGATTCAATTTTACACGTGCATTTTGCAGATAGCAATCGACGACCGGTAGGCAATGGTCATACTAACTTTAGTGAAGTAGCCAAGGCTTTAAAAGAAATAAACTATGATGGGTATGTTTCAGCAGAGGCATTTGCTTGGCCTAATCCACAGGCTGCCGCTGAGCAAACGATTCAGTCCTTTAATAAATATTTTAAAATTTAAATTATGCAACGATTTTGTTTGGCATTGGACTTAGTAGATGACAGCGAATTAATTAAAGAATATGAAAAATATCATGCCAAGGGCAATGCATGGCCAGCCGTAACTCAACATGATATCGATGCAGGAGTTTTAAATATAGAAATTTTCAGGACCGGCAATCGAATGTTCATGATTTTAGAAACAGTGGATGAATTTACTTTTGAAAAGAAAGCTGCTTTTGATGCAACCAATCCTAAAATTGCAGAGTGGGAAGAATTAATGTGGAAATTTCAACAACCTTTGCCTTGGGCAAAAAACGGTGAAAAATGGATCTTGATGGATCGTATTTTCAAGTCATAAATCTTAGTTTCGTTAATTTTTTAAGCGCAATTAAAATTTATTTTTTTGACATTTATATTAAAATAAATTACCCATATTTTATTTATTTAAGTCTTCAAAAATAAAAAAGAGGCTCATTTATGTTAACTTTGAAACAAGGGGTATGAGGCTTAATTATTTTAAGCCTTTTATAAAAAATATATTATACTATTAAATATACTTTCACTCCATGAAAAAAAATACACTGGGTATTATCTTATTGTTTTGGAGCCAATTAAGTTTGGCACAAGAGGCCAAGAATCCTGAGAAAATGAAAAATTTGAAAGTAGGAGGCTATTTAGATACCTATTTCAGTTATGATTTTAGCAACCCTTCTAGTCGAGACAAGCCCTATTTTGTTTCTTCGGCGCGGCACAATGAGGTCACCGTTAATTTGGCCTACATTGATTTGCAATATCAAAGTGAGCGATTTCGGGCCAAGCTAGCTCCTGGTTTTGGCACCTACATGAACTCGAATTATGCAGGTGAACCACAAACGCTCAAAAATTTGGTCGAAGCAAACGTAGGCATTAAGCTGTCCAAAAAAAAGGAAATTTGGCTCGATATGGGGGTCATGGGCTCGCCTTTTACCGATGAAAATGCCCTCTCGATGAATCAGTTGTGCTATACCCGTTCTTACGCTCCCGAGTACGTGCCCTATTATGTTTCGGGTGCAAAGCTGACCTTGCCATTGAGCAGTAAATTAATATGGTATTTTTGGGTCTTGAATGGTTGGCAGCAAATCCAAGACTTAAATACCCAAAAATCAATCACTTCTCAACTGGAATTTCGACCTGCAGAAAAACTGATGTTCAACTGGAATATATATGTCGGTGATGAACGTTCGGTGGCGGCCCCCAATTTTCGAAAGCGTTATTTCACAGATTTATACATGGTTTACAATCCGGATGGCAAATTTTCAAGTACTGTTTGCGCGTATATCGGCAATCAAAAGTCGGTCAATCAAGCCAACGAAGAGGAAGATCGAATTTGGTGGCAAATCAATTCCTCGGTGAGATACCGATTTACACCATCTTGGTCATTATCAAGCCGTTTAGAGTATTTTGATGACCCCAAAAGTGTACAAATCACTTCAATCAATCCTTTAACTAGTGGTTTTGCAGCTGGAAGTTTTACCTTGGGGCTAAATTATGCTATCGACAAAAATATATTGCTTCGTTTCGAAAATCGCAATTTCTTCTCTTTCAAAGAAATATATAAAAATAAAAACGGTGATCCGAGCAATAGCGGTCAGGCATTGACCACCAGTCTAGCAGTTACATTTTAGAACTTTGTGTATGATTTTTCGATAAAACTTAATATTTTTGGATAGAAAATCAGTGGCTCAATTTTAAAGTTGGCATATTTTTTCTAATGTATGGCCAGCATGATTTACCGTTAAATTATCATTCAACTGAAAAATTCAGATATGAAAAAATTATTCGTTTTCTCAACCATGGTCTTTTCATTTTTATGTTTGAATGCACAAGTGAAAAATGAAAAATTAAATCAGGAGTCAATCCATGAAATAGACAGCCCTTATTCAATCAAGATGCATCAAAAAGAGCACCGTAAAATTACTGGAAAATGTAAGTTTTGTGGAATGCCTTTGAATCTTTCTGCAAAAGAAAAAATGAAATATGAAGTTATGTATCCATATTCTTGCCCGATGAGCCACGACCCCAAAAGTGCCAAAGAAAGTATGTGTCCTAAATGCGGTAAGAAAATAAAAAAAAGTAAATCATAAAACAAGCAAAAATTGAAACCCGGGATACAGGTTAGTAGGGTATATTTTGATTTAAATATCCATTTAAAATTTACCAAAAAAATCATTGGGCATGCAGCCCATTAGAAAAATAGCAGCCAAATTTAGATTTACAAAATCAATTCTACCTAATGAATGGGTTAAGCCGCTAGGATGATTTTCTATTCTATTCATCCTACCATTGGATTGCTCCGCGCTTGAAAATAAATGAAATTGGAAAGGGGTGAATTCAACATCGCCTCTTCACCTTTTATCAATCTTAAAACGTGCGCTTTGCTTTTGCAGCCAGATCCGAATCACTGAAATAGATATGACAATTTTATATCTCAAAAGGAGATACCTATTTAGATATAAAAAAATATATATTTTAAATCAACTCCCCAGTCTATCATTTATTATCCTTCATTTTTTACCCTACAAAATAGGCTCAGCCTCTGTATCTGAATTTTCACCGCTTCTCATTTAGAAAAAATTATTATCAGTTTCTATTAATATGATAAATAATTTTAATGTTAATATTTTTTGCTCAAAATGAATTAAAATTTAAATTATTTTTTTATTTTTGTCTAGAAATCAAGATTTTACTTGTCATTTCACTATATAAATTTTTTTATTAATATTTAAATTCCAATGCAATGGCAGTTTCAAAATTAGAGTACATCTGGCTAGATGGCTACAAACCAACTCAATCATTAAGAAGCAAAACAAAAATTGAAAAAGATTTCAGTGGTAAAATAGAAGATTGTGATGTTTGGTGTTTTGATGGTTCTTCAACAGAACAAGCACCCGGTGGTTCAAGTGATTGTTTGTTAAAACCTGTCTTTATTTGTAAAGACCCTCAGCGCAAAAATGCTTATCTAGTAATGTGCGAAGTAATGAGTTCAGACGGAACCGCTCATCCAAGTAATGGAAGAGCTACTATTGAAGATGATGACAATGATTTTTGGTTTGGATTTGAACAAGAATACTTTTTATGGAATCCAGCTACAAATAAACCATTGGGTTTTCCAGAAGGTGGATACCCTGGACCCCAAGGACCTTACTATTGTTCAGTTGGTGCAAACAATGCATTCGGAAGAAATATTGTAGAAGAACATTTAGACGCCTGCATTGAGGCTGGCCTAAATATAGAAGGTATCAATGCGGAAGTTGCTGCTGGACAATGGGAATTCCAAATATTTTCTAAAGGTGCAAAAGAAGCCGGTGATCAAATATGGGTAGCTCGTTATTTGTTAGAAAGAATTGGTGAAACATACGGAGTATCGATTAACTGGCATTGTAAACCACTCGGTACACTGGATTGGAATGGTTCTGGTATGCATGCTAATTTCTCCAACACTACTTTAAGAACTTGTGGTAACAAAGAAACTTATGATATTATCTGCGAATCTTTCAGACCTTTTGTTAAAGAACACATCGAAGTTTACGGAGCAGACAATCATTTAAGATTAACTGGTAAGCACGAAACTGCAAGTATTCATGATTTTTCTTTCGGTGTTTCAGATAGAGGCGCTTCTATTCGTATTCCAATTGGTGCTGTTGAAAAAGGATGGAAAGGATGGTTGGAAGATCGTCGTCCAAACTCAGCAGCTGATCCTTACAAAGTAGCTGCTAGAATTATCAAAACAGTTAAAACTGCAAAGGTTTAGTATTTACAAGATGTAACTCCTATAAAAAACCCTTACATGAGTAAGGGTTTTTTCGTTTTATCAACCGCTATTTTTAATCAAGGGTTTCTCTTGGAAAAATTTTATAGCATAAGTTTTTTTGCCAGTAAAATTCTCAATTAAATGGAGGTGACCAATTTGATTAATTTTTATTTAGGTGATTGTTTTTATTTATAAAAAAAATTAAACATAAAAACAGGCGTCTAATTTTAGAAAATAGACCATTAAATTTCGACTGTTTTATTAATCTGTTTAGGATGAAGCATCGTTAGCTGTAAAATAATAGCAGCAAGAACTACAACACCCAATATAGCAAAGTCTCGTCCCAAATTTCCTGAATCTGCTGATTTACCTAAAAGAGTAGTAATGAATGCTCCAGAAGAAATACCTACTAGATTCATTAATCCATAACCTGTTGCGCGATGCCTTGGTAATGCGAACTGACAAAGAATCGGCATATTGCTAACATCAAAAATACCAAAACCAAAACCGAATCCAATTGCACCAATTACAATCGGTACAATGCTTCCAGACAATGATAAAAGTAATAAAGAAGGAATAGTTAATGCCAATCCAATTACGCCAGTATAAATTCTACCTCGTAAATTTCGGTGAACCCATCTATCTGAAATTAATCCTCCCACAAGTACGCCCACCAATGAAGAAAGTGATAAAGTAATGGTCGATAAAGGTCCTGCATACTCCATCTTAATATTCAAAGAAGAAGCAATTAGTGTAGGAAGCCAATTTTTTGTTGCCCAGCCAGGAAAACTAGGTGAGGCAAAATAAAATAATATTACCCAGAAAGAAATGCTGCCCAGCAAGGTTTTCATTCCTTTAAATGATTCGGCAAACTCTTGAACAAAAGTACCTCGAACGAGTTGCTCATCTTCATCATTGCGTTTTTCTTTTAAGAAAATCATCAACACAATACTATAAAGAGTACCAATTAATCCAAATACATGGAAAGTGGTTTGCCAAGAAAAATTAGTTGAAAAAATTGCGCCAAAGCCACCCATCGCTTGTCCAAGATAAGTTCCAGTCATATGAATTCCAACAGCCAATGAACGATTTTTACCTTGGTGATAATCAACAATCATTGCCATCGCAGTAGGCATATAAAAAGCTTCACTTACTCCCATTATGGCCCTTAATACATATAACTGATTAAAGGTTTTTGCAAAACCCATCAATAAAGTGACAGCAGAAAAAATAAATAAGCTAGATATAATTAACCATTTGCGGTTGACTCGATCTGCGATAATTCCAGAAACAGGACTCATAAAAGCATAGATCCATAAGAAGATAGCCATTAATATTCCAAAATTTTCAGCTCTGTTTAATTCAGCGAAATCAGGCGTCATCGACTGTTTCATGGTAGCAATCATTTGTCGATCTACATAATTTAGAAAGGCAACAAACCATAAAAGACCAACAACTACCCAAGGATAAAAATTTTTATTTTTCATATGCGCTTTAATTGTTCTAAATTAATAAGGGTATTACCATTCTCCTTTGCCACCGAATTTATTTTTTACATTTTTCCCAAATTCTGTTGCCGCTTCATTGATTGACTTCAATACATCAATCAGTTTTTTCCCTGCCGAACTTCGAGCAGCTGGAATTAGAGTCTGACATTCATTGGAGTCCATGAATCGAACCGCATCCAATAAATTGCTTTGATCCTCATCTGGAATAACTAAAAAGCCATGCTTATCTGCATGAATCAATTGACCTGGTTCAATTTTTCGTCCAAAAACTTCTACGGAACAATTCCATCGAACCGGACAGCTATAAGCATGTCCAACACACATTCCTTTGGCGAGGGCTTTAAACCCTGCATTATTCATTTCATCCACATCGCGAATCGCACCATCAATAATGGTTCCAACGCAACCTAATGCCTTGTGAATATTGCTATTTACTTCACCCCAAAATGCGCCATACAATCCGGGTTTGTCTAGATCCTGCACCACAACAATTTTTGGTCCGGGTATAGAAGCAACATAGGCTCGGTATTGAGCCCATGAATCTGGATTGGTTTTTGGATGTTCTGCATTTCGAGGTTCAATCACCACTGTAACTGCATAGCCTACCATTGGACCCATCTGCGGCATAAAATCTGTTACTGGTTCTAAATTAAAGCCATCCTCATTGGGTCTTTGCTTAGTAACTTGTTCCCAACCATTGTATACAGAAGGTGTATTCCAACGTTTTAACTCTAACAATTGAGCATGGGTTAATTGAGTATTCGAATCCATAACAATACGTCTTTTTTCTTTAAAATTTTTATAATTGCAAAAACCAAACAGAGCAAATACCTTATCAAAGCATGATTGGCATTTAATAAAGAAACATAAATCTATTAATCAAATGATAATTGTTGATTTAAAGATATGTTTAAATTTTCTATTTATAGAACTTGCCTTTCGACTTGAAAATAGAAAAATTTGAATACTTTTAATATCCTGACGCTAGTTTATTTTCCAATTTTTTTTCTTTCAAAACAGATTTGTGAGAACCGGTTAAGCATGAATGCTCTGTTGTCAGATTTTTGTGATCCCTGCTATAATGTTATGCTGAAAATTTAACTCCAATTAAAAAGGGCCTATGAATTTTAATTCATAAACCCTTCGTATAAATTCTTGGGCTGAATGTATTTCAGCTTTTTTTAATTACTTTTTTTTGAAGCTTTTAAAGAGAACTCTTTTCTTAAATAAAATTGCAAGAATTATAAATCCAAAAAGAAAGAATCCCAGCCCACTTAGTCTGCAGCATAAAACCTTCTATACAACTGATTAGACATTAAAAGAATGTCTTTATTTTTGGTCGCCCAAGCTTTAAATTTTGGATTATCATGTATTGTTTTATAATCTTTTTCTGAGGTCCAATGCCCAATAGTACAATTTCTATAGATTGAATTAGTATCAGAAGCAGCTAATTTAGAGTACCTATAATAATTATTAGGAAATCCAATTTCCTTAATGATTGCATTGATTTCTTTTAGACTAGCTATATAGTTTTTTTCCATAGCCCCATCTTTAATGTCAAAAAAATGCACTGAACTGATTGCTTTTTGAGCAGCGGCAGTCATGCTAAAGCCTATTGAGCCAAGCATAAATAAAAAGATGATTTTTTTCATATTGTTTTTTTTAGGGTGGAGATGTAAATTAAATTAATTTTCTTTAATAAAAAATCATGTTAATAATTTTTACCTTTCGATTCTAATAATTTATATGCTTCCTCCCAACTTGGTATGGTATCTGATTCATAACCATAGGTTCTGCCTATTGCGATTGAATGAAACGCTTTCATAGCTTTGAGGTGAAAGCCATTTCTCATAAATGACAGCATACTTTCTCGGTTTTCCCAAGCCGATAACGTGCAATTATATCCGTTGATTTTTTTTACTGCACAATATAAATTTCCTTTAGCCGACTTTGCTTCACTAAACGAGGGAATGGCTAAAGTCCAAAATCTGATAAATCCCCATATGCCTTTTGGTTTTAAACCTGTAATAGATAGATACATAAAATTATTTTTTAATTAATCATAGTTACAAAATTTTGATGAAAATCAAAGGCTATTTTAATAAAAAAACTAGATCCCTCGAGAAGTAGTAAATGCCAGTTCAGCAATGCCCTTGAATAAAAAGTACTCAAATCATTTAATATTAATGTAATTTGAGGGAAATCAAATCAACTATATGAGAACAATATACCTACTCCTGTTTTTATTCATCCCATTTGTATCCTTTGCACAAAATAGCGACTCCATTTGGATCGTAAACAATTACACGAAAAAGGAAGTAATGATTCCAATGCGTGATGGAATTAAACTTTTTACAACCATTTATGCTCCTAAAGATAAAAGTGAAAAACATCCTATTCTCTTAGTCAGAACACCTTATTCTTGTGCTCCCTATGGGGAAAATATTTTTAGTGGTTTTTGGAACTCTCCAAGAAAAGCTTTTTTTAAAGAAAACTATATTTATATCATTCAAGACGTTCGTGGAAGATGGATGAGCGAAGGGATTTTTGAAGACATCAGACCCTATATCCCAAATAAAAAACCCGGCCAAATTGATGAAGCCACAGACACTTATGACGCGATTGATTGGATGGTGAAGCAGGTAGAAAATTTCAATGGTAATGTGGGTGTATTTGGAACTTCCTATCCTGGCTTTTATGCAACTTTAGCCGCTCACAGCAATCATCCTGCTTTGAAAGCTGTGAGTCCTCAAGCACCTGTAACAGAGTGGTTTTTAGGAGATGATTTTCATCACAATGGAGCCTTTATGCTTGCGGATGCTTTTGCCTTCTACTCTTCCTTTGGAAAACCTAGACCTAAACCTACCACTGTTGGTCCAACTGGTTTTAATTTTACCAACCCCGACGATTTTGATTTTTATTTAAAGACGGGCGCTATAACCAATTTTACAAAATTAATGGGGGATAGTATTGCCTTTTGGAAAGATTTGATGGCACATCCAAATTATGACCAATACTGGCAAATAAGAAACACTAGAAGTAATGTTCAAGATATTAATCCAAACATAGCAACACTTATTGTAGGTGGCTTGTATGATGCAGAGGATTGTTATGGTGCATGGAATTTATATAAAGCCATTGAAACCAAAGCAAAGAATAACAATAAAATAGTGATGGGCCCTTGGTATCATGGTCAGTGGGGCTCCAATGATGGTTCTCATTTGGGCAATGTACAATGGGGAAGTAATACAAGTGAATGGTATGGTAAAAATATAGAAGTACCCTTCTTTAATTATTATTTAAAAAATAAAGGTAGTATAGATCAAATCAAAGAAGCGAATATATTTTTCTCAGGAACTAATGAATGGAAACAATTACCAGAATGGCCTTTGAAAAATATTAAAATGCAATCCTTTTTATTAAAAGACAAAGGAGTAATATCAGTAGGAAATAAATCAACTCAATTGAGTTCTTATGAAGAATATATTAGCGACCCTGCAAAACCAGTTCCCTATATCTCAGACAATTATATGATGAAAGGTACGCCTAGAAGGCATTACAGGGAATATATGGATGATGACCAAAAATTTACCTCCAGAAGAACAGATGTACTAGTTTATAAAACTCCTTTGTTAACAAGCGACCTTACCCTAGCAGGGCCAATTATTGCAGATTTAATGGTGGCAATGTCAGGTACAGATGCGGATTTTGTAGTAAAAGTAATTGATGTGTACCCTGATAATTTTGAATATGAGTCGAATAAGAATGACTACTTAATGAGTGGCTATCAACAACTCGTGAGAGCAGAGGTGATGAGAGGCAAGTACAGAAATAGTTTTGAAAAACCAGAAGCTTTTATTTCAAATAAACCGACCAATGTTAAATTCACGCTTCCAGATGTTGCACATACATTTAAAAAGGGGCATCATTTAATGATACAAATTCAAAGTAGTTGGTTTCCTTTAGTGGACAGAAACCCTCAACAGTTTTTAAATATTTATCAGGCAAAAGATAGTGATTTCAAAAAAGCAACTATTCGCATTTATAATAATGCCTCTACTATACAGTTGCCAGTTTTGGTAGATTAATATTAATTAAAAATCACTTTAGCCAACGCAAAAAGATGCCGCCTCATATTGAGGCGGCATCTTAAATTAAAAGTTGATAGATATTATTTAATAATTCCGATTTGTTGTAAAAATGCATAATTATCAACGAAGTCTTGCTCTTCGGTAATTTTACCATTTACAATTTTTGCAATGGTACAGCCAATTATATCAACCGTTTTGCCTGTAGAATCTATACCAAAGAAATTACCGGTATGGGTACCTTTAAATTGCCAATATTTTACAATTTTATCTCCCTTAGCAATCATTTCTTTAACAATGAATTGTCTGTTAGAAAATCCAGTTACATAATTGGCGTAATAGGCTTTAGCGCTGTCCTTTCCTTTTATTTCTGGCACTGTATGCAAAACGACATCACTTGCATAAGCAGTATCCAAAATATTAATTTTCCCTTCATTAACTGCTACTTCCCAAACTTTGGTGTAAAATTTAATGTTGTCATTTTCTATTTGTTCTTTCTGAGCACTTGGATTGGTACAAGCAAATAATAAAGTACTCATTACTACTGCGCAAATGATTTTTTTCATAAATTTTTATTTTTTGATGCCAAATCTAAATAATTAATCTCAATTATAAAGAGTACAATAAAAATTATTTTCAACGATAACGAATTTTACAAAATAATTCTTAATTCCTTCCATTTTTTCCTTCAAAAACTCAAAACTGGTTGGGAAATTGGCAAAAATTCAAATCAAAAAGTAGGCTATCTATTACTTGTAATCCATATATTGAATAATTGATAATAAAAAATGTTGCTTCTCCAGCCAAATTGGGAAATCAGCAACTGCTTAAAATTTTCCCTATTTAATAAAGACCATTTCTAAATTCGTAAACCCTAAGACAAGCGGGAAACTAGTTTTGCCAAATGAAATTAATTACTCTTATATCTACACTTCAAATATTTTTTTTAATTGGATGGAGTCAAAATACAAAAGCTCAAACTATTAAAATTGAAAAAGATACAGCAAAGTGGCATGATCTAAAAGATATCACCATTGTAGGCAGAAATAGCAAAAGCGACTACCAACCAATACCTGAAATTGTAGGAACGAACATATATGCAGGAAAGAAAAACGCATTGATTATACTTGAAAATGTTCAAGGTAATATTGCCAACAATACAATGCGCCAAGTATTGGCAAAGGTACCAGGAATCCATATTTGGGAAAGCGACCCAAGTGGTATTCAAATTGGTATTGCTGCAAGAGGTTTAAGTCCAAACAGAAGTTGGGAATTTAACATCAGGCAAAATGGTTATGATATTGCTGCGGATCCATTTGGTTATCCAGAAGCTTATTACAACCCCCAACTTCAAGCTGTTCAAAGAATAGAAATTATTAGAGGGCAAGGTGCACTTCAATACGGGCCACAGTTTGGAGGTATGGTGAACTATATATTAAAAAATGGAAGTGAAATAAATAAGCCTTTTGAATTTGAAACACAACAGACCATTGGTAGTAATGGACTATTAAATAGCTTCAATGCAATAGGAGGAAAAAAAGGAAAAGTAAATTATTATTCTTTTTATGATCAAAGAAACGGGGAAGGCTGGAGAAATAATAGTGGATTTTTTACAAAATCAAGTTTTGGATCTGTCACCTACAATTTTACCAAAGATCTTTCTCTTACTGCCGAATTGATGTATTCTCATATCAGAAGCCAACAACCCGGAGGTTTGACAGACGCTCAAATCAAACAAGATGCAAAACAAAGTTTTAGAAATAGAAATTGGTTTGACATTACTTGGACTACACCAGCAGTTACACTTCAATATGAAATAAATGTCCATAGTCGTTGGTACACAAAAATATTCGGCACTATCGGTGATAGAAATAGTGTTGGATTTTTACAGCCCATCACAGTAAAAGATAGTATCAATGCTGCCACTAATCAATTTAATAATAGAATTGTTAATCTAGATAGATATAGAAATTATGGGGGAGAAAGTAGAATGATTACTGATTACCATTTAGGCAAAATGAAAAATACAATTTCTGCAGGGATTAGATTGTATACAGGCAATACGAATCGTTTAGCCGACGGAAAAGGAAGTACCGGATCAAACTATGACGTTGCTATTGATGGACTTTACCCTAGAGATATAAGTTTTTCATCCTATAATTCGGCTGCATTTATTGAAAACATTTTTAGACTATCAGATAAATTATATTTAATCCCTGGTGTCAGGTATGAGTGGCTTAAGGGCACTGCCTCTGGTAGAAATGGATTAAGCTCAACTGGGTCGGAAATTACCCTTCAAAATATCACAAAAAGTAGACAATTTTTTCTTAGTGGAATTGGATCGGAATATCATGTAACGAGCAAAACTGAATTTTATGCAAATATTTCACAAGCCTACAGGCCTATCCAATTTGCAAACCTTCAAGCGCCTCCTACAACGGATATCATTGATCCAGATTTAAAAGATGGAAGAGGTTATAATTTAGATATTGGCTATAGAGGAAAAGTAAAAAATTACTTTCGGTTTGATATTAGTGGATATTATTTACAATACAACAACCGAGTAGGTTCCATTATTCCTTCGGGCACTAGCTACCGACTCATCACCAATGTGGGTGCAAGTACCAGTAAAGGAATTGAAAGTTATATTGAATTTGACCCTGTAAGTGCTTTCTCAAATAGTACCAATAAGAATTTAATTTTATTTAGTTCCTATTCCTTCACGGATGCTAGATATAGCGGAGACCATAAAGATGCCAATACTAAAAACAAAAAAGTAGAAAACGCGCCCCAAGATATTGTAAGAACTGGTATTAGTTTTGGCTATAAAAAATTCTTATTCACCACGCAGTTTAGTTTTGTAGGTAATTCCTTTAGTGATGCCAACAATACCTATACTGGTTCATCCAATGGCAATACAGGTCTTATCCCTTCCTATGCTATTACTGATTTGACTGCTTCCTACAAGTTTTCTAAAAATTTAAATCTAAAAGCCGGCATCAATAATTTGTGGGACAATCGTTATTTCACTAGACGTGCTGGAGGATACCCTGGGCCAGGGGCGATGCCCGCTGATGGTCGTACCTTTTTTCTATCTATTGGTGCTAAATTTTAAATATGGTAAAATCCTTTTAAATGTTTCTCTACTATTCGCCGGAATTTTTATATCAAAAATTTTTAATCTGTTCGATACCTAGCCGCTATTAACCACAAATAAAAAGGGTTTACGATATTGAAATCGTAAACCCTTTTTATTTTTAAATTCCTTTTTTCTATATCAAAGCATAGAAGATATTTATCTATAGGCTCGATTATAATTTAGAAATTATTTTGGCAATACAACAGCATCCACAACATGGATTAAACCATTGCTTGCAGCTAAATCAGTAGCAACTACAGTAGATACACCACCTTTTTCGTCAGTTAAAATTACCTTACCAGCTTTAATAGAAGCTACTAAAGTACCACCACTAACTGTTTTTACACTAAATTTTCCACCACCATCTGTAATTGCTTTAACCACAGCAGCAGCATTAAAACTACCTGCTACAACGTGGTAAGTTAAAATTTTCACTAAAGTTGCCTTGTTTTCAGGCTTAAGTAAAAAATCTACTGTACCAGCTGGAAGTTTTGCAAATGCAGCGTTTGTTGGAGCAAAAACTGTAAAAGGTCCTGCACTTTGTAAAGTAGCAACTAACCCTGCTGCCTTAACAGCCGCAACTAAAGTTGTGTGATCTGCTGATCCTACTGCAACGTCTACAAGTGTTTTTTGAGCGTTCACAGTGATTGTGCTAGCAACAATTGCAAAAAGTGCTAGTAATACGTTTTTAATTTTCATTTTATATGTTTTTTTATACAACAACCTATTAAAAGAATTGTTTAGTCATAAATAAACTTATTTCTTTACCACTTGATTGTCAATATTTTAGAGATTAAGATGTCATTATAAAATCTTGATTTTAATTTTAAGAAATTATTATTTAGCCTAAACATAAAGTAATAATTTTTGTTTTAAGTAATTTTGTTTTTAATATAATCCAATTAAACTTTTCAAATTAAATTCAGTCAAACTTAAAACACTTAACCTATGAAATTATTTTATTTTTTAATTTGTTCAACCTTTTTATTGTTACAATCTTGTTCCAAGGAAGCTTCTAGTTCAACATCAAGCACTTCTGGAGGAACTTCTGGTGGCACTACTACAACTACAAGTACAACAGTACCAGATGTTTATAAAAAGATTTATGGGGCAACTAGCATTACTTCAGATGGAACTTACATTACTATAAAAAGCACTGGACTTCCAGATCATAAGAGTAACTATTATGCTTCAACCAACGCATTGAGTGATAATTTCTCTGGCACTACTTTTGGAGGTTATACCTTTGCAAAAAACCCAAATTCAATAGCTGAAAAAGCCTATGTTTTTAAAATACCCGTTGATCCCAAAATGGCATCCACTCATGCTGCAACTCCCTTAGGCGCAATTGGTGTTTCCTTAAATGGGATTCCTTTTTATAATCAATATGCTGGTCCTAATCAACCCTTAACAAACGAAATAGTTTCTTTTGACCGTTACTGGGGACATCCAACTCCTTCTAGTGCATATCACTACCATGTTGAGCCGCTATATTTAACAACTGTAAAAGCTACCAAATCTGCATTAATGGGATTTTTACTTGATGGATTTCCTGTTTATGGTCCTGAAGAAAATGGCACAACAGTTGACAATACTAAGTTAGATATATACCACGGACACTCACTGGCAACTGCTGATTACCCAAATGGCATTTATCATTACCACATTACAGCTGCCGATCCTTATATCAATGGCTCGGGTTATTATGGAACACCAGGAACGGTTTCGCAATAAATGAAGAAATTATTTATTATAAAGTCCTTCATTGTAAGCCTATTATTTATTCAGTCTTGTGTTTCAAATAATAAGGAGCATTCAAATAATCAATTACAAGTTAGAGATACTAGCTCTACTATAATTATTGTGCCTAGTGTAATAAAAAATAGCACTGACAAAGGATTTACATTTCACCAAGACACCGTTTTTTACAATGGTACAAAATACAGTGGATTGGTGTATCAACTTTACAATGCAAAGGACACCATGATGATAGCAAGCTATTTTAATGGTGTAGAAGAAGGGGCACAAAAAAAATGGTATCCCAATAAACAACTCATATCGGATCGATTATATCATTCCGGAAAAAAAATAGGCAAACATATTGGCTTCTGGGAAAATGGAAAACCAAAGTTTGAATTTTATTTTTTAGATGGTGAGCACCATGGTATTGCAAAAGAATGGTACAGCAACGGCAATCCTTATAAAACCTTTCATTATGAAAATGGCTATGAACAAGGAAGTCAAAAAATGTGGTGGGAAAATGGAATTATAAAAGCCAATTACGTCGTAAAAAATGGCAGAAGATTTGGACTTATTGGTTTGAAACTTTGCATGAACAAATCATCTACACTATAAATTAATTATAAGAAGCATGGTTCGTAAATCT
>CAMBTV010000020.1 GCA_945870835.1 Chitinophaga pinensis
AAGACGTCAGTCATAGTTTTTTTTAATATTTTCACTACTTCAATGCCATTGATGCCTCCCAAATTAATATCAATCAGTACAATTTCAGGTTTAATTGATGGGATTTTTAATAAAGCATCTTCTCCACTGATATAGGACCCCGCAACTGAGTAACCCTCTGCCATTCCAATAATTTGTTCCAACGCAAGGCGGATATCATGATTGTCTTCTACTATTGCTATTGATATATTCATTGATGTGAAGTTCACGTTTATTTTAATATAAAACAATACCCTAAATGTAGTATTGGAGTATAGCTAGTCAA
Organism: Chitinophaga pinensis; assembly: GCA_945870835.1. Taxonomy (GTDB): domain Bacteria; phylum Bacteroidota; class Bacteroidia; order Chitinophagales; family Chitinophagaceae; genus Ferruginibacter; species Ferruginibacter pinensis_A. The sequence goes on from CAMBTV010000020.1 coordinate 305, forward strand.
ATTTTTTTAAAGGGGAACTTGCAACAAAAATTTATCCTTAAAGAAGGGCGTTTCGAATATTTTCTCAATTTCCCAAATTCTTGGTTTACATCCACTTTCGAAAATTTCATTTGCTAAATCTCCTCCTTTTAGACAGATGAGTCCGTTTGGTTTACTTCCCTTTTTTAGAAGCGGCTTACTCCAATACCAAAGATCTTTTAGAGGGGCAACGGCTCTTGAAACCACTGCATCAAATTTTCTGTTTTTAATCTCTTCTGCCCTACAATGTTGTGTGCTTAAATTTTGAAGTCCAATTGCTAATGCTACTTCATTGACCACTTTTAGTTTTTTGTTAATACTGTCTACCAAATGGAATTGTGTATTTGGAAAAAAAATAGCGAGTGGTATACCTGGAAATCCTCCGCCACAACCTAAATCCATTATTTCCATACCATCCATAAATTCAAACTGTGTGGTAATAGCAAGGGAATGAAGCACATGATGTTCATAAAAGTTATCTATATCTTTTCTTGAAATAACATTGATTTTTTCGTTCCATTCATTGTATAAGCCTTTAAGATTACTCAATTGCTGAACTTGTGTTTCGGAGAAGTCCGCGAAATATTTTTGAATTATTTCCATTGTTTAGAAGCGACTATTATTTTTTTAAGTTATTTACAAGTAAATATTTTTTATTTCCAGCTAGTTCTAGGTTTCAAAATCAAAGTAATTGAAAAGATAAAATAATAAAAAAACATCCAAAGATCTAGTAATATAAAAAATGGGAAAAGGTCTTTTTCATTTAGTTTTTTCATTGATGGATACAATATGATTATTTGAATAATAAAACGAACAGAAAATACTAGTAAACTCCATTGCCAATTATAAAAAGCTATGGCAGTTATAAGTATTGGGAAAAACAAAAAGTGGGTAAGAGAATAAAGTCCTAATAAAAATTTGTGTAAAGGTTTATAATACTTTGCTGTACTATAATGTCTTCTTTTTTGTTTTATCCATTGATTCCAGTTGCTAGGAGAGTCACTTAAAGTAAAGGCTTCTGGAGAAATATTTATTTTAGTGTTATTTTTGGTTGCAGCAATATTGATGAATAAATCGTCGTCACCACTTGAAATGTGATTGAATGAAGAGAAGCCTTTGTGTCTAAAAAATATTACTTTTTTATAACTTAGGTTTCTACCTACTCCCATGTAGGGCTTACCTGCTAATGCATAGGAAAGATATTGTAAAGCAGTATGAAAAGTCTCCCATCGAATGAGTCGATTGAGTAAGCCTTTCTTTTTATGATAAGCACCATATCCTAATACAATTTCAGTAGAGTCGTCATAGCTTTCTTGTATTTTTTCTATCCAAAGCTCACTAGATGGAACACAGTCTGCATCCGTAAGTAATACGATTTCATATTTTGAAGTCTTGATTCCAATACTCAAAGGGAATTTTTTTCCTGGAATCATTTTTGCTTCTTGTTTTAATTCTACTACTTTGAGATGCTTGAAATCTCGTTCAAATTCTTCCAATAAATATTTGCTGTCATCAAATGAGTTGTCATTTACTACAATTACTTCATGGGTAGTTGAATAAGCTTGAACCAATGAACCTGGAAGATTTTTAGCAAGATTAGCAGCTTCATCTCTTGCACAAATTATAACCGAAACTGGATGAGTCTGGGTAATATCTTTAGTTGTATTTTTAAAAAAAGCTAATCGGGAAAAGAAAAAAAGGTAGTAGAAAATTTGAATGGCGGTGATACTGCAAAGTAAAATAAAAATAATCTCCTGCCAGTTCAGAAGATAGTTAGTTAGGTTCATAGATACAAAAATAAGGGATATTGAAAGGTTAGTAACTTTTTATAGTATGAATCTTATATAAAAATAGGAAGCTTTTCAAATGATGGTAATCTAATTATAAATATGCTTATAAAAACTGCGAATGTATAGTTAATAAAATAAACAATATTTTTGTATCCTGCTTTTTATAGTGGGTAATCTTTTATGGCATCACTTCAATTTGAATTACAATATATCGATACGCATTCCAAGGCGAGAGCGGCTAAAATAATTACCGATCACGGTGAAATACAGACGCCTATTTTTATGCCAGTGGGTACTGTAGGGAGTGTAAAAACCATTACTCAGCAACAATTAAAAACGGACGTCAAGGCAAAAATTATCTTGGGTAATACCTATCATTTATTTTTAAGGCCTGGTTTGGAAACTTTAGAGGCTGCAGGAGGTTTACATTCATTTATGGGTTGGGGTTTTCCTATATTAACTGACAGTGGGGGTTATCAGGTTTTTTCTTTGGCTAATAATAGAAAAATAAATGAGGAAGGGGTAATTTTCCAATCCCATATTGATGGTAGTAAGCATTTGTTTACCCCAGAGAATGTAATGGATATTCAGCGGGTAATTGGAGCAGATATAGTGATGGCTTTTGATGAATGTCCTCCTTATCCAAGTGATTATGTTTATGCTCAAAAGAGTATGCAACTTACCCATCGATGGTTAGATAGATGTATTCATCGATTTAATGAAACTCCTGATAAATATGGGTATACTCAAAATCTTTTTCCAATTGTGCAGGGGAGTACCTACAAAGATTTACGAATAGCATCTAGTGAGTTCGTTGCATCAAAAAATTCGCCGGGTAATGCGATTGGCGGATTAAGTGTAGGTGAACCAGTAGAAATGATGTACGAATTTACAGCACTTTGTTGTGAGATTTTACCTTCCCAAAAGCCAAGATATCTAATGGGGGTTGGGACTCCATGGAATATTTTGGAATGCATAGCGCTGGGTATTGATATGTTTGATTGTGTAATGCCCACCCGTAATGGAAGAAATGCTATGCTATTTACCAGCAAGGGTGTAATCAATATTGATAATAAAAAGTGGGAAAGAGACTTTTCTGTTCTCGATGATGGTATCGATTGCGAAGTAAGTAATTATTATAGTAAGGCATACCTTCGACATCTTATTAAAGCAAAGGAAATGTTAGGTCTTACCATTGCAAGTATTCATAACTTAGCTTTTTATCTTTGGTTGGTAAAACAAGCTAGGGAACACATTGTTGCAGGTGACTTTAGCCAATGGAAATCGGAAATGGTAGTACGTTTACAGCAACGACTATAAGTTTTTTAATAGTCCTAACCTCAATTTTTCAAGCTGCCTGATTTAGTTTAGTTTTGTTTAGATATTGTACAATGAAAAAAATAGACAGCTACATACTGAAAAAATTCCTGACTACTTTTTTATTTTGTTTACTATTGTTTACGGCATTGGTTGTTGTGATAGACGTAAGCGAAAAAACGAATGATTTTGTGAAATCCAAGTTGCCTGTAAGTGCAATTATTACAGATTATTATTTTGGACTTGTTCCGAGAATAGATGCAATGCTTTTCCCTTTGTTTGTGTTTATTGCGGTTATTTTTTTTACGGCAAAGATGGCGGACCGTTCTGAAGTGATAGCTATTTTGAGTAGTGGAGTGAGTTTCCGCCGTTTTCTTTTCCCTTATTGGTTAGGAAGTGTATTTTTGGCGATTTGTCTTTGGCTGATATATCAATTTGTTTTACCTAAGGCCAATGCTGTTTGGGGTATTTTCGAAGCAAAATATGTTAATTATAATCCTAACGAGGTCAGGGCTTTTCCACAGAATTATTATTTTAGATTGGATTCTAATTCTTATGCGGGTGTTAAATATTATGACACCACTTCAAAGTCTGGAGGTAATTTTTTTATTCAAAAATTTGAGAATAATAGATTAAAGTATAATATCCGTGCAGAAAATATTTCATGGGATACAGCTTCAAAAAAATGGAGAATGAGTAATGTATTCGAGCGAAATTTGATCAATCAAAAGGAAACCCTTACTCGTTATTCAGTACTTCTAATGTCTTATAATTTTAAGCCTATTGATTTAAAAAGGGATGATTATTTAAAAGACCGACTTCCAACTCCCGAATTAAAAGAGCATATTAAAAAAGAAGAGATGAGAGGATCAGAAGGGATAAATTCGCTCTTAGTAGAAAGGTATAGCAGAGACGCAATTCCTGTGTCTGTTGTAATTCTTTCAATGATTGGTGTTTGTCTTGCCTCTCAAAAAGTTAGGGGAGGAAGCGGCTTTCATTTGGCTATTGGCGTTATTCTAAGTATGGTCTACATTTTGTCAGGAAGATTTTCGCTCGTATTTGCCACCAAAGGTAATTTTACACCTTTTCTTGCGGCCTGGCTTCCCAATATCATTTTCGGACTGCTAGCCTATATTTTTTATAGAAGGGCTGCTAGGTAAAATTATTATTCCCTTTTTTTAGCCTTTTGAAATTTTATTATAACTAGTAGCAATTCCTTTTATCAGCGAAGAGCTAAATCCTTGATGTTCCATTTCATTCAACCCTGCAATGGTGCATCCTTTGGGAGTAGTTACTTTATCTATTTCTTGCTCTGGGTGAGTGCCATTTTGTAATAATAATTCCGATGCACCTTTTACAGTCTGCGCTACGATTAGATTGGCAGTAATAGCATCAAATCCTATTTCTATTCCACCTTGAATATTTGCGCGAATATATCGCATTGCATAGGCTGTTCCACATGCACCTAATACTGTAGCTGCATCCATTAATTTTTCATTAATCACGGCTACTTTTCCTAGTTTGGAAAACAATTCATTTACAAAATTAATTTGTACATCAGAAGCATTTAGATAGCTCATACAAGTCATGCTTTGCTGTATTGCAATAGCAGTATTTGGCATGGCTCTAAATATGGGCAGCTTCTTTTTGATGATCGTTTCAATTTCTTCCATGAGTACTCCTGTTACCACAGAAACCAAAATATGTTTTGTAGTGAATTCTTTTTTAGAAGCATTTAATACTTCGCTTATCTGAAATGGCTTAATCGCTAAAATCACCAGTTCACAATTTTTTATTGCTTTTGAATTATCAGAAGTTACCAGCACACCTTTGTTAGCAAGATGTTTGAGGGTTGCTGTATTTCTTTTAGTAATCGTAATGTCAGCAGGTTTGCAAAACTTACTTTTAATTAAACCTTCTGCAATTGCACTTCCTAAATTTCCTCCTCCGATAATGGCGATTTTTTTATTCATGTCATTGATGGTTAATGATAATTTTAATTGGTATTTTTTAATCTACAATCTTACCAACCAAATTAGCAAGAATTTTAACCTTAAATAACTAGCTTCAACTTATTCCTATTAATTGTATTTGAAGTTATAGGGCAGTTAAAGCTTGTTCAGATTCATGACCTGCTAAAAGATTTCCAATTGCATCATCATATTTTTTACTCCAATCTTTAATATCTCCCCAGTCTTCATCATCGATCTGAATGCTATTTTCAGTAACATTCCCTAACAACTCAAAGGATGCATTAGAGGTATTTAAACTTGCTTCAAACGCTACTACTTTATTGGACACAACTGATACAATTACCCTGCTCTGGGCCTCTCCAAAAAGCCAAGCATCTTTTCTGAAATTTTTATTGGTGTTAATTTTAAATCCAAGGTTTCTATTAAATCCACTTTCAGTGAGTGTAATAAATATTCCCCCTTCACTAACATCATGTGCCGAACAAATCAATTGATCTTGAATTATCTTTTCAATTACACGGTGTAAATCAAACTCTTCATTCAATTCAAAATGCGGAGCTGGACTAAACTCTACTCCATGAATTTTATGAAGGTATTCTGATGAATTAATATCGTTGCTACTCTTTCCAATTAGATAAATGGAGTCACCTGAATTTTTAAAATCCAGGGTCATTTTTTTATGGGGATTATCCAATAATCCAACCATACCAATAGTAGGAGTAGGGTAAACAGGTCCATCAGGCGATTGGTTGTAAAAACTAACATTACCACCGGTTACGGGAGTGTCAAATTTTACACAAGCTTCACCCATTCCTTTGATAGCATTTACAAATTGGTAATATACTTCTGGATTATAGGGGTTACCAAAATTTAGACAGTTAGTAACACCTAATGGTTGGCCACCACTGCAGACTATATTTCTTGCAGCTTCAGCTACTGCTATCATTGCTCCTTTGTAAGGGTCAGCAAATACATAGCGACTATTACAATCGGTAGTTAAGGCAAGAGCTTTGTTGGTAGGTTTTGCTAATACAATGGCAGCATCGCTTGGATCATTGGTGCTGCAAGTCCCAGCACCCACCATGCTATCGTATTGGGTATATATCCAGCGCTTACTAGCGATGTTTGGAATTTGAATAAGTTGTTCTGCTACCTTCTTTAAATCGGTTGGTTGTATAATTTTAGTAGCGTCAAATGCTAAAATATTTTCCATGTATTTTGGAACTGAATATTCTCTATCATATACCGGAGCACCACCTCCCAAAACCAATTCAGCTGCGGGAAGCGTTGCCTCCAACTCTTCATTCATATAAAATTCAAGCATACCGCCTTCGGTCACTTCGCCAATTTCGCTGCAAGGAAGATCCCATTTCTCAAATATTTTAACAACGTCTTGCTCTTTTCCCTTTTCCACCACCATTAGCATTCTTTCCTGGCTCTCGCTAAGAAGTAATTCCCATGCTTTCATATTCTGTTGGCGCATTGGTACTTTGTCAAGATAAATTTTCATACCCGAATTTCCTTTCGCACTCATTTCTGCTGTTGAGCAGATTATTCCAGCTGCTCCCATATCCTGCATTCCTACAATTGCTCCTGTCTTGATAACTTCTAAGCAGGCTTCTAATAATTTCTTTTCCTGAAATGGATCACCCACTTGAACAGCGGGAAGATCCTCAACACTGTCTGCAGTAATATTGGCCGATGCAAAGGAGGCTCCGCCAATTCCATCTTTTCCGGTAGCACTCCCAACAAAGAATACTGGATTGCCTTTACCTTCAGCAGTTGCAGAAATTGTATTGCCATTTTTTAAAATACCAACACTCATGGCATTTACGAGTGGGTTAGTATGATAGCAGTTTTCAAAATAAATTTCTCCGCCCACTGTGGGTACCCCAAAACAGTTACCATAATGACCAATTCCGTGAACTACGCCCGATAGAAGATGCTGGGTTTTAGCCTCGGCTAAATTTCCAAATCTTAATGAATTTAGAGAAGCAATGGGTCTGGCGCCCATGGTAAAAATATCGCGGTGAATACCACCTACACCAGTAGCAGATCCTTGAAACGGCTCGATGGCACTGGGATGGTTGTGACTTTCTATTTTGAATACCACTCCATATCCGTCTCCAATATCCATTAGACCAGCATTTTCTTCACCTGCTTTTACCAACATTTTTTTGCCATCCCTAGGTAAAGTTTTTAGCCATTTGATAGAGTTCTTATAACTACAATGCTCGCTCCACATAGCGCTAAAGCAGCATAGTTCAGTAAAGTTGGGTAATCGCCCTAGCTTTTTCTGTATCAAAGTAAATTCTTCAGCTGTAAGCCGAAGTTGTTCTGCGGTAGTAACGGTTATTTCCATAATTATATCAAAGTGCGAAAGTACAACCTGTATTTCTTTTTTGAAGAACTGTCGAACAATATTTTAACTTATTTATTATTATAATTTTTTCTTCTACTATTATTACAGGCGAAGTTGATTTTTAGGGTATGAATTGACATGGCTGTTAAATGATCATAATATTATTTTGATATCTAAAAAGGTGCATGAATCTTTGGGACGTATTTAATATTTTTAAGCAGGTAACTTTATGCGTATAGTTATTAAAAAAATACAATATGATTATTTTTAGATTTTTTTATTCCTTTTATAATTCATTAAAAAATTTCATAACATTAACAATATTCTCTATTTCGTCATAAAATTCGGATATTTTTTTTCAAAATCTTAATTGTGGATGAATATTACCGTATTTTTAGAGCTAAATCTTAAAAACTATGCAATCATTACGTTTTAAAGCAATTGAAAACTTGCGATCTAATAATGAAGTTACTGTAAAATCCTCAGTGAAGATTACCGGAATTTTTGGTGAGAATGTATTTACTCTTAAAACTGCTCGTCAATTTTTAAGTGATGAGGCATATAAAAGTTTGGTATCCTCCACTAAGGGTGGTAAAAAAATTGATCGCAATATGGGAAATCAAATTGCGAATGGTTTACGAGCATGGGCTGAAAGTAAAGGGGTTACTCACTATACACACTGGTTTCAACCATTAACAGATCTTTCAGCAGAAAAGCACGATTCTTTTTTTACTTTAAAGGGTGACGGGACTCCGATTGAAGAATTTGAAGGTGCAGCCTTGATTCAACAAGAACCAGACGCATCGTCTTTTCCTTCTGGAGGCTTAAGAGCTACTTTTGAAGCAAGAGGTTATACTGCATGGGATCCGTCATCTCCAGCATTTATTATGGAGATAGGTAATGGTAAAACTTTATGTGTACCAACTATCTATGTATCCTATACCGGTGAGTCACTAGATGCAAAAACTCCCTTAATTAAAGCCTTGGTAGCATTGGATAAAGCGGGTGTAGAAGTTGCTCAATATTTTGATAAGAATGTATCAAAGATTACAGCCACCTTAGGTTGGGAGCAGGAATATTTTGTTATAGATGCCGCAATGGCCAATGCTCGTCCAGATATTATGATGACTGGAAGAACCGTGTTTGGTCATTCGCCAGCTAAAGGGCAGCAGTTGGAGGATCATTATTTTGGGGCTATTCCTGAAAGGATTTATTCTTTTATGCGTGATTACGAACAGGAGGCTTACAAATTGGGTATTCCATTGCGAACTCGTCACAATGAAGTAGCACCCTCTCAGTTTGAATGTGCTCCTATATATGAAGAAACCAATCTTGCGGTAGACCACAATACTTTGTTGATGGATGTGATGGCAAGAGTCGCTAAGCGTCATGGCTTGGTGGTACTATTGCATGAAAAGCCATTTGCTGGAATTAATGGAAGTGGAAAGCATAATAACTGGAGCATTGCAACCGATACCGGAATTAATTTATTGGCTCCAGGAAAAACTCCCAAGAGTAATTTAATGTTCTTAACCTTCTTTGTGAACACGATCAAAGCGGTTCATGATTATGCAGGATTATTAAGAGCATCCATTGCAAGTGCAGGTAATGATCACCGATTGGGTGCAAATGAAGCACCTCCTGCAATCATTTCAATATTCATAGGTAAATACCTTACCGAGGTTTTAAACCAGGTTGAAACTAGGGTAGGAGGAAAATTTGATGAGCAAGATGAAGCCATGTTGAAACTGGATATTCATAAAACAATTCCAGAGTTAATGTTAGATAATACGGATAGAAATCGTACATCTCCATTTGCTTTTACTGGAAATAAATTTGAATTCCGTGCGGTAGGATCCTCTGCAAATTGTGCTATCAACATGACGGTTTTAAATACGATTGTTGCTGAAACATTGAAGCAATTTAAAAAAGATGTAGATGCAAGTATCGACAAGGGAGAGAAAAAAGAAATAGCTATCATGCATGTCATTCAAAAATATATTATAGAAAGCAAATCCATATTGTTTGAAGGGGATGGTTATAGCGAGGAGTGGGCAAAAGAAGCTCAAAAAAGAGGATTGGCAAATGTTAAAACAACTCCATTGGCCTTGGATGAATACATTACTGATGCTACCAAAAGACTTTTTAAAACCAATGATATCTATACCCACGCTGAACTAGAGGCTCGTCATGAAATCATGTTAGAGTCTTATATTAAGAAGGTTCAAATTGAGGCAAGAACGATGGGCGAACTAGCGACTTCATTGATTCTTCCTTCTGCTGTTAAGTACCAGAATGTTTTAATAGAAAATATCAATGGACTAAAGGCGTCTGGACTTAAGGAATCTTCTTATTCAAGCCAATTGAGGATATTGGAACAGATAAGTAATCATATTAATGGTATGAGTACTGGTGTTCAGGATATGATTGAAGAAAGGAAAAAAGCAAATGTAATTTCTGACACAAGACAAAAGGCAATTGCTTATTGTGATAATGTTAAGGAAAAGTATTTTGATGAAATTCGTTATCATGTTGATAAATTAGAGATGTTGGTAGATGACGCTCATTGGCTTCTACCTAAGTACAGAGAAATGCTTTTTCTTAGATAAAAATAGAACTTACTGAATTTCATTTTTTTTGATAAAACTTCTTTAAATAATTATCAAAATATCCATTAAAAAACCCGGTTCACCATTGTGATCGGGTTTTTTAATACACTGGATTTTTTAATTAAATATTTACTTTGTAATACTGAAGAAATTGATTGAATCATTTATTTTTATTACTTTCAGAGTCAAAATTGGACTTTAAAATAATATCCCATAATGATGAGCTTACGCCATATCCTTTACTAGAATCTTGATAGTGATGTAGCATATGGTGCTGTTTAATTTTCTTTAGTAGTGGGTTTTTGAAATTGTGGTGATGCATTGCATAATGCATCATATCGTAAATCAAGTAGCCTAATAAAAATCCTGGAAAAAATGCAAATAGAAGTGTTTGTGTTAGAAATAAAGAAAATAAAAAATAAAACAGGGTTGCTAAGGGAATACTAGCAGAGGGCGGCATTACCAGTCTTTTTTTATCTCTTGGATAATCATGATGTACTCCATGAAATATAAAATGTATTTGTTTACCAAAATCAGAACTTGGATGGTAGTGAAAAATAAAGCGGTGTAAAAAATATTCAGTGATAGTCCATACCAATATGCCTGCACCAAAATATCCACTAAAAGTAAGCACCGCTAGATGGTCGTTAAATGCTTGGTAGCAAAAAAGTAAAATGGCAGGTACGAACAGGAAGAGCGGAACAGTATAATGAACCTTCGACAGGCTGTTAAAAATATTATTTTTAAACAATTTAATGGAGTCTTCACTATTGGAAATATAATTTTTTTTCATTCTCGTAAAGTATAATAAAGTGTTATTAAATTTTCATTCGTTCTTTCACAACAGATCTGCTAATTGGGTCTAATCCATAGATATCTACGTATTCTATATTGGGGGTCCAAAAAGCTCCACCATTAATTTTTAAAAAAATACTCGTTAGTTCTGCCTTTTTTTGATTGATACTAGTGTATAGGTGAAATTTTTTATCAGCACCTAATCTTATGTACATTTTAAATTTTTTATAAGCTACAAAACAAAGTTCATATTGGTTTTCTGCAATATTTTTTGTTTTGATACCATAAGCAAATGTCTTTTGAATAAAGTTTAGCTCTTCTTTTTGACTATCTTCTTGGTAACGAATCCAATAAACATGTAGAGGATCTTCTTTGTCTAAATTGCCATTATTGTAATTGAGTTCGTATACAAGCGTATTTTTATTAGTAGAACGTTGTAGGTAAAATAATTGTTTACTATTTCCTGTGGGAATAGGGAAACCCATTTCTTGAGCAATAGTATTTCTTGAGAAACTACTTAGAAGGGTAATAATTAAAAATATTCTCCCAGTCATAATTATTTATTTATATCTTTTTTATCTAACGCTTTTTTAGCGGCTACTAGTCTATTAATGGCTGTGATATTGGTAAGTATGGACATGATATTAGTTATAAGTGTAAAAATAGTAATTGTTTCAAAAATTTCAATGGAATTGCTTGGTAAAATATATTTAACTCCATTACCTATAAAGTGACTACTTATTCTACAAATTAGTGCGGAAAGACCGGTTAGAATTTCTGACTCTGGACGCTGCATTAGACCGCCTTTATTTTTAATACCCAATCCTTCACTTCTTACCCTGGTATAGCTGACCATCATAGATCCTATCAATACAATAAAAGCAGAGAGGGAACTTAAAAAATAATGATGGGAAATAAGATAATTGCAGATACCCATAAACAAGATTAGCTCGCTGTATCTATCTATCTAATACAGAGTCAAACAAAGCTCCAAATGAAGAGCTCATATTCCCTAATCTGGTAACCTGGCCATCTAGCATGTCAAATTAACCAGCAAAGATTATCAAGCCTCCTGTCCAACCAAGGTAGGAGAAATCAGCTAGGTTTACTTCCTCAGCTGAAAGTATAAAAATAAAGGGCAAACCCTATATTTAGTATAAAGCCAATAATGGAAATTAAATTAGGTATAAATTCTATTTTTATTAATCCTTTTACAACAGGTTTAATAAGTATATAAATTATTTTTTATTTTATCTATCAATAATTTATCCTCCACTTTTTTTTATTTCAATTTTAAAAATCAAATGCAATTCTAATTCTTAATCCTAAGGTAGATATTCCTGGATGATCAAGGTAAGACAAACGTTTTACAAGGTCAATTCTTGCAAATTTAAAAATATTTCCTACACCCACACTTAGTTCAATATAAGGCTCTTTGGAAAGGGCGAAAGTAGTGGGTTGATCGTATAATATATCAGTAGGGAACTTTAATTGATTGTTAGTTTTAGCAGGGTTATTCTCATCTCTAACACTTCCATATAATATTTTTGCACTGACCACCTCTCTTAACTTAAGTTTTTTAATTAAAGGAATTTTGTTTAGAAAGAATCCATTAAAGTGAACATTTGCTGTTCCAGCAACATACTGATCACTAACAAATTCCATGAAATTCATTAAGTTGTATGATTCGAGTTGGAATGAATAAGTTTGGTTGGCTCTGTGAATGCTAAGCAAAGGAAAGGGAAGCTGTCCAAATGTATGGCCACCCTCTAAGGTAGCATCTATGTAACCCAATTGTGAAAGAAAAAATCTTTTTTCGATGTGTAGGCTAAGATTTTGATAATTGTATTCTCCTTTCATTAATCCTTTAACACCGGCTATGAAGCGGAGATTAAATATTGGATATTTGTTAATGATTGGGATTCTAAAATTTTTCCCTTGGTAAAATTGATAGTTCGGAGCCCATCTGAATTCACCCGAAAATTCGGTAGTAGTAATATTTTTTATTTTTGATAAATCGGAGGTCTTTTGAAAAAAGATATCTCCAGCGGGTGTTTGTGTCCAGTTTTTAAAACCAACCGTATAACTTAGACTTTTTCCAAATTCATAAATATATTCACCTTTTAAATAATTGTTGTATAACCATTTTTTATTATTACCTCTTTTAAAAGATAGGAATACATTGTCTTCTTGCACAAATTGAAGTTCCTGTCCTGGAATATTGGTGTCGTATTGATAACTAATTTTTAAATAGTTCAGAGGAAATGCATAAATAGATTTGTGGTTGAAAGAATAAGTAACAGCACTTAAAAATTTAAATTTTTCATCCTTAAAACCGTAAGAGATAGCATTGTCGAAATAAAGAAAATTACTGAATTTGGGAGTAGTTCTACCACCAACTTTTAACTTTAGCCCTTCTATTGGATTAAAGTTGTAGAAGGTATTGGTATTTCCTAATTCCCATTTTCCAAAGGAATAGTAACCAGAAAATAAAAGGGAAACAATTTCTCCAAAGTTTTTAAAGGAGCGCATATTTTTTAAACTGTCAATATTATAGTAAGCTTTGGCTTCTACTTGGGTAAGTTGGTTATGTCGTTTATCTACCCAAAAACTATCTACTGTAGAGGAAGTATTGCTTTTATTTACTAAATCTTTGTCAAGGTAAATGCTGTCATGAGCTGGAATGTCAGTTTTGAATTTTTTAAAGGAGACACTTCTTTCTCCCATAACTCCACCAGATGCATTTTGGGTAAGTGCAAACTCAGCCAACATATTACTTTTGATAAGATGGAACCTACCGTCAGTAGCCTTTTCATAATCTTGTGTAATTCTCAATTCTCTGGCCCAATTAAGATTTGCATTTTTACTGATGGTCATGTTGATCTTTTCTACTCCATAATTTCCATCAAGGGTAATCAACATATATCCTCTAAAAATTAGGTCATTAGGATTTCGTGGAGTAAAGTAAAGCTTTATTAACTTTATTCCTTCTTGTTCAACAGTGTCGGTGATGTAGTAACGGTAGAATGAGGGACCCATATCTGCAATTGGACTTAAAAATTGTGTTCTTAAAATATTCACGTTGTTATCGTAAATATCAATATCACCATACATCATTTTAAGGTATTGACTGATTCCATTTGCATCTAAAAAATCTCCGTAGGTTACATATTTTTCTCCTCTAATGATTGTTTTATCGGCCTCAGGATTTTTGCGTAAAAAACGATCTGATAATTTTTCTTCAATATAAATGGGTAGTAGCGATTTCCCCTCAATGCTAGTACTGTCTATGTTTTCAAGTATAAACTTATAATTTTTAAAAAGCCTATTTTTAAGAAGTTTTTCAGGTTTATTGGTTAGGGATAAAGATAGTTTTTCGTATTGCTGATATTGAACAAAATCATAGGCTTTGATCCGATTCTTTTTTTTATTATCTATTACTAGATTAATCAACTCTACAGCTGGGTTATCCCTATTTCTGTATTTTGCTCTTTTTCTTGTTTTTACTACCACATTCTGCAATGCGTCATCTAGTCCCAATTCAATGCTAATAATCTGTTCTTTACCTACAATTATTTTTTTTGATATTTTCTTATAGCCTGTGAAGGAGAAATTAAGATTGTTGAGTTTTGAATTTTTTGAGATAATGGAATAACTTCCATCTGATCCTGAAGTAACTCCTTTGCCCCCGTCAAAATAAATACTTACAAATTGAAGTGGGCGCATTGTTGCCGCATCTTTTACAAATCCTTTTACAATGGTTTGACCATCTGAAAATAAATTGCTTATTAAAAAAGTAGAAATAAAGAAGCTTTTTGATATCGTATTAATCCATTTCATTTTTTATCAACAGTTTTAAAAACATATCCTTTTTGCAAGGGATAGTTATAACCAATAGCAACAATTATTGCCGTATTCATTTTTGCAATTAAATATTGCACCCCCATTATTTTTATCAAAAAATAAACTGCCCTAGCATTTAGTAGCAAATTTCCTACCCAGATTAAAAAATATTTTTTTCCTTGTTCACTAACTCTATACTTAAATGAACAAGAGCAAAAAGACCTGCAATTATATCATCTTCCATTACTCCCCAGCCATTTGGCAATATTTCTAATTTTCTTATTTCCAAAGGCTTTACAATATCAAAGAATCTAAATGCAATTAAAGCAATTAATAAATAAATTAATATTCTTTGGAACCAGTAAAAGGGTGATTACCATTCCTGCTACTTCATCAATTACAACTTTACCACTGTCTTTGCCCCAAATAGCATCCACTTCATTTGCACTCCAAATGCCCATTCCTATATTATGAGGGTGCTGAAAAATATCCAATTACTTTTTTCAAGATTTTCAGGGAGTAAATTCCAACCGATGAAATAAACTATCGCTGCAATAGTACCACCACCTTTTAATTGGCCGATACCTAGAACTGATGCAAAGATCTTGTGAAATTTTATCATTATCAATTAAGAAATTGATAATTCTTGATCTTACCTTTTATTTAGGCAGAATCATGGTTTGTAATTAATATTGCAAAAGTAGTGAAGGTAATTTTATACTATCCTTGTTTACCATCTTATTTGTATAATTTTTAATTAATTGTATGACAGTATTGTGTTTTATAACCATTTATTTTTTTTATACCAACCAATAGTATCTTCCAAACCAGATTGTAAATTGAATTGGGGAATAAAATTTAAATCTTTATTAGCCTTGCTTATGTCACAGATCCAATTATTGGCGGCTAATTCTTGCAATTTTTCACGATTTATCACTGAGGGTTTATTTAACCAACCATTCGCTTTCTCCAAAATGAATGCAAGCGATTTAACTAAGGGCATTGGAATATGAAATCTAAAAGCTTTGCATTGCAAAATATTCTTTGAAATATCAGAAAATTCGTATCGGTTATAGCAATTGCCATCAGTAATATTATATATTCCCACAGCATTTTTTAACAGCAAAGAATTTACTGCTGCAATTGCAACGTCTTTTACATGCACAAAACTTAATTGCTGAAATATTTTCCCAATAAAAGGATCCATACCATTACTGATTGTTTTGAGCATAATAAAAATATCTTTATCTCTTGGACCATAAATTGCAGTTGGTCTTAAAATAGCAGTGGGTATAGAAATGTTGGCTAGTTTATTTTCTGCAAGTAATTTACTTCTTCCGTATGCAGTAACAGGGTGGGGAAGAGATTGCTCAGTTAATTTTTGTTGTACATCATTAAGAGGACCAACCGCAGCAAGACTACTGATAAAAACAATTTTCTTGCAAATTCCTCCTGTATTTTCAGCTGCTTTTGCAAGTTGAATTGTGTAGTCGGCATTCACTTGGTCATAAACTTCTTGACGAATAGCTTTTGTAACACCTGCTGAATGAATGATGAAGTCGATTTTATTTTCGGCAATTTGCCTACTCATTTGTTCCTGATCTTCGTAATTTAAAAAAAGGTATTTTAAGGGAAATTGGCTTAGGTGATCTATATTGCTATTTTTCCTTACTGCTGCAAATACTTCCATTCCTGCATCAACAGCAGATTGGATAAGATGATATCCAAGAAAGCCACTGGCGCCTGTGATTAGAACCTTGTCTTTCATATTTGTTTTTCAAAAATCCGATATCTTTTGTAAGCGGTAGCTTTTAAATTTAAAAGTCCCTTATTCATCATTTCGTTGTTTTCCAAAATCCAGGATGCTTCCCCTCCAGTAATTTTTTTATCTATCGCCTTTTGAATTATTTCTGAATAGAAATAGGCCTCTACTCCCACTTTCCTAAATTCTTCATTTACCCCAAGGGCTATTACTCTTACGTAATTAATTTTTTTGAGGCCTAGCAACAATTTAAAAATTCCGAAAGGCAATAAGCGACCTCTTTTTATTTTAATTTGTATTTGATTGATATCGGGTATTGCTAGAGCAAAACCAATCACTTTTCCTTCTTTTTCTGCTAAAAGACAAAAGTCTTTGTCAAGGATCATCTTCAAGTCTTTTGCTAAGTATTTAAATTCCTCATCGGTCATTGGAACAAAACCGGTATTTGCTTTCCATGCTGAATTATATACACTTAGTATTTTTTCAACTTCATTTGTAAAATCTTTTAGATTAATATTTCTTACTACAATATTCCGGTCTTCAAATCTTTTTCGCAATGCCTCCTTAAGTTGAATAGTCCTTTTGTCAACAGTTTTTGTAGGGAGGTCGTATGCTAGTAAATCGAATTTTTTTGTAAAACCATTCGCAGTCAATAGGTCAAGATAATAAGGTTTGTTGTAGGTCATCATTGCCACAGGAGCAGAGTCAAAGCCTTCTACCAACAATCCTGATGGGTCGTTGGTTGTGGGATTAACTGGGCCAATCATGGTATTTAGTCCTTTACTAATTAACCAATTTTTTGCTTCAGTGATTAATTTTTCTGCTACTTGATCATCATTGTATAAATCTAGGAAACCAAAAAAACCGTCTTTTTTGTCAACAAATTTATTATGGTTATTATTTAATATAGCAGCAATCCTTCCTTTTATTTTTCCATCTTCATAGGCAAGAAAACATTGAATGCTAGAATGGTCATGGAAGGGGTGTTTTCCGGGAGTTAAAACATCTCTTTGAGCAATATGTAATTCTGGTACATAATTTTTATCTCCTTCAAATAAGGTGTGAGGAAAATCAATAAAAGCGGCTAAGTCATCTTTTGTTTCAACTTGTTTCACGGAAATCATGCTCTCTCCTGGTTTAATAGGGGTACTTTTAATTTGAATGCAACTTTTTTTATTTTATCAACAGCGTAATCAATTTGTTTCAAAGAATGAGTTGACATCAATGAAAAGCGAATCATAGAAGCATCACTTTGAACTGCGGGTGATACAACTGGATTTACAAAAATACCCTCATCCATTAGCATTTTAGCCATTAAGAAAGTCTTTTCATTGTCTCTTACAAAAATGGGTATAATGGGTGATTCAGTTTTACCAATGTCAAATCCAGCCTTAGCTAAAAGACTCTGAGCATAGTTCGTATTGGTCCAAAGTTTTTCAATTCTTTGAGGTTCATCTTTGAGTACATTTAAAGAAGCAAGTGCACTAGCAGCAGCTGCAGGTGAAATGCTAGCACTGAAAATAAGCGAGCGAGCATGGTGTTTTAGGTATTCCACTACTACTTTGTCGGCTGCAATAAATCCACCAATAGAAGCGAGTGATTTACTAAAAGTACCCATAATCAAATCTACCTTGTGAGTAATATTAAAATGGGCTGCGGTACCCTGACCTTGTGGTCCAAGTACGCCCAATGAATGAGCATCATCCACAAATACGGTGGCATTGTATTTTTTAGCCAAAGCTGTAATTTCATTTAGTTTGGTGATATCACCTTCCATGCTAAAAATACCATCAGTGGCAATTATTTTGAAGGATTCAATTGGAACACTGGCTAGTAATTTTTCTAAATGAGCCATGTCGCCATGTCCATATTTATACAATTTTGAAAAAGAAAGACGCGCACCGTCAATAATGCAGGCATGGTTAAGTTCATCAGAAAATAAAAAATCATTTCTACCACCTAAAGCTGATATAACACCAACGTTTACCTGATAGCCAGTACTAAATACCAATGCAGATTCTTTTCCAACAAATTGGGCTAAGGCTTCTTCTAGTTCTAAGTGCAAATCTAATGTTCCGTTTAAAAAACGGGAGCCTGCACAACCACTTCCGTATTTGTCAATGGCCTTTTTTGCTGCTTCTTTTACAAAAGGGTGATTGGTGAGTCCGAGATAACTGTTTGAACCAAACATCAGCACTCGTTTTCCGTCAATAATAACCTCTGTATCTTGGTCAGACTGAAGTGGGCGAAAAAACGGATAGATATCTGCATCTTTTAGTTTTTCTGCTGTTTTAAAAGCAGATACTTTGTTTATCAGCGTTTTGTTACTCATTTCTTTGTTTTAAAAGGTTTCTTAAGCTGAATACTTATTTAGTAAATTTAAAATTTGTTATTCAAACCTTAGTTAAAAAAGACATTTTACTTATTTAATTTCTTTTTTTTTAAAGATTTGCTAAGTTAAGGTTATTTTATTGTTATCATTTCAATCAAAAAATTTTATATTAAATAAATAAAACATATTATGAAATCAAAATTATTCTTCGATTTTGATAGAAAGTAACCTTCTGAGCGGTTAAGAGGCAATTTAAATTTTTTTTTTTAAGATATTAGACCTGCGATTTATGTGGTGAAGCATTTTTTGGTCCACTTTAATCATTTCAGTTAAATTGCATTGAATAATAGCAAACGATGAAATATTATATAATTGCAGGAGAGGCTAGTGGAGATTTGCATGGTAGCAATCTAATTCATGAGCTCAAACTCTTAGATTCTGCTGCTCAAATACGTTGTTGGGGAGGAGATAAAATGCAAGATGCTGGTGCCATCTTGGTAAAGCATTATTCCGAGTTGGCTTTTATGGGATTTATTGAAGTTTTAAAAAACCTTCGGACTATTTTTAAAAACTTAGCCAATTGTAAAGCTGATATCTCTCAATATCAGCCCGATGTGTTGGTATTGATTGATTATCCTGGTTTCAATTTACGAATAGCATCATGGGCCAAGCAAAAAGGTTTAAGAGTAATCTATTACATTTCTCCCCAGGTATGGGCTTGGAAGGAAAGTAGGGTAAATGGTATTAAAAAAAATGTGGATAAGATGCTCGTGATTTTACCTTTTGAAAAAGATTTTTATAAAAAATGGGATTTTGAGGTGGAGTATGTAGGTCATCCATTAGTAAAGGTGGTAGATGATTTTAAAGTAAGTCATTCGCATTTAGAAACAGCTTTCTATAAAGATAATATTAGTTTTTCAGAACCTCAAGTCAAGCGCTCTATCATTGCGATATTGCCAGGAAGTAGAAAGCAAGAAATACTGACTAAACTACCTATCATGCTTTCGGTGGCAAAACATTTTCCAGAATTTCATTTTGTAGTGGCAAAAGCACCTGGCATAGAAGATGATTTTTATGAATCGATGCTATCGCCTTATCAAAATGTTTCATCGGTTATTAATCAAACTTATGAATTGTTGCGAGTTGCAAAAGCTGCTATTGTTACTAGTGGTACTGCAACTCTTGAAACCGCATTATTCGGAGTTCCTGAGGTAGTATGTTACAGGGGGAGTGCAATATCTTTTCAAATTGCCAAATGGCTTATCACCATTAAATACATTTGTTTGGTTAACCTGATAATGAAAAGGGAAGTGGTAAAGGAATTGATACAGGAGCAACTAACCGAAAATAATCTTTCTAACGAGTTAAAAAAAATTCTATACGACGTGGATAAGCAATTACAAATGAAAGAAGATTATGTTGCGTTAAAAAATTTATTGAGTCAAGGAGGAAATGCTTCCGCAAATGCTGCGAGCAGCATCTATGTTTTTTTACAAACATAAACGCTCTCCTTTAATGCAACGCATCCCTTGAAGTTCAATTTTACTTTCTAAATAATTTGATTGCAAGGATCACCATCGCTACTAGAAAAAGGAGGATGGATATTCGGTTAATGCCATGCATATATTTTACAAACTGCGAATTTGGAGTGTTTGGATCTTTCTTCTTTAGATATAGGTATTGTGCTACTTGGTTCCATATGCCCATGGGATGCAATTTAATAAATTTAGTTAAGTAATTAAAAGTGAATAAATGTTAGAAGTAATTTTTTAGTTATCAGTAAAATTTGTTCAGTGTAATGTTTTTGATTTTAATTGAATTTTTTTTAATTAATTTAAGATTAAATGTACTTTTATTTATATATGTATAAAATTTAATAAAAAACGGTTTACAAACAATTTAAAAGGTATTAAAATTATCAAAAAGTTAGTCATTTAGTTAATGTGGTGATTGATTTAAAAACATTATTAAGGTATTGTTTTTTACTTTAATTTCGTTGTAATCTCAATTTTTATATTTCTTATGAAGTTAAAAAAAATACCTCCTATTGTTTATCCAATACTTGTTATTTTAGTATTTGTATTGTCTTTTATTGGTTATTCTATTTATTACCCAAAAGGTTTTCATTTTTGGGGGGTTTTATATTCAATTATAAACTTTTTTTTACTCAATGAATCTACGGATGCTCAACAGTGGTCCGAGAATCCTGAAAATCCCTTAGCATTAGGTTTGATATTGGCAGCAAAATTCATTGCAGCGATATTAGTTGGGTTAAGTTTATTTTCAATATTTGTAGATCACGCCAGAGAGTTTCTAATTGTGTATAAAATTAAGTTATTTCATCAAAGACATATAATTGTTTTTTCATTGGATTCGCTTGGCTACAGAATTAGTAAAGAGTTGCTTGAAAATGGTTATACAGTAGTTGTGGTTGAATCTAATCGTGCGTCACCTTTTATTGAAGAAATTAGTAATGCAGGCGGCATTTTAATCTATTCTAACCCATTTGAAAGTAAAACACTCGATAAAATTGGACTTGCGAAATCAAGGGCTTGTATTTTGGCAAATGACAGGGATGAAATAAATATCGAGATTGCAGCGAATATAAGTTTATTTAATTTTCAATCAGATAAGAAAGCCGATAATGTTGAGGCAATGAAATTATTCATTCATATTAAGGATCAGCAAAATAAAAGAGTTCTTAAAGATTATTCCGATATTGATAATATAGCAGATAATTATGATTTGCATATTATCAACCTAGAGCAAATGGCAGCTCAAAAAATATATGATGAATTTCCTCCCCATTTGTATTATAACGAAGGGGATCCAAATTGTGAAAATACTATCGCTGTAGTAGGACTCGACAAAACTGCACGAGCTTTTCTTCTAGAAAATGTAATATTGAGTCATTACCATGATCATAAGCCACTAAAAATTTTTTTAGTGGACAAATATGCAAATGCCTTTTTTGAAGAGTTTAAATACTTGTATCCTTTTTATGAGGAGTTTATTGAACTAATTCCAATCGAGCTTTTGAATGCAAATTTTCATTTAAATTTTTGCAATTCAGAAGACCACATTACAGATCTTAAGAATATAAAAGTTGCTTATTTTTTTGGTTCAGCAGATTCTGAGGTAATTAATAGGGCCAATGCTTTCAGGCAGTTTCTTTATAATCATACTTTAAGTATATCCCAAATACCATTGATTGTTTCTCTGCCCCAGGAAAGTGAAATATTTGACTTTCTCAATAATAGTACATTAAAAAAAGATCAGATAAAAAATTTATTATTGGAGGGGCTTAATCTAAATTTTATAAAACGTAAATCAGACACCTTTACTGGCAAAGGAATCATTGAAGAGGGTGAATTAATTGATATAATTTCTAGGGTGATTAATTATTATTATGCAGTTTGTTACGAACTTCAATCATTAATTAATAATAATCTTCAGCTGAATGTTTCTTCAGAAATTATTGATGAATTGAGTGGATTTATTATCAGTTATCCAGAAACTCATTTTAGTTTTACTGAAATTGAATTTGAATCAGATTTTCTTAATTTCGCTTCTGAAAAAACAGGTATTTCAGTTTTTGATTTGAGACAATTTGCAACCATTCGAAAATGCTGGAATGTTTTAAATAATAGAAAAAAGGAGTCTAATCGATATGCAGCTAGACATATTCAAGTTAAAATGTATGTCTTAAATGAGATAGGTTGTATACCACCTAACAGAGAAAATATTGTGAAATTTTATCCAAAACTTGCGAAGTTGGAACATTATAGGTGGAGTAGTGAAAAGTTAGTTTTT
>CAMBTV010000021.1 GCA_945870835.1 Chitinophaga pinensis
CCAGATCCAAAGCCAAGCCCCATACAGATCAAATACATATTAAAGGCAGTTCCTCCACCTTTTAAAGCAAAGAATAAAACGAAAAAAAATGTTAAAATGGTGTAGAAAATAAGCAAGGTTTTTTTACGACTTTTAATAATATTACTCAAAAAACCTGCTCCCATATCTCCAAAAACCAATGCTACATACTGAAGCATTAATGCCTTAGGCTGATCAAAATTAATTATGCCGAACCGAGCTGCAAACTCATCAGAAAAACTAATTAATAAACCAATTACATACCATACAGGCAATCCAACAGTAATGGCTCTTAAATACCTTAATAAACGCTCTCTGTTCGTCAGTATCATTAAAAAATCTCCCATTTTTACTTGAGCATTTTTAGCAGTATCATACATCTTACTGTCTAATACTTTCACTCTCAAAAATAATAAAGCAATTCCCATAGCACCTCCTATAAAATAGCAAAGGCGCCAGTTTTCATTACTCAAATAATGAACAAAATAAGCTGTCACTGTCCCCATGACACCGCTTGTAGCAATAATGGCAGCTGCAATTCCACGCTTTTCCTTGGGTAATAATTCACTGGTAAGGGTGATGCTAGCGCCAAGCTCACCAGCTAATCCAAGTCCAGCAATAAAACGAAGAAATGTATACTGATCAATATTTGTTACAAATCCATTAGCAATTGTTGCCAAGGAATAAAGACAAATTGAACCAAACAAAACATTTTTTCTACCTTTTTTATCACCAATGATACCCCATGCAATTCCGCCTATCGTTAACCCAAGCATCTGCCAGCTTATGATATTTTCTCCTATATTTTTCATATCAGCCACTGCCACGCCTAAGTCCTTAAAACTTGACTTTCGGACAATACTAAAAAGTAAAAGATCATAGATATCTACAAAAAAACCCAATGAGCCTACTATCACAGGAAGAGAAAATAGACCATACTGCTTTTGATTCATATTGTACAAATGGTATTAAAATGGGGAAAATTTATGAAAGTTGAAATTAGAGCAATTAATGGACCTAAGAAAAATGTTTTTTAAAAGGACCAAAAAAGCTCGAAAATCTGAAATTGGAGGATTATAATTCAACTTTTAAAAACAGAATAACAAGGAAGTTTTTTCTGATTTCTAACAAGCATTTGATAGAAGGGTATAAATATTGTACCTTCAATCAAATTCATTGGTCAAATTGTTCACAACGCTTCTGAATAGAAAACGGTTTTGTTAAATCTTCAATAAATAAAATAAAAACAATCATTATAGTTTATGGCAAAATCACAGGAAACCTGGAATAAGAAAGAACGAGAAAAGAAGAAACAAAAAGACAAGAAAGACAAAGAAGAGAAAAAACAAGAAAGAAAAGATAATGCCAAAGATGGCAAATCTTTTGACGACATGATTGCCTACATTGATGAAAATGGAAATCTATCCTCCACTCCTCCTGATCCCAGAAAGATGATTAAAATAAATGTGGAAGATATCGAAATAGGAGTGCCCAAACAAAAACCTTTCGATCCTGCCGATTTAATAAGAAAAGGTACCGTTACATTTTTTAATGAATCAAAGGGATATGGATTCATCAAGGACCTTGAATCTCAGGAAAGCGTGTTTGTTCATATGAATGCCTTCCAAGACAATATCAAAGAAAATAGCAAAGTTACCTTTGAAATTGAAATGGGTCCAAAAGGAGCCAATGCAATCAATGTAAGACTCACTGTTTAATATTTGTTCTAAGAGCAATCTATTCAAAAGGAATAAAAGAAAATATTACACCTAGATTTTTCTATAAGTTTTCTATGAAAATATGGATTTTCACTTTTTTAGCTGCTATTTTAATAGGTTGTAATCAAAGTAACAATCAAAATCCACACATTTTGATTGTTACTTCTTTTGGAGACATAGAAGCTGAACTTTACCCAAAGCAAGCACCTAAAACAGTAGCTGCCTTTCTATCTTTTATTGACTCAGGCTATTACAACAACAGTTCCTTTTACAGGGTACTTCTTCAGGAAGGACTAAGTACAGAAGCAAATACAGGATTAATTCAAGGAGGAATTTGGAAAACAAATGATGCTCAATATCCTACAGTTGCAGGTATTGAACACGAGCCTACAAGCAAAAGTGAATTAAGTCATACCAGTGGAACTCTTTCAATAGCTCGCTTATCTCCAGGTACAGGAAATACTGAATTTTTTATCTGCATTGGAGACCAAACTCAGTTTGATGAAGTTGTAAACAATGATCCTGGATATGCAGCTTTTGGGACAGTTGTTAATGGAATGGAAATAGTTAGAAAAATACAATTGTTAAAGCAAAAAAATCAAGCGTTTTTGGAGAAAATTATCATTAAAAAAATAACCAGATTGTAAGATTTATTAACTATAAAAATTACCCTAGTGAAAAATGTAGTAAAAAATGATTGTTGGGTAACTTGAAAAGATTAACCCTTAAAAATATCATTTAATACACCAGCCAAATGTACTCCCCCCTTTAATAATTGCTGGTTTAGAATCGATAGGTAATTAAAATTATATCTATACTCAAGGCGCTGATTGGGTTGCTTTATATCACTATAAATTCTTTCAGACAATTGATAAGACTGCACAATCCAATCGCTAAGCTGTTCTTGCTGCCATGTTTTTATTTGGTTTGCGCTAGGGTGATTGATAGAAGCACTGTATTCTGTATAGCTGAGCTGTTGAAAAAGAATTAATTGGTCGTCCCAAATTTGATGTAAATTTTTAGGATCACTAAACCAGTTCACCTTAACTTTATTACCACCTAAATCTTCAAGTCTACCTGCGTGCAAAGGTTGATGAATATCCCCTACAAAATGAATAAGCAGTTTTAAATAAAATATTTTGTCTTCTTTAGACAATTTTTTATTCTTTAGTTCTTTTACTATAAAGTTGATGCGGGTATAAATGTCTATCTCTGTATCCTGATTGAGATAAGCCTTCACCTCGGTTGAAGAAAGACCAGATTTTAAATTAATATAATGCCAGCTATTAATATAGTTGAATGAAGTGTCCGACTTAATAAAATCGGCCCAGTTACTGACCATTGCAATTGATTCTGTACCTAAAATTTTTTTGATTTCCCTTTTTGCATTTTCGGTAAGATAGCTTTCAGCAATTTGTCCTACAATTCGATGTCCCTCTACCCCCCAAGCAAATGATGCAAATGGCAGATAGCAGCAAAATAGACTAAACACGATTTTTTTAAAGAATTGGATTTTCATAAGAAATAAATTATATATCCTAAATAACGATAGAAGTGGCTTCAAAAATAAGCTAATATCTAATCCCTATCAATTATGATTTTTAAATAATAAAAATAGAAAAAGTTTTATATTAAACGAATACCCGTTAATTTAGCAATTAAAATAAAATTATGAAAAAAATATTTTTTCTATTCGCGGTTACCTTGAGCAGTATGAGTTTTGCTCAGTCATTGGTAACTCCACAGCCTAGCACTCCCCAAACCATTAAACAAAATTTTGGATTGTCCACCATCGAATTATCTTACTCTAGGCCCAATGCAAAGGGTAGAGTTATATTTGGAGATTTGGTACCATTTGGGAATGTATGGCGCACAGGAGCTAATTCTGCTACCACGCTAACATTTGGAGAAGAAGTTACGATTGGTGACAAAAAAATTGCAGCAGGTAAATATGGATTACTTTCCATTCCTGGCAAAAACAGCTGGATATTAATTATAACCAAACAATTGGACGTAACCTCTCCTTCTGCCTATAAAGCAGAGAGTGATTTGGTTAGAGTAAATGTAAACCCTGTAGCAAATGCTAATAAAGTTGAAACGTTTACAATGCAATTTACCAATGTAAAATCAAGCAGCTGTGAATTAAATCTTCAATGGGAAAATACATCCATTTCATTACCTATTTCTACCGATGTAGATAGTAAAGTGATGAAACAGATTGAAAATATTATGACCAAAGACAACCTGCCTTATTATGGTGCAGCAATGTATTATTTGGAAAGCGGCAAAGACTTAAACCAAGCTTTAAGCTGGTTTAATAAAGCAGTAGAACAAAGCCCTAGTGCATATTACATGCATCATCAAAAAGCAAACTGCTTAGCTAAATTAGGTAAAAAACAAGAAGCCATTGCTACTGCAACCAAATCATTAGAATTAGCAAAAGCAGCAAAAAATCCAGATTATGTGAAATTAAATGAGGACCTGCTGAAAAAGCTGAAATAATTATTTATAATTTACAAAAGAGGCCGATAAATTTGCAACAATGCATTTTTTCGGCCTCTTTTATTTTAATTTTCCCTACTAAAATGGGATAGATATATTATTGAAAATATGAACTAATATATCTGTTCATCATAAGGTAAAGTATTACCTGGTATTTGCTTTTCAACTAAAAAACTATTTCTCCAAGCAACAATTGCTGCTACTATTGCCAATAAAATTAAAAGCGATAAACCCTTAGATAGATCGGTTTTTTCCGAGATGATACCAATCAATGAGGGACCGCTAAGAAAACCTATTAATCCTCCTGTAGTCACCATTGCAAAACCTTCCACAGTGCTTACGCCTGGTATATTTGCTGAAGCGCTAAACAAAACCGGCACGATACAAGAACAGCCAAATCCTATCAAAACATATCCTCCAATAGCAACTAATACTCCTGTAGATATTACCACAATTAAAAAACCGAGGGCAGCCAATAGACTGCCCACAATGACAATTTTTTTACTGCCGATACTTGGTATTAAACGATCTCCATTAAGTCTTCCAATGGTCATAGCAATACTAAAACCTGCATAACCTAGGCTCAACAATTCTTTTGGTGAATTTAAAATTTCCTTAAAATAGATTGCACTCCAATCCGCCACGCATCCTTCTGCCATAAAAATAACCATGCAGATGAAAGAAATTCCTAATATAGACAGGGAGGGTAATTTAAGTCCAGAACCAGAATGAATGATATCTCTATTTGCCAATAACAAATTTCTACTAAAAAAAACCACTGTAATAATTCCAACAGCTACAAGTACAATCTGCCATCCAGAAGTTAAACGGATTGAAAACATTAAAACTGCTAACCCTGCACTTACTGCACCACCTAAACTATACATACCATGGCAAGTACTCATCAAAAGGCGACTGTGTTTTTTTTCCATTAAATTAACTGCCGCATTTACAGCTAACCCATTCAAAAAACTAAATAACCCATAAAAATATAAACAAAACCAAAACATTATTCGGTTGACTGAATTGATTTGTAAAACCATAATTAGGCAGACTATATAAAAGCCATTCAACATCCATTTTCCGATCTTAATTTTACTAAACACCCTCGGAGAAAGTAGCATACCAGTTATTGCTCCTAGCGGCGAAAGTAAAAGAGATAATCCAAGACTGCCATCAGTAAAACCTAGCCTCTCTTTAATTCCTGGAATAGAAGCAACCCAGGTTCCGAATAATAAACTTGAAGCAGAAAATAAAAAACCTACGGCAAGTGCAGGTTTAAATTTGAAAAAAGATTTTATATTTTTAATCATCAGAATTATAAAATTACAATATTTACCCAATAAAACTTGGTACAAAAAATCGTTAAAGAAATAGTTTCGAGAATTATAAAAAAATAATAAACTTGATTATTCTTAGCTTAATTTAGGATGTTAAATTTATTATTGGGTAGTATCAACTATTTAAAATCTAACTTTAGAAGCAATGAAAAGACGTGATCTGATTTATTTACTATCAACCGTTTCACTTGGTTTTAATTTTAAAAAAGCCGAAAAGGTAATCCAACCCAATCGAGGAACATTTGCTATCGATGGCAACCGAGTTCGTTTTTATAATGCAGCTGTTAAAGATCGTTTTAGTATACTAATGATTGCTGATACTCATCTTTTCACAGATGACAATCGTGGAGAGCCTTATCAGCAATATAGTGGTCGAATGGCAAAGGCATACAATCAAACAAAGCATTTTGAAACAGGTGCGCCTACCTTTCCGGCAGAGTGCTTTCAACAATCATTGAGCATTGCCAAAAAAGAAGCGGTGTCATTGGTAGCACTGATAGGCGATATCGTTAGTTTTCCTTCTGAAGCTGCTGTAGAATGGGTAAGTGACCAAATGAAAAATTCTGGTTTACCCTATCTATATGTTGCAGGCAACCACGACTGGCATTACGAAGGAATGTCTGGTTCGCTTGAAAGTCTTCGTAAAAAATGGATAAATCAACGTCTGCAACCCCTTTATCAAAAGGATCATCCATTGATGACCGTACGTGAAATAAATGGAGTTCTTTTGGTAGCGATTGACAACTCGTATTATGAAATATTACCCGAACAACTCTCCTTCTTTCAACAACAATTAGCAAGGAAAATGCCCGTTTTACTAATGGTTCATATTCCTCTATACGCCCCCGGCAGGCCTGTTAGCTTCGGTTGTGGACACCCTGATTGGGGCGCAAAGTCTGATCAAAACTATGTACTCGAACGCCGAGAAAGATGGCCAGAAAAAGGGCATACGGGTACTACACTTGCCTTTCATAAAGAAGTTATCAAAGCACAAAATTTAATAGGAGTCTTGGCTGGTCATACACATCGACAAAGTCTGGATGTAATGAATGGACTTCCACAAATTGTAACGAATGCAAATGCCACCGGCGCACATCTTCAAATTGACTTTATTCCTGCTTAATCTTTTTATTGAATGCTACTTTTTCAGCCTATGTTAACTAATTGTTTCTTTTTTGAAAAAAACTTTTTAAAAGTCTTTAATTATCTTTGCCAAGATTTCATGTTAGATATTAAACTTTTTTACTTTTTAATTGTCAAAAGTTCCGAACGTGAAATTATTTTATCCTCTTGATCAACTTTAAAATCCAAAACATGGCAATCAATCGCTTTTTTTCAGCATTCATTTTATTTGTTTGCCTTTTAATTGTTTCCTGCCAAAAAGAAACTAGTTCAACTTCCAGTACAACCACCAGTACAGTCAATTCCAATCTCGTTGCAAGCAGTAGTGCATTTGTTAACAATGGCAAGTTCCCAAAAAAGTATACCTGCGACAGTTTAGGGGTTTCACCCCCTTTAAGTTGGACCGGTGCTCCTAGTGGAACCAATAGCTATGCAATTACAATGCACCACATGGCAAGTGCTAGTGACAAACATGTATACATGTTGATTTACAACATTCCTTCCACTGTAACCAGTATCTCGGAATCAGTTTCAGGTGTTGGATTATTTGGTATGAATACAGTAAATAGCAATACAAGTTACAGTCCCCCTTGTTCGCAGGGACCTGGTGACAAAGCATATATATTTACAGTATATGCACTTTCATCTGCACCTGTTTTTACAGTACCACAATCTCAAGTGACCATGGATATTTTACTTAGTGCAATCAGTAGTAAAACGTTGGGCACTTCAATCATCAATGTTACCTACTCAAGATAAATTCAGCCACATTAAATTAATTTTATGAAAATAAATTCCATTGTTCGACAAAGTTTACTGATAGCATTATTAATCTATTCTACTGTATCTATTGCTCATCCAGGTGGTCATTATCATGGTGATGGAGCTGTTTTTAATAACTGGCAGTTGAAAAATGGCAAAGTAATAAAGGGAAACTTTTCTATGGGAAAAAGTGATTTCATTTTACTAGAACAAGAAAATGGGAACTTATTAAAAGTATCCATTAAAGACCTTGGTGTACAAGATCAATTATTAGCTCGTTTTAAAATAAAAAAATATGAACAGCTTAATATAGGTTCTGGTAGTATTAGTAATTCGACTATCCAGATTAATCCGAGTATAAATTATCATCTATTTTTTATTCTGATAATATTGATGGTAGCCACTTTTATTATTAGTAAAAAAGTTTACCAACTTTTTAGCGAATCAGTACAAAACAGAACAAAATGGTATCTAATTGCAAGTTATTTTCTTTTCTTATCCTTAGTAGGATTTGCGTGTAAAAAAACTACTGATACCATCGCTACAACTAATAATACCACCTCTTCTTCCATTCCAAAAACAACTACTGGCTTTATAGATTCAGCATTTGCTCCTAATAAACCATCGGTAAGTACCAGATGGGATGATACTTATTTTTATGTTTCATCCAATGGAATTCCCGCTCACAATATGATGGTAGGAATCACAAACTGGCAACAACAAGTACCTATACCTCAATTCTATACTGGCACTAACAGTTGGTCTATTCCCTTACAACCTGTTTATGCAAGCGTTCCATTAAGTACTAAATCCAATTTTATGAAAGGTGCCGTAGCACTTGCAGTAAATGGAATTCCTATTTTCAATGCTTTGAATAATAGAAGTGAAGATTCGTATCTGATTGGGGAACTAGACAATTGGGGAGGCCATTGTGGAAAGGGAGACGATTACCACTACCATGCAGCGCCGCTTCACTTATCAACCACTTCTGGGCTTAAACCAATTGCATTTGCACTAGACGGTTTTGCAGTATATGGAGAAAAAGAGCCTGATGGATCAACTATGCAAACTTTAGATACCTGTCACGGGCATACGATTTCAAGTGGAGTTTATCATTACCACGGTACAACCAATTATCCTTATGTAGTAGGAGCAATGAAAGGAAAAGTTTCGACCGATCCATCAACTCCTGCACCAGAAAATCAAATTTTGCCACAGGCGTTTTCATCACCTTTAAGACCGGCAACTACCCCTTTAAGTGGAGCATCTATCAAAGCTTTTGCTTCTACAGGTACCAATGCATATAAATTGACCTATCAAGTAGGAGCCAATATGGGGTATGTAGAATATAGCTGGGATGCTTCAAATAAATATACATTTAAGCTAACCAGCACTGCTGGAGCGGTTACCACTAATTCGTATCAACGATAAATTTGTTTCAATTGAAGATGATTGAAATCATAAAAATAATTTTATTTAAATTTTAAACTATATAAAAATGGCAAATTATTGATAATCAATAATTTGCCATTTAATTTTTTATAAAATAAGACATCTTTCTTTAAATAAAAGCTCAATCAATGAGTAATTTTACCGATAGTAGTAGTAAGTAGGCAATTATTATTATTTTTAATTTCAATTAATACTTATAAATATATGTATATCAATTATTTAAATCGTATAAATCTCTTATAACCACACTTGCAGTTATACACCCAAAAATAGCCGGCATATAGGAGATAGTGCCAATCAAAGACTTTTTTGGAAAAGCCTTTTCAGTGACAATCACCTTTTCTTTATCAATCTTTTCAGAAGAGAATACGACGTTAACTCCAGTATAAATTCCCATTTCATGTAAATACTTTCTGACGTATCGAGCTAGTTTACATTGATAGCTTTTTGATATATCCGCCACTTCAATTTGAGATGGGTCCATTTTGCCTCCGGCACCTAGGGAGCTTACAATAGGCACACCATAATCGATACAAGTTTTGATAAACCAAACCTTTGGAGTAAGGGTATCAATACAATCTACTGCATAATCGAAGCCACCATTTTTGACGAGCTCCACTGTCCTTTGTTCCTGAATAAATTCATTTAGCACGGTTAATTCGATGGCAGGATTGATATCTCTTATTCTCTCAGCCATTACAGCTGCCTTTGACTGCTGAGCAGTACTATGCAAAGCCGCCACCTGCCTGTTACAATTACTCAGATCTACTACATCCCCATCGGCAATGGTCATTTTACCAATTCCAGCCCTTGCAATCATCTCAGCACAGATGCCTCCTACCCCTCCGAGACCAATAATAAGTACATTTTTATTCATTAATTGCTGCGTTTTCTCATCTCCCAACATCAGTTGGGTTCTGCTCATCCAATAAGGTATCATAATGAAAATTTGAATTAATACAGAAATTAGTAGCCTAATTCAATATAAACCTTGGCAACCATTACTTAAACTATAAATTGTAACTGATTACTTCGAAATAGTTTTTATATTTAGCTGCAAAATTCAACTTATGGCCTATCAATTCAAAATATTTATTTATTCTATCTGTTTAATTGTTTGCTCCGAATCTTTACTAGCCCAAAAAGTTAATTTACTAAGCTCTGGCACCAAAAGCTCTCTTCGTGGATTAAGCGTAGTAAACGACCGAATTATATGGGTTAGCGGAAGTAATGGAATGATCGGCAAGTCGATAGATAGTGGCAAAACATTTATTTGGCAAGTAGTAAAGGGTTATGAAAAAACTGAATTTAGGGATATCGAAGCATTCAATGATTCAACCGCTCTAATCATGGGTATTGCATCCCCTGCCTATATACTTAGGACTACTGATGGTGGAGTCAATTGGAAAAAGGTATATGAAAACAATAATCCTGGAATGTTTTTGGATGCGATGGAATTTTTAGATAGCCAGAACGGTATTGTAATAGGTGATCCTTTAGAGGGCAGAATCTTCATAGCCAAAACCTTTGATGGAGGTAGTACCTGGAAAGATATACCGCTTCAAAATAACCCAATAGCAGATTCGGGTGAGGCTTTTTTTGCTAGTAGTGGTACCAATATCAGAAAATTCAATCAGCAGGAGGCTGTTTTTGTAAGTGGTGGTTTAAGCAGCCATTTATTTATTAAAGGTAAAAAGATACCCCTTCCTATTATTCAAGGAAAACAAAGCACTGGAGCTAATTCAATTGCAGTGAAAAATAATAAAATGCTCATTGTCGTTGGTGGAGATTTTAACACCAAAGACTCCAATATCAACAATTGCTTTATTACTAAAAATGCAGGTAAGGATTGGTATGCTCCTGAAATTCCCCTCCATGGATATCGGAGCTGTGTTGAATGGCTGAATAAAAATAACTGGATCAGTTGTGGCCTAAATGGGGTAGATTTTAGTAAAGATGATGGCAATACTTGGAATTGGATTAGCAAAGAAAGTTATCATGTGTGTAGGAAATCAAAAAATGGCAAGTCCGTCTTTTTTGCAGGAAATGGAGGAAGAATTGGGAAATTAATAGATTTTTAACATTACTAAGCTAGTACTCACTCTTTCTAATTGGGAAAATGACTCAAATAAATAATGGTTAGGCTAATAATCCTAATCAAAATTAATTTTATAAGAAATATGTTATCCAAAATCTTTCTAGAATCCTTTTAAGGGCTCATTTTACAAGACTGGCTTTTTAATAAAATCTCTTTGGCATGATTTTGGGAAATACATATAACTTTGATTTACAAATTGATAAAGACTAATTACTCTGATGATTCTTTACCATTTAAACAATTTACTTTTCATTTTATAAAAAAACCATTATGGCATTTGAAAATTTCCCCTCAGCCGTTGACCAACCGCCAACATTTCCCCAGACTGAAAAGAAAGACCGACGTAATTTAATCACCATTTTACTGGTTATTGCATTAATAGCCACTTGGGGTTATATCATTTGGGAAAAAGGTCAAACTAAAGAGACCATCCTTCAAAAAGATATTCAATACGCAGCAGTAGTTACTGAAAAAGATACGCTTCAAAGTTTACTCGATGAAGCTACCATGCGCTATGATCTTTTAAAAACTAGCACTACCAAAAAAGACAGCGCTATTTCTAGTAAGGACAGGGAAATTGATGAAAAGAAGGCGCGTATTCAAAGTTTACTTTCCAACGTAAATGCTACAAAGGCTCAGTTAATGGAAGCTAAACGACTAATCGCATCTTTGAATACAGACATTCAGGGCTACAAAGAACAGGTTGAAGTGCTGAAAGGTCAAAATATTCAGTTAACTCAAGAAAAACAGGCAGTTACTCAGGAAAAAGTCATAGTTGAAAAAAATCTTGAGTCAGCTAAAACTGTAATTAAGGAAAAGGAAGATTTGATTAATGTCGGATCCACCCTTCACGCTTCTAATTTCAATATTTTGGGTGTGGATGAAAGAAAAAATGGAAAAGAAAAACAAACTAGTACGGCAAAGAAAGTTGATAAACTAAGAATCACTTTTGATTTAGATGAAAATCGAATTGCTAATTCTGGACCGAAAGAGCTTTACGTTTCTATTTCAGCACCTGATGGAAGTCCAATTGCAGTAGAGGCACTCGGGTCAGGAAAATTTAAAACACGCGATGGAGCTGAAAAACAGTTTACTCATAAAATTGAAATCAATTACACTCAGGGACAGCGTCAAACCGTAAGTTTTGACTGGAAACAGAATTCGAATTTTGCAACTGGCAATTACAAAATTGAGGTGTTTCAAAATGGATTTAAAATTGGTGAGGGTGTATGCTCCTTTAAAAAAGGTGGATTATTTGGATAAAAATCATTTAGCGTTATTTACAATAAAAAATCGTCCCGACTAGTCGGGACGATTTTTTATTGTAAATATCCTCACATCATTATTGTCATTATTCCAAACCACTAGCCCTACCCCACAAAAAAACCTTCCAGAGGAAGGTTTTAAAAATCATTATTAGTTATTTTATGACTCTGTAGTTAAACTAGCGTGTAAATATTCCTTATTCATTCGGGCAATATTAGCCACCGAAATACCTTTAGGACACTCCGCTTCACAAGCATAAGTATTGGTACAGTTACCAAAATTTTCCTTGTCCATTTGAGCCACCATATTTAATACTCTTGATTCGCGCTCTGGGGAACCTTGAGGTAACAATGCCAATTGAGAAACCTTGGCACTTACAAATAACATGGCACTACTATTTACACAGGTTGCCACACAAGCGCCGCATCCAATACAGGATGCTGCCATAAATGCATCGTCTGCATTCTTTTTATCGATAGGTAAGCTATTGGCATCCACAGCATTACCAGTATTAACCGAAATGAACCCTCCAGCTTGGATTACTCTATCAAAAGCACTTCTATCTACCATTAAATCTTTTATAACAGGAAAAGCCTTGCTGCGCCATGGCTCCACTACGATTGTATCGCCATCCTTAAAAGCACGCATATGAAGTTGACAAGTAGTGTTACTTGTCCAAGGACCATGAGCCCTTCCATTGATATGCATGCTGCACATACCACAAATACCCTCACGACAATCATGATCAAATGCAATAGGTTGATCACCTACTATGATTAACTGCTCATTTAACACATCAAACATCTCTAAAAAAGACATTTCAGAAGATATATCCTTTACTTGGTAAGTCTCCAAAGAACCCTCTGATTGATTATTTTTTTGACGCCAAACTTTTAACGTCAGATTCATTTTGTAATGTTCCATTATTGAATGCTTAGGTGGTTGAATAGTTAGTTTAGCTTATTTGTAACTCCTTTGTGTTGGCTTTACAATTTCAAATTTAAGTTCTTCTTTATTTAATTTCCAGTCACTTTCACCCATGTATTGCCATGCAGAAACGAAACTGAAATTCTCGTCATCTCTTTTGGCTTCGCCATCTTCGGTCTGATATTCTTCTCTAAAATGACCACCACAACTTTCATTTCGCGCCAGTGCATCTTTACACATCAATTCACCCAATTCAATGAAATCTGCTACCCTACCTGCTTTATCTAATTCAGGGTTCATACCTTTTACCTCACCTGGTATTCTTACATCTGACCAAAACTCTTTTTTCAAAGCTTGAATTTGTTCAATCGCTTCATTTAACCCTTTTTCATTTCTTGCCATACCACATTTGTCCCACATAATTAGACCAAGACGTTTGTGAAAGCTTTCAACAGTTTGTTTTCCTTTAATATTCATTAAGGTTTCAATTCGATCACTCACCGCTTTTTCCGCCTCTATAAATGCAGGATGATCTGTAGAAATACTGGCAGTGCGTATTTCATCTGCCAAATAATTTCCTAAAGTATAAGGTATCACGAAATAGCCATCTGCCAAACCTTGCATCAAGGCAGAAGCGCCTAGTCGATTAGCACCATGTTCACTAAAATTAGCCTCACCCAAAGCATACAAACCTTTAACGGTGGTTTGTAATTCATAATCAACCCACAATCCTCCCATTACATAATGCACCGCAGGGTAAATCCTCATGGGCATATCGTATGGGTTTTCACCAGTAATTTTTTCATACATAGCGAAAAGATTACCATATTTTTCTTTTACAACGTCTTTTCCTAATTGAATCAATGCTTCTTCGCTGGCTGAGTGATCTCCCATTTTGCCGGCTTCAATTTTACCATACCTAAGAATAGCATCTGCAAAATCTAAGTATACAGCAAGTTTGGTTGTTCCAACTCCATACCCTTCATCACAGCGCTCTTTAGATGCTCTTGAAGCAACGTCTCTAGGTACTAGATTTCCAAAAGCAGGATATCTTCTTTCCAAGTAATAATCTCTTTCTTCTTCAGGTATATCAACTGCCTTTCGATTTTCACCTTTATTTTTAGGTACCCATATACGACCATCATTACGCAAACTTTCACTCATTAACGTCAGCTTACTTTGGTAATCGCCCGACACAGGAATACAGGTAGGATGAATTTGTGTAAAGCAAGGGTTACCAAAAAAAGCACCCTTTTTGTGAGCTTTCCAAGCAGCAGTTACATTACTTCCCATTGCATTGGTACTCAAATAAAATACATTTCCATATCCACCAGAACATAATAGTACCGCATGGCCGAAATGTTTTTCTAATTCACCTGTAACCAAATTACGAGCAATAATTCCTCTGGCCCTATCTTCAATCATCACCACATCTAGCATTTCGTGACGCGCATACATGGTTACATTACCCAGAGCGACTTGTCTTTCCAATGCACTGTATGCACCTAATAACAGTTGTTGGCCAGTTTGTCCAGCTGCATAAAAAGTACGTTGTACTTGAGTACCACCAAAACTACGGTTGCTCAACAAGCCTCCATATTCTCTTGCAAATGGAACTCCCTGGGCTACACATTGATCAATGATGGAAGTACTTACCTCTGCCAAGCGGTGCACATTAGCCTCTCTTGATCTATAATCGCCCCCTTTTACTGTATCATAAAAAAGACGAAAAACAGAATCTCCGTCATTTTGATAATTCTTAGCAGCATTGATTCCACCCTGGGCAGCAATACTATGTGCTCTCCGAGGACTATCTTGAAAACAAAATGCTTTTACTTTATAACCCATTTCACCTAATGAAGCAGCAGCAGATGCACCAGCCAAACCGGTACCTACTACAATCACTTCCAGTTTTCGTTTGTTAGAGGGATTCACCAGTTTCACATGCCCTTTGTAATCATTCCACTTTTCATTCATTTCACCTTTGGGAATTTTCGAATCGAAAGCCATAGTAGGGGTAATTAGTTGATTAATTAATTGGTTGATATTTTAAAATATAAATTTTAATTGAAAGCAAATTGATTAGCCTACCCAATGCAAATAAATAGCGATGGGCATCATTGCAAACAACAAACAAATAATGATTGAATAACCTACTCCTAATAATTTAATCAAGGGAGTATATTTTTTATGATTCCATCCGAAAGTTTGGAAAGCACTTTGAAAACCGTGAAGTAAATGCCAGCACAAAGAAATTACTCCCAACACATATATTATTACAACCAGTAAATTATTTTGAAAAACTAGTAACATTTCCTTGTATAGATCATGCACCGGCTGATTATTATAATCTGAAAGTACAGTTTCTTCTAATGAGCGAACATTTCCCATACCTCCAAATCTTGATGGCGTCCAAAAATGATATAGGTGTAGAATTAAAAATATAAGAATCAAAGTGCCTAGTAAGCCCATACTCCGACTATACCATTTACTGTTTGCATTGGGTTTGGTTACAATGTATTTAACTGGGCGTGCACTTTTATTTTGTTTCCACAACAATAATCCTTGAATAATATGTATCAACAGAAAAACAAAAAGTCCAATTTCAGCAGTTCGGATAAGCAAATTTGACCCCATAAAATGTCCCCAGTGATTGAATGTTTGTCCTTCATCATTAAAGAAAATCATGGCATTGATGGAGCAGTGAACAATCAAAAAACTGATTAAAAAGAACCCAGTAAGGCCCATAGTAATTTTCTTTCCAATCGAAGAGGTGAAAAATTGTTTGGATGTCATATAAACTTAATTAATTTTTTCAGGGTACAAAAATACGTAAGGAACAATAAAAAAAGTTTTAAATTAAAAAAAATACGTAATCAATTTCGGTTAAGGGTAAATATCAAAAAAAACTTATTTAAGCTGGCGAATCATCCAATCATCGATCTGGTTAAACACCAATTCTGGCTTTAATGTTCGCCACTGAGGAAAATCTAATAAAGCAACATAATTAGTCAGTCTAGCCTTTTTAAAATCATACTGGCTTTGTATAGGCATATCTACAATTACTACCCAGCCTCCTTCGTCTGCCACCGATTCTTGCCATTCTTCATAATAACTATCATCGCTACTATGAAAATTCAGTACATTTTCAGCTATTAATATAAATTTAACAATGCCCTGTTTCTGAAGCAAATCTGTTACGTCCCTCCGAAGGGTCATCACATCATTTTCGATGGCATCATTCCATTCGCCAATTAATTCAATGATTGCATATTGCTGTTCATATTCTACAAATAATATTTTGAGGTATAAAGTCCGAGAACCAAAATCATCCCACTGCGGATGAATGTAATAGTTATAAACCGTGTTGGAGAATTCGAATTCATTGTAGACTCGGCCATAAAAGGGTGACAATTGATCCTCTTCTGCGGTGTAGAGATGTCTCCAATTGAAATAGGGTTCAATGTCTTGCATGAATAAAAGTTCGTTGAAATTTTAAATGAAAATTTTGGCTCAAAAAAAAATAGATCATTAAATGGAAATTATCAATAACTCAAACCATTTATACAATCATAAAATTTATAAATAATTCATAAAAAATCACTGCTATTTAGAATGATATTTAATTAACCCATCCATTGGATTTTTTAGTACTTTCCCCAACTGCAATTCATAGGAATTACACATTTCTTTCAACACATCCTTGAACCCAAAAGCGACACTACCAACAAAATTGATAGGCATAGTCCAACTTTGCTTGTATTTATAAACGTGGTGAAAGAAAAAATCATTGAAGCTATCCTCTATGATATTCTCCACCATGTAATGGCCGCGATTTTCTATTAACAATTGAACAAAACTGGCTAGGTACCTATTAGGCAGAGGCTTCTTATAAACCGCCTCTAGAATCTCAGCCGAATTAGTATTGAACATTGCATTGAACCGGTCCATCAAATCTGGATCAAAAGTATTGTAAAAATAATATTGTACTACCTTTTTCCCCATATATGCCCCACTTCCTTCATCACCTAAAATAAATCCAAGTCCTGGACTGTTTTTAATAATTTTCTTGCCATCGTAGTAACAAGAATTTGATCCAGTTCCTAAAATACAGGCTACTCCTTTATGGTCACCGCACAATGCTTTAGCTGCTCCCATCAAATCGGAGGTAACATTGATTGCAGAGATAGGAAATAAATTGCGCAATGCTTTTTTTACCAATTTTTCATTTCCAGGGTTAATACAACCCGTACCATAAAAAAATATTTCATCTGGCACAATTCCCTTTAATTTTGTTTGAACTTCAGAACTTACAATCTGTTCAATTTGCTCAGTTTTTAAAAAATAAGGGCTCAATCCTTGAGTAGAAATGGTTTTCTTTTTATCATTCTCCAAAAGGCACCAAGTCGTTTTAGTGGCTCCACTATCGGCAATTAATTTTATTGGCATACTTCAAAATTAAACTTTTTTGTAGTGATTATCACTTCGATTAAAAACTGAACTGCCTCATTCACTATATTTCATTTAATTTTGTATTAATAAGTGAAAAAGGTATGAACAAAAAAATCCAAATATGGCTTCCCTTGCTTTTGAGCATTGCAATGATTGCAGGTATGCTGATAGGATACAGAATGAGGGAAGACCAACCTGGAAAAAAATTCTTCTCCCTTGACAAGCAGACTGCTTTGCAAGAGGTAATGAATTTAATCCAAAATAAATATGTGGACATTGTAAAGATAAACTCATTGGGCGATTCGGCTATCCTATCTATTTTAAACAAACTTGATCCACATTCGATTTTTATTCCTGCAGAGGAACTGCAGGGAGTAAACGACGATATTGCTGGTAATTTTTTTGGAATCGGAATAGAATTTAATATTTTTAACGATACTCTAAATGTTTTAAATGTAATTGAAGGTGGACCTAGCTTTAAGGCTGGAATAGCAATTGGAGATAAATTCATTCAAGTGAATGACAGTGTTATTGTCGGAAAAAAAATAACCACTGAAAGCATAAAGAAATTATTAAGAGGTGAGTTAGGTTCATCGGTTGCAGTCAATGTAATTCGCGAAGGAAAACTTCAGAAATTTTCAATCCTTCGAGGAATAATACCGTTAAGTAGTGTAGACGCTAGTTATATTATTGAAAATGGCATTGGCTATATTAAACTTAACAAATTTACACAGGTCACTTACCGAGAGTTTATGAAGGCTTTAGAAGCTTTGCAAAAACAAGGACTTAAAAAATTAATATTAGATTTAAGAGGCAATGGTGGGGGTGTTTTGGATGAGGCCACTGCAATAGCGGATGAATTTTTATCTGGCAACAAATTAATTACTTACACCGAAGGAAAACACATTCCAAAAAAAGAATACCGTTGTCAACGGGAAGGTATTTTTGAGAATGGAGCCCTTGTAGTTTTGGCTGATGAAGGATCTGCAAGTGCAAGTGAAGTACTAATGGGTGCCCTTCAAGACTGGGATAGAGCAACAATTATAGGCAGAAGAAGTTTTGGAAAGGGTTTAGTACAAGAGCAATTTGATTTGAGTGATGGCAGTGCTTTAAGACTAACGGTTGCAAGGTACTACACTCCAATTGGTAGAAGCATACAAAGATCTTACAAAAATGGGGAGGGGGCGTATTATGAAGAAATCAACCAACGATTTCATGATGAAGAGGTAGTCAATGCAGATTCACTAAAAAATGATAGCAGCCAGCTCTTTACGACTCAAAAAGGAAAAAAACTATTTGGAGGCGGTGGAATAACTCCTGATATTTTTATTGGCTTGGATACTTCTTTATACTCTCCCAATCTTGCAAGAGTATATATGAAAGGGATTATAGGTGATTATACTTATCATTATTATTTACAAAATAAATCTCGATTATCAAGTCATTCAAGTATTGCAGACTTTGCTAGTCAATTTTTATTGAATGAAGAAGATTGGGAACAATTTTTAAGTTTAGCAAAAAAAGATTCAATCGACTTATCCAATATTAATTCGAATGAAAAAAAGCAATTATTAAAGAGAATTAAATCATCTTTGGCTAGGCAGATTTGGCAAAATGAAGGATTTTATAAAATAATAAATAAAGAGGATCTCGCGATATTGAAGGGTATAGAAATTTTATCAAAATAATGTTACCAACTTTAGGTTTCTGCTTACTTTCACTTCGTTAAAACTATTATTTTATGTGGCTAAAAAATATTTTGGAAACCATAGGTAATACACCTTTGATTCAACTTAACAAAATAACGAAAGACCTTCCTTGCACTGTATTAGCCAAGGTAGAATATTTTAATCCGGGTAATAGTATTAAGGATCGCATGGCACTCAAAATGCTAGAAGTAGCAGAGAGGGAAGGGAAAATTAAACCTGGAGGTACCATTATAGAAGGAACGAGTGGTAATACAGGCATGGGACTAGCGCTTGCCGCCTGTGTAAAAGGATATAAATGTATTTTTACTACTACTGAAAAGCAATCGAAAGAAAAGGCGGATATTTTAAAAGCAGTAGGTGCAGAGGTGATTGTATGTCCCACTAATGTTGAGCCAGAAGATCCAAGAAGTTATTATTCTGTTAGTAAAAGATTAGCTGCTGAAGTTCC
Source organism: Chitinophaga pinensis (assembly GCA_945870835.1). GTDB lineage: Bacteria > Bacteroidota > Bacteroidia > Chitinophagales > Chitinophagaceae > Ferruginibacter > Ferruginibacter pinensis_A. The sequence goes on from CAMBTV010000021.1 coordinate 19,815, forward strand.
CAATAGTTGGTATGTAAACCAATATGATAATCTGGCCAATCGGCTTGCACACTATGAACAAACTGGTCCAGAAATTTGGGAGCAAACCGAAGGAAAGATTACCCATTTAGTGGTAGCTACTGGCACTGGAGGTACTATTGTTGGCACAGGTAAGTATTTAAAAGAAAAAAATCCAGCAATCAAAGTTTGGGCCATCGATTCTTATGGCTCCTTATTGAAAAAATATTTCGATACTGGAGAAATAGATCAAAAAGAAGTATACCCCTACATCAGTGAAGGTTTTGGAGAAGATTTTATACCTGCCAATTACGACATGAGTGTGATTGATGAATTTACAAAAGTCACCGATAGAGAAGGAGCCGTCATGGCTCGGCGCATTGCTAAAGAAGAAGGTCTTTTTTGCGGATACAGTGCTGGCAGCTGTTTGCAAGGATTAATGCAACTTAAAAGCCAATTAAAAAAAGAAGATGTAGTGGTACTAATTTTTCATGATCATGGTAGCCGTTATATTGGAAAAATATACAATGATGAGTGGATGTTGGAAAGAGGCTTTTTAGAAATGAAAACCTTTAAAGATCTTATCAATGGAAGAGGCAGTCAAAAATTAATTATGCTTAATCCAAAGCAAACAGTTTCAGAGGCAATAGAGTTGATGAAAAAATATGATATAGAAAATATCCCAGTGATGAGTGAAGGCAATAACTTAGGGGCTATTTCGGCAGGTGGTTTATTTAATCAAATTCTTATCAACGGGGGTATTAAAACTCAAACCATAGTATCTGTTATGGAAAAATCTTACCCCGAAGTGGCTTTCGATTGTCCTGTTGAAAGATTAAGTAATTATATCACCAAAGAAAATGGTGCCGTATTAAGCAAGGATGAAACTGGTATGTTTCATATTTTAACCAAGTATGATATCATTCAAAGCCTTTCAAAATAAACATTTTCTTGTTCAAGATTTAACTTCTTGTCCTTCAAATTCTCATCAGTTAGTTTACCCACATCAATGAATTTTAGACAACAAATTTATATGTAATTATTATTTTATATTTAGATACGATTTGATAATTACAAAAATCGATTAAATAACATTTCGATAAAAGCCAAATTCACTTAATTTTGCAAAAAAACAATTATGGGTAAGTACAAAGCCGGAGTATTACACGGAGCTGAATTAGAAGCACTTTACAATGATGCAAAAGATAACCAATTTGCATTACCTGCAGTTAACTGTATTGGAACAGATACTATCAATGGAGTTTTAGAATCCGCTGCAAAGGTCAATTCTCCTGTTATTATACAATTCAGTAACGGTGGTGCGCAATTTATAGCTGGAAAAGGAATGCCCAATGATAAATTACAAGCTAATATCTCTGGAGGTATTTCAGGTGCATTACATATTCATAATGTTGCTAAACATTATGGGGTACCGGTAGTTTTACATACTGACCATGCTGCTAAAAAATGGCTTCCTTGGATTAGCGGATTAATTGATGCAGGAGAACAATTTTATAAAGAAAAAGGTCAACCACTTTTTAGCTCGCATATGCTTGATTTGAGTGAAGAACCGATTGAGGAAAATATTCATACTTCTGTAGAATTTTACAAAAGAATGGCGCCTTTGGGAATGAGTATCGAAATTGAATTAGGAGTAACCGGTGGTGAAGAAGATGGAGTAGACAATACTGATATTGAAAATGATAAGCTATACACTCAACCCCAGCACGTAGCCTATTCTTACACCGAATTAAGTAAGGTAGGTCGAATGTTTACTGTAGCTGCAGCTTTTGGAAATGTTCATGGTGTTTACAAATCAGGTAATGTAGAATTAAGACCTGAAATATTGCACAATAGTCAGATTTACATTGAAAAAGAGTTAGGCACTGGTCCAAAACCAGTTTTCTTTGTTTTCCATGGTGGCAGTGGCTCACCACAAAATCAAATCCGTGAAGCTTTAGGATATGGTGCTATCAAAATGAATATTGATACCGATCTTCAATGGGCTTTCTGGGATGGTGTACTTGAAAATTACAAAAAGAATGATGCATATCTTCAAGGTCAATTAGGAAATCCAGATGGTGCAGATAAACCTAACAAAAAGTATTATGACCCAAGGGTTTGGCTTCGCAAGGGTCAAGAAAGCTTCAGCAAAAGATTAGAAATTGCATTCGAAGACCTAAATTGTATTAACAGAAATGCTTAAGAGAATTTTTCGAAAGGAAAAACTCTATAAATGCCATTACAAAATTTTGATTTATATCGAAATTTGAACCTACTTTTTAATTAAAAAGTAGGTTCAAATAAAATGAATGTTTTATTTTTTTTATTAAAAAAATACAAAAAAACTTTACTACTTCTAATGGTATAGTTTTTTTGTTTGGCCAATTTATATGATCAAAGAAGAAGATTTTGACGCAAATCTGGCAGGAGAAGATGGAGTAACAGAGGAAACAAAAAGAAGCTGGTTTAAGCGCATAAAAAAAGGAATTCTTACTCCTACCAAGGACAAGGCGGACGCTCCTGAAGGCCTTTGGACCAAATGTCCATCTTGTAAATATACCTGTACCATAAATGAAATAAGAGAGAATTATTTTGTTTGTCCAAAATGTGAGTACCACCATCGAATTGGAAG
>CAMBTV010000022.1 GCA_945870835.1 Chitinophaga pinensis
AATTCACTTTCACCAAATTATAATCCTGCACACTATAAAAATTGCTGTTATGAAAAAAATATATCAACGCGTACTTGGGATACTGATAATAGGGGTGCTGGTGGCAGCCTGTACCAAAATTCAGTCGCTACCTCTGTATGAAAAAGGCAAAGCCATTAGTTTAACTGCCTCCACCGCAACAGTAACCTCAACGGCGGCGGATTCTGCCAAGACTGTGCTAGCAATAACATGGACCAATCCCATGTATGCTGCGGACACTAGTTCTTTTAAATATGTGATTTCTATCGACTCTACCGGCAGAAATTTTTCTAAAGAAGTAACCCGAACTGTGATAGGCAAGCGCGAATTTTCTTTGCTCGGTAAAGAGTTGAATGCGTTATTGCTGAACTATGGATTTGCATTGGGAACCGGATATGATTTGGATATTAAAGTAGCTTCTTCTTACGGAAACAACAACGAACGGTACGAATCGAATGTAGTGAAAGTTAGAGTAACGCCTTACAATGATCCGGGGGTTCTTACTACGCAAAACACGTCAGTAACTACTTCACTCCCCAATGCTGCCCAGCCTTCGAATGCATTTACCTGGTCGAAACCATTCAATGGGTATTCAGGAAATATCACTTACACTTTGCAATACGACTCAGCCGGTAAAAACTTTGCCAGTGCACAAGAGATTCCGGTTGGCATTAATTTGCTTACGAAAACCCTTACACAGGGCGAAATAAATGAAACTGCTTTAACTGAGGGTGTTGCCGGTGGAACTACCGGAAGAGTGGATTATCGGATAAAAGCGGTTACGGCGCAAGGTGCTGTATCAATTTCTAACATAGTTAGTGTTACCATTCAAACCTATATTCCCATTCTTCGTTTTTACTTACCCGGCGGATATCAGGGAGGTACTGGCAACGGAAATGATTGGGATCCGGGATCAGCGCCTGAATTGATCCGGGATTTACGGCCGGGTGCATTGAACAAGCTCTACTATATTTATATATACTTGCCAGCAGGTGCACAGTTTAAATTTACCCAAGGTCGTTCATGGGATGTAAACTATGGCGGAACCGGTGGTAATCTTGCTTCGGGAGGTGATAACCTAACGGTGGCAACGGCCGGCGTTTACCGGATCTCATTAGATCGTACTTCTATGAAGTATGATATCCGTGAAGGTCGGATGGGATTTGTGGGCGGATCTACCGGGGCTGACTGGAATCCCGGAAATACCTTCCCCAATTTTGCGATGGGTAATCCTGAAAGAAACCTTTTTGTGGGAGTTACCACATTCACAACCGGTGGTTGGAAACTGATTGATAACAATGCTTGGAATAATTCAGATCTTACTGTTACCAATGCAAGAAGCTACGGATCCAGTGGCGGTAGCGGCTCATTGTTAGCGATCAACGATAATAATATGCCGGATATTACCACCGCCGGTCGCTATCGGGTCATCTGGAATGGTCGGAATGCAGATGAAGTTCGTTACGAAATTTCTCCCGCTACTGAAATGAGATTGGTGGGTGATGGCATTCAGGGAGTAAGTGCTTGGGATCCGGGGGCAAGTCCTGCTTTGACCTATAGCGGTAATGGTCGTTGGACAATTACCACGAACCTATTAGCTAATAAAGACATCAAGTTTTTGGCAGGCAATGCTTGGGGTGCATTTGATTATGAGGATAATAGTGGCGGTAGTCAGGGAGTAGGAACAGCTCGTAAAATCAAGTGGGAAGGAGGTAATAACTTTAAAACGCCGGCTGTAGCGGGTACCTATACTATTGTGTTGGATGAGCAAAAGCAAACAGTAACCATAAGTAATTAGTAAATACAGATTTTTTGGTGGCATAGCAGCCCAAACTCAGGCGGCTCTCAGCAATGGGAGCCGCCTTTTTTTAAGTATATTGTAATCTAAATAAATTGTACTGCAGCATGAAAGTTTTATGGGCGCTTTTACTTTTTTGTGTAATGATGGGTGCATGTGATAAAAAACCAGAGGAGCAGCTCTCTTCTCCACTTGCGGATAATTTTGCAAAGGGCTCAGATATTGGTTGGCTGAGTGAAATGGAATCGAAAGGGATAAAATTTTACAATTCAAGTGGCCAGCAACAAGATTGTATTGATTTGTTGAAACAGTTGGGGATTAATGCGATTCGATTGCGGGTATGGGTTAATCCCGTAAATGGATGGTGTGGAAAACAGGATGTAATCAATCAGGCTGTTCGGGCTAGTCAAAAGGGTATGCGTATTTTAATTGATTTTCATTATTCAGATTATTGGGCAGATCCCGGAAAGCAAAATAAACCCGCAGCCTGGAAGACGCTCTCATTTGCAGACTTAAATACAGCGCTCGCCGCTCATACAAAAGAGGTTTTAACCGGATTAAAAAGTAATAATGTTCAACCCGAATGGGTGCAGGTAGGCAATGAAATAAATGATGGATTGCTTTGGGAAGAAGGGCGGGCTAGTAAGAGTATGCCCCAGTTTGCTACTCTGGTAAAAAGCGGATGCACAGCCGTAAAAGAAGTTTTTCCGCAAGCCAAAGTGATTATTCATGTTTCTAATGGATATAATAATGCATTATTTCGTTGGATTATGGATGGACTTTCCCAGAACGGTGTAAGCTGGGATGTTATTGGCATGTCGTTGTATCCATCAGTAAATGACTGGCAGCTAAAAAATGAGCAGTGCCTAGCTAATATGCAGGATATGATCAATCGGTATGGAAAAGAAATAATGATTGCCGAAGTGGGGATGCCGGTAAATCAGCCGAATGCCTGTAAACAATTTATTTCTGATTTGATCTCCAAAACCCGGTCACTCCCGGGCAATAAAGGATTGGGTGTTTTCTATTGGGAGCCCCAATGCTATAATGGCTGGCAGGGATATCAGTTAGGGGCTTTTGATGATGATGGTCGCCCTACTGCAGCGATGGATGCTTTTAGGTAGATTTCTTTTTGAATATAAACCTCATATATTTTCCATCAAGTTGGCAGGAGTTCTATTTATTAAGTGGAATGGTGTTTTAGTAAAATGATAATTTATTGGTAACAATGTGGTAATAGTGTACCTGTAAATTACTATAAAAATGATAGGTATGTCTCCCCTCAAGATAGCCTTGCAGCAATTTATTAATGGCATTACAAAAAAAAATTTAATCGATTTATTGCCTGCAATAACAGTTGAATTACAGGTAGAAGTAAGCTTTGCTACCTTTTGTCAAATATCTTACACTAATGAGGAAGGAAATTATTGTATAAGAGAATTTACAGGTAAAACCTGGTCGAAAAAATTATTCCTCACACAAGAAAGAGAAATACAATTCAGTGTTTTTGTAAATAACCACTTATTATTAAAAGATCAAACTATAGTTATGACAAAGTTGGTTGATGACAAAATCGTTGGTCAGCAAAAAATTCAATTAGATGCAAAAAGCACTTATTCAGGATGGTATAAATTGAAGTAATTTTGCTTGTGAAAATCCTTAATTACCTTTTATATATATTTTTCATGAAGAATATAATTCGATGTTTTTCAATAGTATGCTCTGCAGTATATTGTTTTTTTCCTTTCAGCACTATTTATGGTCAAGGTATCCCTGCGGTTGACAGTTTAATTACACAACAAATTGCTGCAAAAAATATTTCAGGGGGAGTGGCGTATGTATGGCATCAAAATAAGGTTATAGTAGATAAGGCCTATGGATTTGCAGATCGGGACAACCAAATTTCTATGCAGCCGAACGCTATTTTTCGATTGGCTTCTAATACGAAGGCCATTATTTCAATTGCTGTATTACAGTTGGTGGAGAAAGGAAAAACTCGTTTAGACGACCCTATTGAGTTATACATTCCCGCTTTTGGTAATCAAAAAGTGTTTACCAACCCAAAGGATACGGGTAATTTAGTGGAGAGAATTCGATCAGTAACTGTTCGTGATTTATTAACCCATCAATCAGGAATATCATCGGCGGATGAATACCCGGCTTTTAAATGGGCCTTTGAAAAATATCACCTGAATGCTGGATTGGGCAAGTACTATGCTTCATTAGAGGAGGAGGTAAATCAAATTGCAGTAATGCCTTTAGTTCATCAGCCGGGAGAGCGATTTAGTTATGGACTAAGTACCAATGTATTGGGGAGACTGATTGAGGTTTGCTCCGGATTATCGTTAGACAAGTACTTGAAGAAAAATATTTTTAACCCTTTAGGTATGGAAGACACTTATTTTTATCTTCCAGAAGAAAAGGCCAACAGATTGGTTAAAGTATATACCAAATTGAGGCCGGATAGTTTGCAAGTGGTAACGGAAACCATGGCTCCCATTAATTACCCGCTAAGAAAAAATGAGCACTACTTTTCAGCAATTGGGGGGCTTGTTTCTACCACATCGGATTATGCTCGCTTTTTACAGTGCTTGCTGAATGAAGGAAAATGGGGTAAAAAGCAAATAATAGGAAAAGCTATTTTGCAAGAATTCTGGACAAATCAGTTGGGTAATAAAACCTTCATCTTCTCAGGTTTTCCATCGGCAAATAATTTTGGACTAGGAGTTGGACTAACTACCGTAAAGGGTATTTCCATTAATCATGCGGCTGAGGGCAGTTTTTTTTGGGGCGGTGCTTTTAATACAGCGTTTATGGTAGATAGAAAAAGGAAATTAATCACCCTTTTCTTTTTCCAGCGAATGCCATTTGTATTGGCGCCCCTTCTTTCTAATTTAGAAAAGGTATCTGTTGATTATGTAGATCAATTGCCTAATCAATCAAAAGATTATTAGAACCTCTATTCGATTTTGTTTGTGAAATTCTCAAGTTGTTGCTGTAGCAACTAAAAAAGTTAACATCCTAAACCGCGATGTTTATATCCGCTTAACTTTAACTTAATACTCATTTTTGCGACCAGTTTATTTTAATAACTTAAGTTTACTCACACTTAATCGTATGAAAAATATTTATATATCAGTTGCCTTTTTATTTAGTTCCACTACCCTTTTTTCCCAAACTGAAAAGTTGGTAGAATATTTAACCGTACCCGGCTATAAGGAATACAGTAAAATTGATTTACAAAAACATACTGTTTTACCCAGCGGCCGGTATATTCGACCTGCAGGAACTACCTTACGAATAACCCATGATCCTTTTGGAATGGCCATTTCTCCAGATCAGCGGGTAGCCATTACCTTGCATGAAAATGTTTTTTCAATAATCGACCTTAGTTCTCAGTCAGTTAAAAGAGTTCCAGATTATAGATCAAAGGATAAGGGCCCATTACAGAAAGGTTCCTTTTTGGGGGTGGCTTTTCACCCCAAGAAGCCGTGGGTTTATTTGAGTGGGGGGGATGCTGGTTCGGTTGTTATTTATGATTATGCAGAGAATAAAAGAATAGATACTCTATTATTAGATGGCTTTTTTAATAAACAAAAATTCACAGGAAGTTTTACCAGCGATTTGGCTTTGATTCCAGACGCTGATGAATTATTGGTATTAGATCGGGGAAACTTTAGATTGGTAAGATTTGATTTGAAGTCTAAAAAGATAGTTGCTTCTATTCCAACTGGGCGGCAACCTTTTGGTCTGGCGGTTTCTCCAGATGGGAAAACGGCCGTTGTAGCAAATGTGGGCATGTATAGCTATCCACTAGTAGCTGGAACAACCCCCGAGAATATTCAAAGTCAATATATTCCCTGGCATCCTTATGGAAATAATACAAAGGCCTCCAGAGAAGGAACTGAGGTGGAAGGGAAAAAAATTCCAGGATTAGGTGATCCGAATAGTACAGAAGCCATGAGCGTTTTTGTGATAGACCTGAAAAAAAATAATATCAGTGCTAAAATAAAGACAGGGATGTTATTGGGTGAGTTGGTAGAAGATGCAGAAGTAATTGGTGGCGCTAGTCCTAATTCGGTTGCCATCAATGCACAATATGCTTATGTTACCAATGCTACCAATGATAATATAGCAGTTATTGATTATAGAAAGGGTAAAATAATCAAACACATTCCTATTCGGGTTCATAAGTTGATTGATAATTTTCGGGGAACCTTGCCATTTGGCATTGAACTTTCTAAAGACAGTCGTTTTGTTTATGTAGCCTTATTAGGATTAAACGCAGTTGCAAAAATTGATCTAGCAACTGATCAAACGGTGGGTTTAATTCCTACAGGATGGGGTACCACGCGGGTTCGGGTTTCTGGCGACAATCAAAAGTTATATATAACATCCTGCAGGGGATATGGAGCCGGACCCAATGGTGGAAAGGGCTTTATAGCACCCATTCAGGGCACCTATGTGGGAGATATCCAATTGGGTACCTTTCAGATTGTAAACAATCCAGATTCAACTGAACTAGTTAAATATACTAGTCAGGTTATCGAGCAAACCTTTGTTGTTAATAAAGCGCCTGATAATACTCCTTTACCGGTATTGCCAGGAAGTAAAGTAAGTCCTATCAAACACATTGTTTATGTAACCAAAGAAAACAGAACTTTTGATGAAGTATTCGGACAAATGAGTGGCGTTCAGGGAGATAATACATTAGCCAGATTTGGGGTAGGGGTAAATGTAATTGGTAAAAATACACGTGCATTGAATGTGAATGTTTCACCCAATCATCTTAAAATAGCTCGTCAATTTTCGTTGAGCGATAATTTTTATTGCGATAGTGATGCTTCTATTCATGGGCATCACTGGATGATGGGAGTAATTCCAAATGAATGGGTGGAAGCAAATTCCAGTACTGAAAAAACTGCCGACTATTTTTCGGAAGCACCAGGGCGGCGTTTCCCAGGGTCAACGGGTAGCATGGATCCTGAAGATTATGCAGAGATTGGGGGATTATGGGAAGCTTTAGATCGAAAAAAAATTAGTTATTATAATTTCGGACAAGCCAATGAAACGGCTCATGTTAGAGAAGATTGGATAGACACTGCCACAGGCGCATCACATATAGTAATGGTTCCTATGCAGAAAGGGGTATGGGAAAAAACCTCGCACAATTTCGCAGGATATAATACGAATATACCCGATCAGTTTCGAATGAAGCAATTTGAGGAAGAATTTAGTAAAAAATGGTTAAATGGAAAAGATAGTCTTCCTCAATTGATAGCGGTAATGTTACCCAATGACCATACAGCAGGTCCGCGCCCAGAAGATGGATATCCATTTACCCATTCCTATGTAGCTGACAATGATTTAGCACTTGGAAGGTTGTTACATTTTTTAAGTAGAACTCCCTACTGGAAGGATATGTTGGTTGTGGTTACTGAAGACGATCCGCAAGGTGGAGTAGATCATATTGACGCACACAGAAGTATTTTAATGATGGCAGGCCCTTATGTAAAGAAAAACTATGTGTCGCATACCCATGCAAATTTTGGATCTATTTTAAAAGTGATGTATAATATTTTAGGAGTGCCTTACGTAAATCAATATGATATAACGGCTTCTTTATTGTCGGATTTCTTTACCAACGAACCTGATTTCAGTCCCTATTATTTCGAATTCCCAAGTCAGGAAGTTTTCGATTGGGATAAAGCCATGAAGCGGTTTAATAGATATATTGATTGGCGTAAGGTGAAGCAGGGACCAAAGATGGATGATGAGGATCAGCAGAGATCTGAGCACAAAAAAACTTCTGGTGAAGTTATTAATCAATAAATTTTATTCGAAATTTCATTGACAAAAAACTAATTCTAACTTTTGTGCAAAATGCACAAAGAACTGCACACCATACATTTTTTCTGGATTCTTCCTGTAATCATGCCATGTGATTTTGAAAAATTAGCTAAGATTGGTAAACCCCGGATGTTTGGTTATCTAACCAACTCGGATGAATTGATATTCTTGAATGCAGTGATGTTTTTTCACCTTAGTTATATTCTCCTGAATTGTATTAGTTTTGTGATTAATTTTTTATTTGACACCCAGAGCAGCCCATATAATTCTGATTTGTTTTCTTTTTGTTTCAGTAGATAGTATTGGACAAAAAGATTCCTCAAAAAAATTTACCTTTTCCGGATATGGCGAACTTTATTATAGTTACGATTTTTCAAAACCAATTAATTTTGAAAAGCCTGATTATAATTATAACTATAAAAAACATAACCAGTTGAATGTAAACCTGGCTTATGTAAAAGCAAGTTATCAAACTAATCGATTTAGGTCGAATCTTGCAATAATGGCGGGAAATTACGTAACTTATAATTTGAGTAACGAACCCAATTGGGCTAGGCCAATTTTTGAAGCCAATATCGGCTATAAAATTTTTAAGCAACATAATCTATGGGTAGATGCGGGAATAATGCCATCTCATTTAGGTTTTGAAAGTGCTGTTGGGGGGGATTGCTGGACCTTGACCAGGAGTATTTTGGCCGAAAATTCACCTTATTTCGAAACAGGAGTTAGAGTAAATTATACTAATAGGAAAGAAAATGTATTGGTGGCTTTTTATGTATTAAATGGGTGGCAGAAAATAGCTCTTTCAAAATTTGATACTAAGCCAAGTTTTGGCATACAAGTAAGTTATAAGCCTAACAATAGGGTTACTGTAAACTATAGTAATTTCATAGGATCTGCTAAGCCAGATAGTTTACATGCTTTCAGATTGTTTCATAATCTTTATGCAATCTATGATGCTTCCCCAAGAATATCATTCATTGTTGGATTGGATGTAGGCACAGAAAAAAGTATTGGAACCAAGCTAGCCGTTTGGTTTACACCTGTTATTATTTCCAGGATTAGTTTACATCAGAAACATAGGTTGGCAGGGAGACTTGAATTTTATAGCGATCCTAAACAGGTCATCATTCAAACAGGAACAGCCAACGGTTACCAAACATGGGGAGCATCTGTTAACTACGATTATCAAGTTACACCAAAAGTTCTCTTGAGGGCAGAATTGAAAACCTATCAATCCAAAGATGCAATTTTTAAATATGAGCTACCCAGTCGCATTAGCAATACAGCTTCAGTAGCAATGGCAGTTAGATTGTAAATCAGATTTTGATTATGTTATCTAGGCAGCATAGATTATAGCCGCCCTGTTAAACAGTAATATTTTTTAGGAGGCACCTAATTTATCATAGTAATAGTCTTCACACGTCCATTCTTTTCTGAAAGTAATTATTTACTTATTCCGGCAATACTCAGTCGATGTTTCTGTTTTAGCAGAATAGTCTATTCCTAATTACCAAGTCGGCACATTTCTTTCTCTTAAAAATCCGCGCATTCTTATTATTGAAAACAGATAGCGCCTAATATGTAAGCCATGTAATTTTTCTGCTTAATTGTATAATAGTACAACAAAAGTGTTCGTATAGTTTTGTAAAGATTTACTTGAAGTAACTAGGGTAAGCTAAAAAAATTTGACATACCAACTTCAATCCTCTCATATAGTATTACTAAACTAAAAACATAACATGAAACACTCAACTTCAAACCAGCCCATCATCAAAAATTTTACAATCAGTCTTATGCTAATTGGTACCACTTTCTTCTCCAACATTTCACATGCTACTGTTGATAAGAGAACTACTCCAACCTCTGTAACTCCTTTGAAGCCAATGGAGAAAGACAAAGAATCAGCTTATTTGGTTCGATTAAATGAAATTAATGCGATGGATAAGTCAAAGCTTAGCCATGCAGACAAAAAGGCATTGCGTAAAGAAGTTCGGACAATAAAAAGTGAACTGGCAGCAAACAATGGAGGTGTTTTTCTTTCAGTGGGAGCAATTATTATTATCATTTTATTGTTGATTTTATTGCTCTGAGCTGGGCCCAACTCGATATTCATTTGGCTTTAAATCAAGTCTGATGCTCCACAAGATTGTAAAGAAATGTTAAGAAAACATAAATGCAAGTAGCATTAGTTACTTGAAATTACATTTCATTGAATGGAAGATTTTTGGTTGATAATTTAATTGTTCTTTTTGAGGGGCTATCTGAGTTTATATGCTGTTCAGAAGAAATTACAATAATTTTTGCAGAATAAAGATTAAATTGAATTTCAATTCCCACAAATTGATTCAAAAGTCTACCATTCAGTTATTACGAATTCCCTTTAGTTTTTTTTTAATGCCCGTATATTGGTTTGCTCTTAGTACAACCACAGAGATCAATTATACAAGGGCTATTCTGGTTTTTGTGCTTTTACATGCCCTGCTGTATCCTGCCAGCAATGGGTATAACAGCTATAACGATAGAGATACTGAAAGCATTGGCGGTATTGCCAATCCAATGGAGCCGACCAAGCAATTATATTATAGTACGCTGTTTTTAGACCTGATAGGATTTGTATTTTCATTTTTAATCAGTAATGTATTTGCTGGATGCTATCTATTTTTTGTTATCTGCTCAAGGTTGTATAGCTGGCGAGGTTTGCGCCTCAAAAAATATCCTATTCTCGGCTATTTTTTGGTTATCATTAATCAAGGCACCTTAGTTTTTTTTGCTATTGCACACGGAGTTAGTAGTAACCTTACATTGGAAGTGCCATCTTTATTATTACTCGCCGCAGGTTTATTAATCGGAGGATTTTACCCCATCACCCAGATTTACCAGCACATCCAAGACAGAAATGATGGTGTTAAGACTATTTCGATTTTACTCGGGAAAAGAGGCACATTTATTTTTTGTGGTATCCTCTATTTACTTGCATTTTTATGTCTCTTTTTGTATTTTCAATCGAAGCAGTCCTTACCTAATTTTTGGGTTATTCAACTATTTTTCATTCCAGTGGTTTTAAATTTTTTGCATTGGATGTTAGCAGTATGGAAAAATCCAGCAAAAGCTGATTTTAAAAACACTATGCGGATGGTTTGGATTGCTAGTACTTTTACCAATTTGGCATTTATCACTTTATTAATAATGAACCATTTTGGCTGATATAATATCTATAGCAACCTCAAGTCCAGCTTATGCTCATAAGCAGGAAGATATTTTGCAATACATGCAAAAAGCTTATCAGTTAAACGCAGAAGAAAAAAGGAAATTAGCATTCTTGTATCATCATAGTGGAATAGAAACTAGGCACTCTGTAATTCCTGATTATGGCAACAATGTATCAGAATCTAAGTTTTTGCCGGGAAACGATTATGATCCTTTCCCGTCTATTGATCAAAGAATGAAATTGTATAAAAGTAAGGCATGCGCTATCTCTATAGAGGCAATAAAGAAATGTATCAACACGCATATTGCTGCAGCACAAATTACACATCTAATTAGTATCAGTTGTACCGGCATGAGTGCCCCCGGATTAGATTTAGAAATCATGGAACAAATGGGGTTGTCTCCAACGATTTTTAGAACTTCTATCAACTTTATGGGTTGTTATGCAGCCATACATGGAATGAAATTAGCTAAATTTATTTGTGATACTGAACCAGATGCAAAAGTGGTAATGGTTGCAACTGAATTATGTACTTTACATTTTCAGAAAGAATATACACTCGAAAATGCATCCAGTAGTCTTTTATTTGCCGATGGCGCAGCAGCAGTTTTGATTAGTAATGTTATTACTAGCCCAAAAGCTGTACAAATCGAAAGCTTTCATTCGCAAGTAGCTTTTGAGGGCAAAAAAGATATGGCCTGGGAGATAAGTAGTAAGGGGTTTTTAATGACTTTGAGCAGTTATATTCCACAACTCATCCAACAAGATATCGAGGTGCTTATCTCTGGAGCACTTCAGAAACAAGGGTTAACCCATCAAGAAATTCCTTTTTGGTGTATCCATCCGGGTGGTAAAAAAATTGTGGATGTAATTGAACAAAAGCTGTCTTTAACCCCTTCACAAACCCATTTTGCCAGAAAAATTTTAGCCGAAAATGGAAATATGTCGTCCCCGACTATCCTTTTTGTATTAAAGGAAATCATGGATTCATCCATTAAAGCAGGAGAGAAAATTTTTGGGATTGCTTTTGGCCCTGGGCTTACTATGGAAACATTTTTGTGTAGGAAAAAATAACTGTATAGGAATGCATTTAAATACAAGGTCTTACCAAAAGGAATTACTCGACGGTGACTCTATTCCTTTTCCGGCAATCGCACAAAATTTGCGTGAACTCAATACCATTAATACGCTACTTGGGGGACATACTATTACAGTAATAGGGTTTAAGCAATTAGTAAAAGACAAAAAAGAAATTACTGTTTGCGAAATTGGTTGTGGGGGCGGAGATAATTTGGTGGCCATTGTAAAGTACTGTAATGAGAACAAAATCAAGATTAATTGTATAGGAATTGATTCTAATGCTGATTGTATTGCGTTTGCCAAGCAAAATGTGTATCTGAAAGATAATTCCGAATTCATTTGTAGCGACTATGCAAAAGTTATTGTTGAAAGCAATACAGATATTATTTTTTCCAGTTTATTTTGCCATCATTTTACAGATGAGGAATTGGTAATTCAACTCAAGTGGATGGAGGCTCATGCTCGATTAGGATTTTTTATCAATGATTTACAACGTCATTGGTTAGCTTACTATTTGATACAAATACTTACACAGATATTTTCCAAGTCGTATCTTGTAAAAAATGATGCCCCTTTAAGTGTAGCTAGAGGTTTCAGAAAATGGGAATGGCAATTACTTTTTTCTAAAGCCGGACTTTTAAGCTGCCCTATTAGCTGGAAATGGGCTTTTAGATATTTAATCGTTTATGAACCGGTTGCATAATGAATAATGAATTTGACATTGCAATAATTGGAGGTGGCTTAGCAGGATTAAGTCTTTCTATTCAATGTGCTAACGCAGGATATAGAACCCTATTATTTGAAAAGGAAATGTATCCCTTTCACAAAGTTTGTGGTGAATACATCAGTAATGAATCATATCCATTTTTAGAAAAACTAGGAGTGCCACTTACCATTTGGGAGCTACCGAGTATTACCAACTTAAATATTTCTGCCCCCAATGGAAGCTCCTATCAATTTGCACTGCCACTTGGCGGATTTGGCGTTAGTCGCTTTAAACTCGACGAATGCCTGTATCAATTAGCTTTAGCTAATCGAGTTACTGTGCTTACAAATACCAAGGTGCAGGATATAAATTTTACATTAAATAGGTTTGAAATTATAACTGATAAAGGCAGCTACCAAAGTAATATTGCTGCTGGAAGTTTTGGCAAAAGAAGTAATCTTGATATTCATTTGTCACGTCCTTTTGCAAAAGCAAAGCCCAATGCTTTAAATAATTTTATCGGAGTTAAGTACCATATTCGATATCCACATCCAACCAATCAAATTGCATTACACAACTTCGAAAATGGATATTGTGGTATTTCAGAAATTGAAAATGGGGAAAGTTGTTTATGTTATTTAACCACTGCAGAAAATCTTAAAAAATCGGGTAATAATATCCGTGCAATGGAAGAGCAAATTTTATCAAAAAATCCTTTTCTGCAAGATATTTTTAATAATGCTGATTTTATTTGCCAAAAACCTCTTACAATATCACAAATAAGTTTTCAAAAAAAATCACAAATAGAAAATCATATGTTGTGTATAGGTGATGCTGCTGGGATGATTACGCCACTCTGTGGAAATGGAATGAGCATTGCCTTGCATGGAAGCAAAATTGCCTTTCAAAATATTGATTATTATTTTAAGAATAAACAAAATCGAGCAGTATTAGAATCTGGCTTTGAAAAGAAATGGCAAAAGCAATTTGCAAATAGAATTTTTGTGGGCAGAACGATACAACGGCTTTTTGGCAACGATCGTGTCACTAATTTGTTTTTACAAAGCATGCAATATTTTCCAATGCTCTCAAAAAAATTGATTAAGGCTACCCATGGCAATCCTTTCTAGTAACCTTTTGAACTCATGGACGAACTTACCATACAGAATATCAACAGAATACATTCTTAGAATATCATTTGTACATATAATTTTCAATTAATACTAATGCCTTTCTGGTTACTCATGAACAATTGATAACTACACTTGTTTGATTTGTATATAGTTTGATTATGAGAAGAATTTTTTTAAAAGCTAATTGGGAAAACTTGATAATGGCAAATTATGCAATAGATCCTCTATTGTTGCTGCCCTATTTGCCAAATGGTGTTGAGCTTGATTTCTATCATAATAAAACCTATGTTAGTCTTGTTGGTTTTATGTTCAAAAACACAAGTTTATTTGACATACCCATCCCCTTTTTTGGCTCTTTTGAAGAAATCAACTTACGGTTTTATGTTAGAAAAGTCCAAGACCGAAAAATTAAGAAAGGGGTTGTTTTTATTAATGAGACAGTACCCTTCAAAATAGTAGCTTTTCTTGCTAATAAGCTATTTAAGGAGCATTATATCTCTATCCCTACTAGTAGTTCAATCAATATTCAAGAAAATAAAATGATTCAATATAATTGGAAACTAAACGGTAAATGGAATACTATTTTGGTATCTTCCGAAAAGGAAAAATATAAAATTGAGCCCTCAACAATTGAGGAATTTATTTTTGAAAGATATTTCGGATTTACTAAACTAAATCACAAGCTAACTCAAGAATATCGAATCAATCATCCTAATTGGATGACCAATAAAATTATAAGCGCTGAAGTAAAATGCGATTTTGAAAATATGTATGGAAAGCCTTTTGCTTATCTGAACGATTCTATGCCTGATTCGGTTCTACTCGCTGAAGGGTCATCAGTTTCAGTGAACTGGGAAAGATATCAATTCTAATTTCTTTTAACCTTAGTGTCCACTTTTATTACTTTCACAGTATTTGCTGATTGCTAATTATAAATAAAATATGTATAGTTGCAGTCAGTCATTCTAAATTCTTTTTTAAGAGATTTTCTATCTGCGTTAACTGATTGTTATGTTAATGTATTGTGGTTTTAAATTTTGATAACAAAATACAATGGTTCGTCATTTTAATTTCGATTCAAACAATACCTAAAACCATGTGGGATAATGTATTTAACATTTGCGTAGACATTCTGGTATTTCTTGGAGATATAACAGAACTTACTTACAATGAGATTAATGTTCTTGTATTTTGTATAATATGGCCTTTGTACACCATCTACCTTTTACTACATTCATATAAAGCCCGAAGAGCGCTCTATCTTTTTCGTAACCCTGATTCCAACCCCAAGCGGCTGCCATTTTTATTCCCTGCATTAAGTACGCTGTTCAACATTAAAAACAAATAATGTATTTACCCCTATAAAACTGTATACAATTTTAGCAAACTACCAAAGTGCGTCCTTTAGGCCCCAAGCACACACGGGTGTTAGGATATTATCTCCGTACCCACTCAATCACCACCCTCACAATGTTCTTTTCTTGCCCAATGCAAAAATGAGTTTGAACGATACCATTCAGTTGGCTTGCAAGCGGCTTTAGAAGACAATAGAATGGTTTACGATGGAAACAAAAAAATGTCAGGTGAGTAAACATCTTTTAATAAGAAGCAACGCACCTGACATTCAATAATGAAAAACGTAATTACAACTTTTTTGCCTTGTAGATCTTTATAAAGCCATCATTTTCACTGGATACTACAATAAGACTTTGTTGAATTGGGCTTTTAGAAGCCGGAATAAATAAAACACCTTCAGGTGCATCACCTGTTTTAAACATCTTAATGAATACGGGAGTGGTAGGATTGGTTATATCATAGATAGCGAAGGCATCTGCGCGCTCTAATCCAATAATTGCAATTTGCTTAGACCCTACTCTTCCTATAGCAATTCCTTCAGGCTCTACTCCTTTATCATCACTTCTGCCATCATCATATACCTGAATTTCAAAAGCTTTTTTATCTAACTCATTTTTGCTGTCATATACCTGATCGCCGGTAAGGCCATTCCATACGCTAAACGACCTAGCCCCTAATGAATAAAGGGCATCAAAATCTCCGTCACTATCTGTATCACCAAGCGTGGTAGTTATATTCAGTCTACCAAGCTGTGCATTTGTTTTTAAGGTTGTAGCAGTAGGAAATTTGGCAGGATCTAGTATAACTGCACTAGAACCCGTTCTGCGCATTTCTGTAAATCCGGCATATTCGCGTGCATCCCCTTCATTTGCGGTTATTAGATAGGGTATCCCGTTGAAAGTATATTGGGCAATTCCATCAGGTTGATACATGCCAAATACATTGTTGTAAAGCGTGTTGAATTCAATTTTAGTATCTTGATCACTCGGATCAATTTCATTGCCACTTTGCCCATAATTTTTAAAACCTAGGGGCATAATCTTTCTAAAGCTCCCTGCAACTATGTCTAATTCAGCAATCGCATTATTCTCTTGAAGGGTTATCCAGGCTGTTTTAGAATCGTCTGAGATAGATATATATTCTGGCTCGATATCTTTAATAAAATTCTTTCCGGGTCCATAGATACGGAATCCCTTTGCTGCAAGCGTGGCTAATTGACTTTCCAAAGCACTGAAATTAATCGTTCTAACCGAATAGTCAGCTACTTTGATAATTGAAACAGTACCCTCAGGATCTACCGTATAAGCGTCATTTGGTTCTCCTTCATTAGCAGTGAGTATATATTGTCCATCCTTAGTGAAAGTAATCATATCAGGCAACGCACCCACTTCTATCACTTTTATTTCTGCTAGGGTAGCGGTATTAAAAACGACTACTTTTCCATTAGCCTGTTTATTGGTAGATTCAATTGCTGCCGCTAATTTGCCATCATATACATCTAAGCTGTTCACAAAGCCTCCATACGGAGCAAGTGGAATAGAGTTAATAACAGTTGCTCTATCGGGATTCGATAAATCAATAACATCTATTTTATTAGTAGCTCCATTATTAACTGCAAAAAGCCGCTTACTAATGGGGTCGTAGGTAGTAATTTCTGCAGCCCCAACTCCACCTAATCCTAATGAACCAATCTCTTGGTAAGAAGTCAAGTCTTCATTTACTAAATTCTCTAACGGCTCGTCAGGTAAATTGTCCTTTTTACAACTAAGCGCAAATAGAAAAATGCATGCCAACAGAATATTTCTCATTTTTATCAATTTTTGCAAAGGTCTCTAGAAAGTAGTAACGATAAGTTAAGAAATTGTTACCAAAAATCAACTTCACATCGGATTGATTTACTTATTAATACATGTTTGCATTTTTCGTATAATAATTTATACACTACATAACCACGGAAGGCTGACCATCATGAGTTATAAAGGAATCGCTTCAGTAAAAAATATACCCTTTAGTGAAAATAGTAACCAGAGAAGCCAGCCGATAAAAAGTCATCTTGAAAATAGAAGAGGCGAGTAATTAGTAAAGTGTGGAAGTGAGTTTACAATGCCATCAGTGCACAGGGGTGTAATTACATTTTCTTCCTTCAGACTCCCGCTCACCCTCACACTGCCCCCCGTGGTGCGCCTCTGGCTGAATAATCCTACGGCCCCCTGATTATCAGGGTTATGGTGCTATTCTATTCCTTTTCTTTTGTTGTTAAGCAATCGCATGCAATGTTCGATTTCGTTTACAGGACATATCCGGTTTCGATTGACCAGTAACCCACTGATTATCAACTAATTTACTGATTAGGTATAATTGGATTTTGATCATCAGGGGCGTAGGCTTTCCTAATAAAGACCGACAAATTAACTATCAATACTATATCAAATATCGCAAATTGCGATTTGCGATATTTTCCTTAACTTTGTTTCATGAGAAAGCATAATGGAATGCGCCCGCAGGATATTGTAATCCTGCTTGCCATCATATCATATGGAAAAAAGGACTGGCTTATGAAAGACCTGGCAATTTCGCTGTACATCAGCCAGTCGGAAGTTTCTGAATCATTGCACCGAAGCCAGGTAGCCGGCCTAATTGACTATAATAAACATCGGGTAAATCGTAATGCCCTATATGAATTTCTCGAATTCGGTTTGGCCTATGTTTTTCCGGTGCAACCAGGCCAAGTTGCAAGCGGCATGCCTACTGCGCATTCTCATCCTGCATTTAAGAACAAAATAATCAGTGAACAATTCTACGTTTGGCCTGAACCAGGGGGATCTGTTAGGGGGTTTGCTGTGGAGCCATTGTATAACAAACAAGCAAAAGCGGTGAAGGAGAATAGCGAACTATACAAACTGCTTGCAATGGTTGATGTGTTGCGCGTGGGTAACAGACGAGAAATAAAATTTGCAAAAGACATACTCGCTAAAAGTATTCTCCATGAATCATCACCAGAACATCACCAGAATTAAAGCAGTCTATAATGCACTTGGTCCCCTGAAAGATAAAGTGGTATTTGTAGGCGGAGCTACCGTGTCATTATATGCTGAATACGAAAATGGTATACCCGAAGATTTGGTGCGCCCTACCGATGATGTAGATATACTCATCGAGCTTTGATCTTATCATGATTATGCTCAAATTGATGAGCAATTACGTTCCATCGGTTTCCAGAACGATGTGGAATCTGGGGTTATATGCCAGTATAAAGTTCAGGGAATAATAGTAGATGTAATGGCAACGGGGAAAGATATATTGGGATTCGGGAACAGATGGTATCCAGAGGGATTTAAACACTCCATGCAACTAACTCTAGATGATCAACATACCATACGAATTTTTTTGCCCTCCTACTTTATAGCAACCAAGCTGGAAGCTTTCAAAAGCCTTACCCGAAAAGATAATAACGATGGCAGGATGAGTCAGGACTTCGAAGACATTATGTTTCTGTTTGAACACAGAAAATCAATTTGGCAGGAAATGGGCGAGTGTGATCCTGAACTCAAAGCATACCTGCGGGCAGAATTTATAAGAATTTCAGCGTATCCTGCTTTTGAAGAATGGGTAGATGGGCATGCAGGTTTTGGTTATCCACCTGCTACTTATATGATTGTTAATCGGCTCAGAGAATTTATAGGATAAATATGATTTTTGCTGATATTAGAAGATTTGAAATTGTAATGGATGGGTTTGCAAAATTTTTTAGAGCTAATTTTAAAGCTTATCCAACTAATCCGACCGAATCTTACAAGTTAGCAGCGAAGCTTATCCCGATACAATTAGGAAGCGACACCGAAAGCCCACTAACGGAAACGTTTATACATATTTCCCCCGATTACGAGCGTGGATATTCAAAACAAACTGAATTTGATACAACAGTTTTAACCAATAAAAATTTGTTCTAATTGAGACATAGGTAAAAACATCTTACCACTATCTGGTAATTCAATAAAACCAAAATGATTGTAAAATGCTATTGCTTCGTTATCAAGTGGGTCAACAATTACTGCCATTGATGCAATTTGTAATGAATTTAGGCAACTTCTTTTTAATGCATCCATTAATAAATTTGTCCCAACGCCTTGTCCTTTATAATTAATATCAACAGCCAAACGACCTAATAAGGTTGCCGGCAATAACTTATAGGAAGGTGGTAGTTTTTTTATAATACTTTCAGGAAGAAAATCTCTATTCACGGATGTGTTAGATAAAGTATAATAGCCTTTCACGGTTACCTCATTATCAGAAAGAATAAAACAAGCAGTTAATTTTCGCTTAACATCTTGTTTTGCTTGCAAATGAAGGTAATTATCCAACATGTCTTTGCCACAAGTAAAATTTTCTCTACTATGTTTTGTTGACAAAAGTGTTGTTATATAGTTCATTTACTAGCAACTAATTTGTTATAATTCTTTGCAGCCTTAAGCAAATTTTTATTCGGCTTAGGAGGGTTGATAATAGCATCAAAAAATAGTTTTTGATCTTTTTCCGAGGCTATAATTTGAGTATGCTTTTCAACTATCGAAGTTGCCTCTTTGAATAAGGTATGAACTATGAATTCAGATTTTGATTTAAAACCACTAAGTGTAGCGGCTAATTCAATAACTTCCTTTTGCTCTCTTGGCAATCTCACGTCAAATCGAGTTTGTGTTAATGTTGCTGAATTACTCATTGTGATTATTTTTACAAATGTACGGAAAAATGCCGTACAAACTATTGTTATTAGTTTTCTACCCCTTGATCTCCATTCACCCCGGTTTTCCCTCTAAAAACACAAAAACTAGCCCTAACTTGGCCGAAAAATAAAAACCACCTATGAAAAAATCATAAGTGGTTGATTTCGAAGTGGTGATCCTCTGGCGCAATGATCCTGTGACCGTTTTTATTCAAGTAGAATAAAAAAGTGTGAGTTTGAAGCCGAGCGTGAAGTTAATCCTCACACTCAATCTCAACACTCACACTGTCTTTTGTGGTTCGCTTTCAGCGCACAAGGGCGTGAGGACATCTTCTTCCTTCACACTCTATCTCCACACTCACACTGCCCTCCGTGGTGCGCTTCTGGCGGATTAATCCTACGGCCTCCTGATTATAAGGGTTTCTGGTGGTATCCCATACCTTTTCTTTTATTGATAATCAATAGGATAGAAGATAATGAGTATATAGGATTTCTCATATTTCACCTATTTTAACCCGTTTTTAGTGAAAACCTGGCTCGGAACCTGTCCGGGATTTAGCACTTAAAAACGCCTTATTTTAAGTAACTTTATAGTCAATTCCGAATATGAATATTGCACCAGTTTTACATAAAGCACCACTTAAGTCATTGGATGAAAAAATGAATGATTTGAATTATTGGTTAGCACAACCTTTGATAAAAAGGCTTGAAGCGGTGACATTTTTAATATCACAAACAGTAGATCTTACAACTACTAGAATGGATAAAACGCATGTAGTAAGAAGAAAATTGAAGGCATGACATTAGCCCAAGATTTCGAAGACTTTGTTAAACTCCTTAATAAACATCAAGTTGATTATATGGTGGTTGGTGGATACGCACTAGCATTTCATGGTAAACCAAGACATACAGGTGATTTAGATATTTGGATTAATAGTTCAGAAACAAATGCTGAAAAATTATTACTTGCCATAAAAGAATTCGGATTAGAAAGTTTAGGATTAACAAAATCTGATTTTATGCAAGCCGGTTATGTTACACAAATAGGACACCCACCACTTAGAATTGATATTCTGAATACCATTGATGGTGTAAAATTTGAAGATGCTTTTCCAAATAAATTACTAGTAGATGTAAACGGAATTGAAGTAAAGTATATAGGGTTAAAAGAATTCATAGAGAACAAGACTGCGTCAGGCAGAAGCCAGGATATTGCTGATTTGAAAGAGATTAAGAATATTAAGAAACAGTAATTTATATCTTTCAAAAATAATATATGCTTCATTTATCAAGGGTACTTATTATTATTTTATTGTTGTTTTGCACAAATGATTCTTTTTCTGCTTACTCAATTAAAATCCGCAATAAAGATACCTCTTTGATAGCTACAAGAATAGACAAGCATTTTACTTATAGACTTGGATGTTATTTATCTATTCAATTTGGGAAAAGCAATGAAAAAATATCAGGACAACTTTATCATGTTTCAAATGATAGCATCAGCTTAATCAGTAAAAGTAAGTTAGGTCCAATCAAAAAAATTGCAATTAATGATATTAATTCGGTTACTGTTTTGCACAAAGAGACTAGAAAGAATTGGTTAATTATTGTATCTATTTTTTTAACATTAACAGTAATAGGACTGATTTATTCAACTCAAGGAAATTTGTTAGCACTGCCATTTTTAATTTTGCCAGTCTTGTCAATATATACATATATCCCTTTGTTACTCTTCAGTATTATCTCTGATATTTTTTCAAAAAAAAGTACAAAAAGAAGCTGGTCTTTTAGGTCGATAAGCAATTCCACCCCTTCGCCTCCAATTAAAAAGGGTCTACGCTTTTAACAGCATAAACCCTTTAAATTTTTGCCTTTCGGCTGTGGGCCCACCAGGGCATGATCCTGGGACCCCCTGATTATGAGTCAGGTGCTCTAACCAACTGAGCTATAGGCCCTGAAAATTTGGTTACCCAAATAATCATGAGCGGCAAATGTAAAATATTTACCCTTAACGCAGGTCATCAATGGCAATCAATTTGTAAAAAATATTACGCTTAATTTGCAGCATGGTTACTCCTGTAAAAAATATCATTTTTGATTTAGGCGGTGTTTTAATCAATCTCGATTATCAATTAACGCGAAAGGCATTTGAAAATTTGGGTATTGCAAACTTTAATGACTTGTATACCCAGCATCACGCAAATCCATTATTTGAGCAGTTAGAAGTGGGCGCGATAGAACCAGAAGATTTTTACAATAAATTGCGGGAAACAACCGGATTAACCCTAACTAATGGTCAAATAGAAACCGCATGGAATGCCATGTTACTGGATTTTCCAGCAGAGCGCCTAGAGTGGCTCAGTCAAATCAAAAACAAGTATAATATTTATTTATTTTCTAATACAAATGCCATTCATTACAAAGCATTTACTACAATATATGCGCAAACTGCGCCTCTGGCAGGCTTAAACCCCAATTTTAACCA